>DROJ01000606.1 GCA_011321935.1 Bacteroidota bacterium | reverse complement strand
TTTCTGTTTTAAAAAAATACCCGCCGTTTTCATCGGTGACAGCCATTTTCCAATCTTGCCCATCGGGGTCGGTAGGGGCGCAACTTGATTCCAGATCCATCCCGAACAAGCCCCAATCAGCGTGGTGCCACATTTCTATCATCGCCCCTTTGAGGGGCTTGCCAAATTGGTCAATGACCCGGCCGCGTATTTCTATTTCCGAAAAAACGTCGAGCGTTTCGCGGACTTGATCGCAATCGTTGAGGTCGAAATATAGATCAGGAGTAAAAAGAAGGCCACTGTATAAGGGCAGGTTGTCGGGAAATGGAGATTCCTTAAATTGGGACATTTGGCTATCCATAGGTTTTAATATTTAAAGGCAAAAATTAAAGGTACAAAGAATCTATTGTTTCACCAAAACCAGCTCTTCTAAGGTGCCGACCCGGTTCATGTCCATGGCCAATGTATCAACAGAACGCAAGGTGACCCGGACCATTTTTTCAGCTTTACCCGTGGCCGTTGTGTAGAGTTTGTTCCCTTTCAGCCGGAAGTTGCCTTCTTCTTTTTGCTGGCCAAAGGAAGCGGTGTAGGTGTCGTCGGGATTGAATTGAAAAACAACATCGGCAGCTTTGCGACCCGATGCCCTGCCACCGACATCCCAAGTAATGCCCTGCCATTGGCCGATGATCTTTTGGTTGTCGTTTTCGGTTGCACAGGAAAAAAGAAAGAAGAACAGGGAGGCCAAAATGAAGGTGTATTTTTTTATAAGCATAATAAAAATGTTGTTCAGGAGTATCCCCTCAAAACAGCAAACGCGTTTTTTTGAGGGGATACTTTCAGGATGATAAAAAAATCCGGTATGGCAAGAAACATATACTGAACCATAATAGGTTTTCCGAGGGTTCGGGACAGGTCGTACATTGAGGGCAGGTGCTCCCCTTCTGGGGCTGGGGGCTGGCGGGGGCAAATGCACGACTTCGGGAAAACCTATTATGGTTCAGTATAACGGGTTTGGGCCAAAAGGTTTCAACTGTTCCGATAAAACAAAAAGCCCTGTGGACAGGTAGTCCGCGGGGCTTTTTGTTCAATGAAGAAACCCCTTGCTTACCTTATCAAGCTGACATCTCCCCGGTAAAGCAGCACCCTCCCGTCCAGAAATTCCACTTCGATGAGATAGAGGAATACAGCGGGGTTCATTTCCTCACCTTTGAAAGTCCCGTCCCAGCCCGGTGTCCCATCGGAGCTTGGTGCCGGGTTGTTGTTTTCGTAAACCAACTCTCCCCAGCGGTCGTAAAGGCGCACGAAGTTGATCTTGGTAACGCCTGCGCCGGTATAGACCCTGAACTTGTCGTTGATGCCGTCGCCGTTCGGGGAGAAGATATTTGGCAGGTAAACATTGCGGTTGCGGTCGAGGTCAACAAGGACTTGTGCTGTTGCCACACAGCCATTTATATCAACTATCGTCAAAGTATAAAGCTGGTCGTCGGTGGCTGCTACCCGTGGGTTTTTGCAGTCGGTGCAGGAGAGTTGGTCGGGGGGAGACCAGATGAAAGTGTCAATCGGAAAAGAAGAAACGATGACCGGGTCGAGCGAGGTCAGGCTGTCGCCCAGTTCTATGCTGACCACTTCCGGCAGGTCAATGAACACCTCAATTGGCTGGTTGATATTGACCATGGTATCTACTTGGCAGAAATGCTCTGCGTCGAGTACAGAGACGATGTGTTCCCCGGCAAAAACGTTTGCCGTAGTTCCGATAATGTTCCCAAAATCTCCATCTACCCCAAACTGGAAAGTAGCCACACTGCCGCCCCACACCGAGTCAACGCCGATTTCGGTGGTTTCGCCAAAACAAAGGATAGGCTCTATCTCGCTCAGGCTGAACTGGATCGGGGATGGCTCGACGATGGTATGGGTAAGGGAATCTTCGCAGCCTTTGAAATCAACTATGGTAACGGAATAAGTGCCAGCGGAGAGCGAAGACGCAACATCGGAGTCAGTGGGAGCTATGCCGTTTTCCCAAAGATAGGTGGATGGCCCGAATGCGACATTGCCCCCTTGTGCGACGACCCCGATCACACCGTCGGCAGCACCTGCGCAACCGATGTCTTCCGTGACGACATTGTTGAGTTCCAGTTCCAGCACTTCGGGTTCGGTGATGATTACGTTGTGGGTAAAAGCACAATTTTTTGCGTCGGTAATGACTGCGGTATAGCTGCCTTCCGGCAAACCTGTGAGGTCTGGGCCTACTTGCCCGCCTGCCCAGACAATATTGTAGGGCGGGGTGCCCCCTGAAGGCATGATGCTGATGCTCCCGTCAGAAAGCCCAAAACAAGAAACATTTTCGGTCTCTTGGCCCGGCGTGATAGGGGGCGGGGCCGGGATGTCCACAAATAGGGTATCTACGCAGTTGAGGTCAGAAACGATGACCGGCTGGAGGCCGGCACAAAGTTCGGTTGCCGTGCTCGACATGCTGTTGAAAGTGAATTCGCCACTGTTGAGCCAGTTAAAATTAAAGATGCCCGTTGATCCGTCCGTGTAGCCCGCCGTTGCGGTGGCCGTCCCGTCGCAGACCATATTCGAAACGGTGCAGCTCACTGAATCAATGTTGTCGAAGATGGCAGTGATGGCCGGTGGGTCGTCCAATGTGACGGTGATCGGCAGCGGGGCACAGCCGTTGGCATCGGTCACTATTACGGTATAATCCCCTGCCGTAACATTTGGTAAAACGGCGAGCGGAGGGTTTGGCACAGACCAGTCGAAGTTATAAGGCTGTGTGCCGCCCGAAACAAAAACAGTGATCTGCCCGCCCGGAAAACCGGGGCAGACAGGCGGCCTCAGTACGATGCTGTCTTCGAGCAGCGGAGGCGGGGCTACCACAAGGGCAGTGTCAATGGCTTCGCAACTATTGTTGTCCGTCACGGTGACGAAGTACTCGCCGGGGCTAAGGTTGGTGGCCGCATTGACCTGTTGCTGCCCATCCGACCAGGCCACATCTATGACGGGGGCGCTCCCTTCTGAAAAATTGACCAGTAAAGTCCCGTCCGTGCTGTTTGCACAATCAACGGTATCGTTTTGCAAAAGAGTAATAGAAGGTGGCGTGGGCATGGTGACCGTTGCCGACAAAGTATCAAAGCAGCCCTCCATGTCGGTCACCAAAACAGTATAAACGCCTGCGTCCAGCCCGGTATTGATCGAATCGGTCGAACTGCCGACGTTCCATTGGTAGGTGTACGGAAAAACGCCGCCCGTGACGGCAACCGTAACGCTGCCGTCGTTGCCCGGCTGGCAGGTTTCGTTTTCCACATTGACCAGGGTGATGTCAAAAGGCGTTGGCTGGCCGACGTTCAAAGTGGTGTCTATTTCGCAGCCGTCGGCGTCTATCATGATGACCGAATAAGTGCCGGTGCATAAATTGTTGAGGACAGAAGTGGTCGGGCCATCCACGGAGGGAGGAGGGTTGGGCATGCCAGACCATGCGAACGAATAAGGGATGGCCGGCGTGCCGCCAGTGGTCGTACCTGTCAATGTTATTTTCCCCGTACAATCTCCGTTGCAATCGGCGTTTTCAATTTGTGCGTCCACCGCAAGGATTTTGATGGCAGGCATAAAAATATTTTGCTCGAAAGAGCAGCCATTGTTATCGGCAACGCTGATAGAATAGTTGCCCGATTCGACCATCGCACTTGCATTGGTGCCGACAGTACCGGTAGAACCGATCTGGATGTTGTAGCTGCCATTGATATCGGGAGTGCCGCCCGTAACCGAAACGTTAATGACCCCGTCCTCCTTGCCAGAGCAAGAAGCAGAGTCTATTTGCACAACCACGTTCAAAGGGGCTGGCTGCGGTAAAAACACATCATTGCTAAAAGTACAGCCGGTAGCCGTTTCTGTTACTTCCAAGGTGTAATTTCCAGCGGTGATGCCGCTGATGGCAGGTGTGGTGTCTCCGTTCGACCAAGCAAAATCGTAATTCAGGGTAGGGTTTACCACGGGTACAGTGTCGAGGGCGAGGGTAGCCAAGATGCTTCCGCTGTCGCCGTTGCACTGGGGCAAGGTGACGGAAAAAAGGATGTTGAGCATGGGGGGCGACAATACCTCGATGGACTGAACCGAGACGAGAGGAGGCATCGAACTATCGGTGATCATGACCAAGTAAGTGCCGGCAGCTTGGCCCGTAGCGGGAAAAGCCCCTCCATCAACATTGATGACCCCAGGGCCGTTTATGGGGCCTCCCATGGTGTTTTGCCAAGTCACGTTATAGGGTGGCGTACCTCCACCTGCCACGGTGGTCGTAAAGCCCCCGTCCGTTCCGCCAGGGCAAGTCACGCTGTCCTGCACGATATCCACTTGGAGGGCAGAAGCAGAAACACAAACGAGGCCGGGAATGCCGTTGAACCCCAGTTCGTTCCCGTTGGCATCCACCATTTCTATACCTGCGCCAGCCTCGATAAAAGGCAGTTGGGTGCAGTCCCCGTCCATACCGACAACGTCAAAACAGATTTCATATAAAACAGTCCCGTCGGGAAGCGTAGTGCCGCCGATAGGCTGAAACCAAGAGACAAAAAGGGAATCTCCGACATTATTGAAATTGGCAGTATTGAAGCTGGGCAAGAGCGGGCTGAGGTTGTTGACGCCCGTATATTGCAGTACCGACCCGTCCCACGAAATAGTATATTGCATGGACTGGATATTGTCAAACCCGCTTTCGTTGGTTATTTCCAAGCAGATGTTATCGGTGGCCGCAACGTTTGCGCCTTCAATGGTTTGGGTTACACTTGTGCAGGCAGTCATGTTGACAAGGGCCGTACCCCCGCAACTCTTGCCGTCTTCCACGTTGACATTGTACAGCCCGGGGGCAGGCACTTGAAACGTGACGGTTCCGCCGTGGACCCGGTTGCCGCCGACAACTGTTCCCGTAACCGAAGGGTTGCCGACCAGTTCTATGGTGACGTCGTATTGGCTGCCGTCGAATTCGGACAAGCCTCCCGATATTGTAATTGAACCGTCGCAGCCAGAGGTGCCGGTGTTCGGGTTGAAATTGGTCAGTTCTATGCTGTTCAGATAGACCACCGGAAATGCTTCGCCGACATTCATATTGACACAAGGGCCGTTCTCGGCCGTTACCGGGTCGTTCTCGTAAAGTTTTATTGAAAAATCATCAATGGTGATGGGGGCAAACCAGATCAAGATAGGGGCGCCCCCATTGAAATTGTTCTGCAGGGCACCTTGGTTGACAAATTGGATGTTGCCGTTTGCCGCCCCGCCTGCCGTCACGTAAAAATCATTGCTGGGCGCTGGTGGCCCCTGAAAGATACATGGATCCGTAGCGATAGTGGCCAAGTTAGGGCCAGAAACGGTGGGCGGGCAAGAGAACCAAGCATAGGTAATGCCCGGCGTGGTCGCACTGTTCGGGTCGCCCGTAAGGTCGGCGTCGCCGTTGTGTACGACATCTATCACATCGTTGAGGCAAAGGAAAATGGTGTCGGGGTCAATATCGTTGCTTTGCCCAAGAAAATTGGCAAAGCTGATGGTGCCGGCAAACTGGTCTTGACAAGCGAACAGTTTTTCAGCGCCGGTACGCGCCCCTTTTTCAACAGAAATGTTTTGTGGCCTTTGGCCAAAAACAGAGAGCGCTCCGAGCATTAAGATTGTCAATGGGTATAATCGGTATATCATAGAAATGAAAATGAAAATGAAAATGAAAATTAAAAGGGGATCGCCCCAAAAGCTAAGTGGCAAAATTATACAGAAATAGGGTGGCGATAGGATGTTTTTGGAAGATAAGTTATCTGAACGGCAAACATATCGGTTTTTGTGCCCGGTTTGTAAAAAACTCGGAGCATTTAACGAAGCAAACGAAAGCGATGTTGCTCATTGCGTCATTGTCGTTTGGAACCTTACTTCGGCGGTGTATCAAATGCAATGGGGAAACCAAGCAATTCAAGACCTCTCCTTTACTTGAAAAGCGATGAAATCCAGTTTGTCCCAGATATCTTCCATTTGCTTTTTTACGGCTTCTATTTCAACGTCAATCAGGGGCACATCTCCTTTGGCCTGCCTCAACCGTTCTTCGAGTACCTGCTCGTTGCGCACTTCGTCCATGCTGTTCATGATAACACCGATAAACAGGTTCATGACGATCATGGTACCGATGAGTACAAAAGAAATGAAATAGACCATAGCCCAGATTCCAGAAGCTTTAGGTTTGGGGCAGCCGCCTTCCAGCCCATAAACAGCATCTTCGCAGCCATGGACATTGAGGAACATGATGTCCGCCCAACCTTCGAGGGTCGTTATCTGAAACAAGGTGACGATGGAAGTGAGGAGGTCACCAAAATGCACGGGGTCGTTTTTTCCAAAAACAAATACGCCCATCACGCCATAAATGTAAAAAAGCAGGAAAAGCAAAATGCCGACATAGGCCATAGAGGGGATGCTTTTCAGCATGGCATCTACCAATAACTTTAGTTGTGGCAGCGCATGTACCAACCGAAGCACCCGCAGGATGCGCGCCAAACGGAAGACAGCCACAAAATCTGCGTCCATGCCCGGAAGGAAGACAGCTAGCCAGCATACAACGACAATGATATAGTCGAAAATGTTCCAGGGGTCTTTAAAGTAACGCCAGGGTTTATCCCCTTCTGCCAGTATTTTGATTGCTGCTTCGACCGTAAAAACCCAGAGGATGAGCCAGTCTAAAGAATGGAGGAGCGGCAGCCATTTTTCAACGGCTTCGCCATAAGTCTCGATGCCAACTACTATTCCGGCCAATAAGATGGCAAGGATAACGGTGGTATTGAACCAGTTGGCTTGGGCGATGTGCTTGCACAATTTTATCATCTTGCGAATGGGTTGGTTTTTCAAAATGGCAAAGAAAACAATCTGTTGGGGAATTTGTCCGGTTTTTCTTGGGATTAATAAAATGTTTGATACATTGAGCGCTTATTTTTTGCACAACATCCATCAAAAATGAAAATCAAATTCCTGACTGCACTTTCAACCGGGCTGGCCATTGCCCTCGCCCTTTTCCAATCTTGTGAAACAAAAACGCCCACCCCAAAAGATTTGTCGAAAGAAAACCTCATCCCCTTGCCAGCCTCTGTGAGGGCGACCGGGAGTTCGTTTGAGATTACGGAGAAGACCACTATTTACGTCCAAGAAGGAGCGGAAGGCTTGCAACAGATCGGCAACTACCTGCGCGCCCGCCTGCACCCGGCCACTGGTTTTGAGCTGCCCGTTTCTGCAAGGGACAAAACACCCGGCCCCGGGCATTTTTATTTGGCCCTCGCCGAAGAGGACAGCAAACTGGGCGACGAAGGCTACCTGCTCAACATTACCGTTGACGGGATCGCCCTTTCTGCCCGCAAACCTGCTGGCCTGTTTCGCGGCATTCAGACCATCCGGCAGTTGCTTCCGGCGAGGATCGAAATGGGGACGAAGCAACCGGGCCCCTGGGAGATAGCAACAGGAAGCATTTTTGACAGCCCCGACTATGCCTACCGGGGGGCCATGCTGGACGTCTCGCGCCATTTTTTTCAGGTCAAAGACGTGAAGCGCTACATTGACCTGCTGGCGGCCTATAAAATGAACTACCTCCACCTCCACCTCTCCGACGACCAGGGCTGGCGCATCGAAATCAAGTCATGGCCCAACTTGGCAAAGCACGGCGGCAGCACCCAAGTTGGCGGTGGCAAAGGCGGCTTTTATACCCAAGAACAGTACGCCGATATTGTAAAATACGCACAGGAACGCTTCATCACCATCGTACCGGAAATTGACATGCCCGGGCATACCAACGCGGCGCTGGCTTCTTATCCCGAACTGAACTGCGACGGCAAAGCGAGGAAACTGTACACCGGCACGGAGGTCGGCTTCAGCACCCTTTGCACCAGCAAAGAGGTGGTCTATAAATTTGTGGACGACGTGGTGCGCGAACTCGCAGCGCTGACCCCCGGCCCTTATATCCACATCGGCGGCGACGAGTCGCATGTCACCAAAAAGAAAGATTACATCCCCTTTATCAACCGCGTACAGGACATTGTGCAGTCGCACGGCAAGCTGATGATCGGCTGGGACGAAGTGGTAGAGGCCAGCCTAAAACCCAATTCAATCGCCCAGTATTGGGCAAAAGCCGAAAACGCACAGGCCGCCGTGGCACACCACGCCAAAGTGCTGATGTCGCCCGCCAACAAGGCCTACCTCGACATGCAATACGACTCCACCACAAAGCTGGGGCTGCACTGGGCGGGCTTCGTCGAGGTGGATTCGGCCTATATATGGGCGCTCGAAACTTTGGAAAAAGGTGTGGAAAAAGAAAACATCCTCGGCATAGAAGCTCCGCTCTGGACGGAGACCGTCACCAATATGGACGAGCTGGAATACATGGTTTTCCCCCGCCTGCCCGGCCATGCGGAAATCGGCTGGACGGCCACAAAAAAAAGAAATTGGGAGGACTATAAAGTGCGGCTGGGCAAACAAAAAACGAGATTTGAAATAATGGGGATTGATTATTACCCCTCCAAATTAGTACCCTGGGCGGACGAGGTGGAAGCTGTGGAAAATGTGCCGGTTGGTGAGAAAAATAAATAGCCTGCCTGTCGGTAAATAGGATTGGACACTGATTGAACTGATTTTCACAGATTGCTTGCAACTTTATCTTGGTTTGGGGATCCCTACCGCTAACAATTGGACAGGGCTACGGGCGGCGAAGAACCGTGGGGACTGTTCATTCACCTGTGTCTTGCCGAGCGTAAATGATTGTTTGTGGAGGCTGTCCCATAAGTCTATATTTACTAAATTTTAAAAATTAAGCAAATCTATTTTTTACTCAAAATGAGCGTTTTATAAAAATTATTTTTATTAAAAAAAAATTGACCTATGAGCCTGCCCAAAAAAAGCGGAATACTTACACATTTTTGCAATTGATATTTTCAGACAAGCACCGCCGAAGCCCCTTTCCAATATTGCGGATAAACCAGTCCTTTGATGCCGCGCTCAAAAACAAATGGCTGCCAATAACCTTCCTCCTGTGCCAGCCGGTCGGCGATCACCAACAGGGCAGAGGCATTGTGGCCGAGGCCCAAGTGGCTGCCGATCACTTCTATGTTTTGGATATTGTCCCTTTTTGTCGGCTCGATGCAGTGCTGCCAACAGACAATGCCATCGCCTTTTGAGTAGATAGAAGTAAATGGCATGTCGGGTACTTTTTCGATCATGGCCAGTACCTGGGGGTCAACGTCGCCCCGCTTTTGTCCGCTCGCCATTTCATAGGCAAAATCTGCATTGCTTTCGCCGTGTATGCCCATGAACGGAGAGCCGAGCGTGATTACCTGGCGGATATGGCCGGGCATTTTATTGGCCATCAGGCGGGCAAAAATACCTCCGAGGCTCCAGCCGATCAGGTTCACTTTTTTTCCGTGCCTGATATTGAGCCCTTTTATTTTGTCCTCCAGTTTTTCGATGTATTCTACCTGCCCCCGGTTGCGGCCGAGCTGCCAGGGGTAGGCATGGTAGCCTTTTGCGTTCAGGAATTTGCGCAATGGCCCGGTCGAAAAATCGCTTGCCAACAGCCCGGGCAGCACCAAAACAGGTTGCCCTTCACCCCGCGGCACATTTTTCAAAAAGGGAAAAGAAGAATAATAAACGCCCAATTCGAACAGCGCCCTCGTCTCAAAGAGTACCTTAAAAAGAGAAGGCTTTTTTATATAGCTTGACATAAACTTTAATTTCTGCGTTATCTGTTTTTCAAAATAATCAAACGGAAAAGTAGCGGACGGGTTCTAAAAACCAAAGATTCTTTGGCCAAAAGGCCCGAAAACGCCCTTTTTTCCACATTTTCGGCAAGATAGTATATATTATATTTTACGGCCTATTTTGTGCCAAGTCTCTGCAAATTATTTTTTACGGAGCAAAACATGCGGCTGCCCCTTGTTGGTATTCCGTCCGATCATATTTTATTGACTCGTCCTAAAATAGCTTTGCACAAAAACGAGCAAAGTCATGACAGGACAAAAGAAAAGAACAAAGTCTCGCAACCGCTACCCAGAGGGCTTCAAGCGTAAAATTGCCAAAGAGTACTTATCCGGCCAAGACAGCTACGCCGTACTGGCAGAAGAACACGGCTTAAAGAACAAGGGCCTAGTGCCTTCGACACTATATTTTTCAACGCAAGGCCGCTAGGCCGCAAGGGAACGCAAGGCAAGACGAGGCTTTTAACCCTTGCGTTCCCTTGCGGCCTAGCGGCCTTGCGTTGAAAAATATAGTGCCAAAGGCACTGTTAAAAGCCACGCCTTGCGTTGAAAAATATAGTGCCAAAGGTACTGTTAAAAGCCACGCCTTGCGTTGAAAAATATAGTGCCGAAGGCACTGTTAAAAGCCACGCCTTGCGTTGAAAAATATAGTGCCGAAGGCACTGTTAAAAGCCACGCCTTGCGTTGAAAAATATAGTGCCAAAGGCACTAGTGAAAGAATTCGTCAAATGGTACCGTCGAAAAGGTGTACTTTGTACGCAAAACGAATTGGACATGCCCAAAAAAGAACATGCCGGAGCGGTGGGCGATGAGCGGCCGCTCAAGGAACAGGTCAACTGCAGCGCCACCTGACCCTGTCTGTCGGAGTTAAAAGTAGAAGCCCTTGAAACGATGATCTATCTGGCCGAGGAACAGTTCAGGATTGCCTTCAGAAAAAAGTCTGGCGCCAAACAGTCGAAAAGATGAAGGCTCTCTACAAAACTGTTGGGCCGGGGGTTTTGCGCGGGCTGTTAGGCAAAAGCCGCCAGGCCTTCTACGAACAAAGGCGGCACAAAGAAAAGAGGCTGCGGCGCTGGCCAGACCGGGCGCTGGTGCACCATTCCGACAGGGGGCTGCAGTACTGCTCCAAACCCTACACGGAACTGCTAAAGGCAAACAAGGTTGCCATCAGCATGACCGAAAAAAGTTCTTTTAGGACGACGCAGTTTTCATGTTGAAGACATCAATCACATCCAGCTCCGCCCATCCACCTCCACCTTATAAAGCACAAAATCCTGCACCTCCCTCGCCTTCTCCACCCTCACATAAGGCACCTTGACCGCCCCCGCTGCCGTGAACAAAACGAGGTGCGCCAGCCCGCGCCTTTTCATAAAATAATTTTGCCGGATGCTGACGGCCTGCACCTTGTACCATTGCAGCAAAATAGCATGTTGGCTGACCACTCCCCAAGAGGTGCGGATACCTTCCTCGCTCACGTACCAGTGCCAGTTTTTATAAAAAAGATAGGCCAGCCAAAGTGCCGCGGGCAGCCACAGCAGCCAAACCCAAATCCCGTTTCCCAGCCAAGAATAACTGACCAGCATCAGCAATGCAACAGGCACAACGCCTTGCTTCAAAAACATCCGGAACATGATGCGCCAGTTGATGCCGTGCGCCGTCTCCGCATATTCTTTCTCCTTCGGAAAATAGGCCTGCCGGATGGCGCTCAGATGCTCGTGGTAACAGCCTGGCACATTGGCCGACAGCTTGCGGGTCACCTGAATGCTCGCCGCTTGGGGCAGCCGCACGGCCACCATTTTGAACACCCGTTTCAGTGGGCTGCTGTCCCAGCGCACGTATTGTATTTTCTGCAAATTGGCCGAAACCTCCTGCCGCGTAAAGAGGCCGCTCTCCATTTTGAAGCCCAGCGGCGTGCGCCAAAATTTGAGGGAAAAATATTGCAAAACAGTGCGGAACAAAGTCAGGAAAAAAGAGATGCCCAAGAAAAAAGGGATGCCGATCAGCAGGTAGGGCAGGAAGTCTGCCTCTTGCGCCAGTCCCAAAAATTCTTCCAATCGGTCGGTCAGTTTCAGGTCGAGCGCATCTTCCACGTCATCAAAAAAACTGAGAAAAAAGACCATGATGATGCCCGCCGTCCGCAGGTGGTTTTGGCTCACGCCAATCTTGATGAGGTCGGAAGGGCTGAGTTCGAAAAGGAGTTTGGCGGGCGTTTTTTCTTCCAAAGCTTCTTCTTTTTCAGCCGAAAAAACATCTTTTTCTTTTTGCCCCCCCCTACTCGCTGCGATCACTTTCCGGTTGTTTTCGATATAGTCCCGCAGGGCATTGGCCTCCTCTTTTTTAAGGGCTTGCAGCGAAAATTCCTTGCCCGCCGAACCCGCCGTATCCACCTCCACGCTCACTACATTGAGTATCTGGTGGAGCAGTGTCTGCTTGAAATTGACCGATTGGATGCGGTCGAGCGGCACCGTCACTTTCTTTTTGCGCAGCACCCCTTTTTCCAGCACCAGCTCATCGTTTTTTATATAAAAATACAATCGGAAATAAGAAATGACCGAGGCCACTGCCCCCACTGCCGCCAAGCCAATGATGCCGATGGTAAAACTCGAGAAAGCCTGCTTCTTAGGGTTGAACACAAACACCAAAATCAGCACCCACAACTGCCGCAACAATATCCTGAATATCCGCCCCAAAATAAACAAAATGGCGATGATGGACTGACGGGTCGGCTGCTCGAAAGGGTTCATAAAATGGAAATTAGGAAATTGAGAAATTGGGAAATTGGGGAAATTGGGGAAATTGGGAAATTAGGGAATTGGGAAATTAGGGAAATTGGGAAATTAGGGAAATTGGGAAATTAGGGAAATTGGGAAATTAGGAAATTAGGGAAATTGGGAAATTAGGGAAATTGGGAAATTGGGAAATTGGGAAATTGCCCTCCCCGCTGATTTCGTCCGCTACATTGCCGCCGTTTTCTTTGCCGCCCGCCGACTGCCCTGAACCAGCGACGGATTAGACTGAAGACTGCCGACTAAGGACTGCCGACTGAAGACTGCCCTGAACCAGCGACGGATTAGACTGAAGACTGCCGACTAAAGACTGCCGACTGAGACCCTATCTTCTCCGTGATAAAATCTTTGATCCGTTTGGCCTCTTCGTGTTCCAGCCCGTCAATGGCCATGTCACTGCTGTTGCCGCCTGCGGTAAATACCCGCAAAGTGGCCAGGCCAAAAATGTTTTGCACCGGCCCCTGGCTGATCTCGCAATGCTGCATCCGGTTGAAAGGTATGACCGTAACGGTGCGCCACCACACACCGTATTTGTGGATCACGTCATGTTCCCGGAGGGCGTAGCCGGACATCTCGTAACGCTTGCCAGCGAGGTACATGCTGAGGGCAAACAGGACTGCCCAAATGATGAAAATACCGGAACGGGCATCCTCATGTTCAGGGGGGACATTGTAAAATGCAATCACTGCACCGATCAACAAAAAAGCAAAAAAAATGGCCGTTGCGATGTACTCGACCTGTTTGTAAGCAGGCGCCAGCTTTTTGTATTCGATGTCATTTACCGAAGGCAATTGGCCTGTTTCTATTTGCGGATTTTCAAAAATCATATTTTGTGGCGTAGATTAGACCTTATTCGGATTTGTGCGCGCCAGCACACAAACCGTCCAAATTCATTGCTTTTGAAAAAGCTTCATGCAAAAAATTTTAAAATAAGGGAGTTTGTAAAAAATAACCTACCCGTTATGGCGAAGTTATTTTTTCTTGTAAGTGTGCTTGAAAAATTAAGCATAGTGGGGCTACGGTTCACTTTTTCAAGTGCTCTTAGAAGGAAACCTGCCTGCCGGCAGGCAGGAAGAACGAGCCAGAATGGGTAGGTTATTTATTACAAACTCCCTAAAGTCTATTGAACGGGTAAAGGTAATAGATAAACGGGTTTTAAATAGCCTCATGCGCGGACTTTCACGAACGCTGGTTTTTCTTTTTCGGCAATCATAAATTATTCTTCCACCTTGGACAAATTGACGACCTGATACATTTTCTACCTTTGGCCTTTTACTGGTAGCATAGCCTTTAGGCTGTCCCGGTGGCCGACGTTTACGTCGGCGCATCCAAGCAAAATCAGCAACGGCGTAAACGCCATTGACCGGGACAGCCTAAAGGCTGTGCTACCAAACAAACAAAACCACCGCCATGTCTGAAAACCTCCTCATCAAAAACATCAAAGAACTCGTAGGAACGGAAGAAAACCCGCGCAGCAGTCCCATCCCCGGTAACGAACTCGCCACGCTGTCCACCATCAAAAACGCCTTTCTTCTCGCAGAAAACGGCCGCATCAAAGACTTTGGAAAAATGGAGAACTGCCCCCTCCGCGCCGACCGCGAAATAGACGCCACCGGCCGCATGGTCTTCCCTTCCTTTTGCGATTCGCACACCCACCTCGTTTTTGCAAAAAGCAGGGAAAACGAATGGGTTGACCGCATCAAAGGACTGAGCTACGAAGAAATTTCCAACAAAGGCGGCGGTATTTTGAACTCGGCAAGACGGTTGCAAGAAACACCCGAAGACCTGCTTTTTGAGCAGGCATTGGAGCGGCTGCAGGAGGTAAAAAAACAGGGCACCGGACTCATCGAAATCAAGAGCGGCTACGGCCTCACCACCGACAGCGAACTGAAAATGCTCCGCGTCATCCGGCGGCTGAAAGAGACGGGCGAAATGGAAATCAAGGCCACTTTCCTCGGCGCACATTCTATGCCCATGCAGTACCGCAACGGCAACCGACAAGGCTATATCAACCTGATTATCAACGATATGCTTCCGCAAATAGCAGGCGAAGGGCTGGCCGATTATATTGATGTTTTTTGTGAAAAAGTAGCGTTCTCAGTAGCCGAAACAGAACAAATATTGGCCGCAGGCGCAAAATATGGATTGAAACCAAAAATCCACGTCAACCAATTTTACAGCCTCGGCGGCATTGCGGCAGCGGTCAAGTACGGCGCCGTTTCCGTTGACCACCTCGAAGTGGTGGCCGACGCCGACATCGAGATTTTAAAAAAATCAAAAACGATGGCAACGCTGCTCCCTTCCGCCCCGTTTTTCCTCAACGACCACATCCCACCTGCCCGCAAGCTGATAGATGCCGGGCTGCCCCTCGCCCTCGCCTCCGATTTCAACCCTGGCACCACTCCCTCCGGCCGCATGTCCTTCGTGCTTTCGCTGGCCTGCATCCAAATGAGATTGCTCCCCGAAGAAGCCATCAACGCCGCCACCCTCAACGGCGCATTCGCCCTCGAATCTGCCGACAAATACGGCAGCATCGCCCGCGGCAAACGAGCCAATTTTTTCATCACCAAACCGATGCCCTCGGTGGCTTACCTGCCTTATGCTTTTGGAAGTGATTTGATAGAAAGGAACTTTGTGGGAGGGAGAGTTTGAGAAAACCAGAGTTTGAGAGTTTGAGAGAATGAGAGTTTGAGAGTTTGCCTGCCTGCCGTTAGGTAGGAGAGCAGTATAGTGAAGGGACTCTTTGGTTCTCGAACGAATACCAAAGAGTCCCTTCTCTACACTGCTCTCCTACCTAACGGCAGGCAGGCAAACTCTCAAACTCTCATTCTCTCAAACTCTCCTACTCCGACATATCCATCGTGTGGAAGACTTGCAGCACATCCTCCTCTTCTTCCATTTTATCAATCAATTTGATGACCTCGTCCACTTGCTCGTCGGATAGTTTTTTGGTGTGGGAAGGGATGCGGTCGAGGTTGGACTCCGTTGCTTCGATGCCCATGTCGTGGAGGGCTTTGGAAAGGGCGCCATAATCGGCAAAGTCGCAGTAGAGGAGGTAGTCGCCGTCTTCGGATTTTATTTCTTCGAGGCCGTGGTCTATGAGTTCGAGCTCAAATTCTTCGGGGTCATTCACGTCTTCTTTTTTTATGGTAAAAATACCTTTGCGGGAGAACATATAATCCACCGAGCCAGAAGTGCCGAGCGAGCCGCCGTACTTAGAAAAGACGTGGCGCACATTGGCAACGGTACGGGTGGAGTTGTCGGTCGCCGTCTCCACCAACACTGCGATGCCGTGCGGGGCGTAGCCTTCATAGACCAGTTCGTCGTAGTTCGCCGAATCTTTGCCCAAAGCCTTTTTGATGGCATTTTCGATATTGGCCTTCGGCATGTTCACTGCTTTCGCTTTCTGGATGGCCATGCGCAGGCGGGGGTTGTAATCGGGGTCGCCGCCGCCTTCTTTGACGGCAATGGCGATTTCCCGGCCTACTTTCGTAAATGCTTTGGCCATGCCCGCCCAGCGTTTCATTTTGCGGGCCTTTCTGTATTCAAATGCTCTTCCCATTTTTAGTGATTGGTGATTAGTTGATTAGTGATTGGTCCGATCAGTGATTGGGAGACCAGGGTCGGCCATTTTTTATTGCGGTCGCAAAATTAAGGAGTGGAAAGGGAAAATGAGAGTTTGAGAATAGGAGAGTTTGAGAGATTGAGAGTTTGAGAGTTTGAGAGATTGAGAGTTTGAGAGTTTGAGAGATTGAGAGTTTGAGAGCAGTATAGTGGAGGGACTCTATGGTATTCGTTCAAAAACTAAAGAGTCCCTCTACTATACTGCTCTCAAACTCTCAATCTCTCAAACTCTCAAACTCTGGTTCTCCCTCAGGTTTTGGTATAAAATATATCCCTGCCTTTTTCCGAACGGTTGTTCAAAAAGCGGCTGGTGCGCAAAGCTGGGAGGTGGTCAATTCCTTTATAAAAAAGCCCGCCGCCATATTGTGCTTTGTTGTTGACAAAGGTGCAGTGCAGGAAACTGGGCAACATGCCTTTTCCCGAGCAATCAATAAAAACGCAGGCACCATAGGCCGCCTCGTTGTTGTTGAACTGCGTGTAATTGATGTATGCTTCGCAATGGGCATCGTTATAAATTGCGCCGCCTTTGTTGATGGCCTTGTTGCCCGTAAAGATGCAGTCCTCAAAGCCCGGGCTGGCTACTCCCTCCGAGCCGTCGTTGTAAACGGCGCCGCCTTCCAGCGCATAATTATTGATGAAAAGGCAGTTGACAAATGTGGGCTTGGTCTGTTTTTTTGAGGTCACCCCGGCAATGAACATCGCCCCGCCCGAGCGCTGCGGCTGGCCAAGCTCTGCCGACCTGTCCAGGGCGCGCCCATCAGAAAGCATCAGTCCGTCGAGGATGGTTTCCCTCCCCACACTTTTGATATATACGATGGTGTAAGAATTGTCGGAATCATGTGTTTCACCAATATTGCCGCTGAGGCGGGTGGGGTATTTTCGCCAGTCTCGTTGGCCGGGGCGGGTTTCGTTTCCCTTAAAGCCACCGATGACCTTCACCCCGTCAGGTATGATGAAAGAAATAGAGCGGTCACCCTCAGAACAAGGATTGCACCTCACAGGTAGGTAGGTGCCAAAAGACACCCATATATCGGTGCCGCTTTTGGCATTGGCGAGGGCAAATTGGAGGTCGCCCGTGGCATCGGCCCAAGATGTGCCCTTGCCATCCGCACCCTGTTTTACATAAATAATGTTTTTTGTAAAAACAGGCAACTGAATAAACAGGACAGCAAGGACAACGAGCAGTGTTTGTTTGAACATTGTGCTGGGTGTAAGTAATGGTTAAAAATTGTAAAAGAGAAGGAGAACTGAATGGCCAACAAAACACCAGGTTTTCATTTTGACCAAAAAAATATAGTGCAGGGGAAGGATATTAAAAGATGAGAAGGATTCTTAAATCATCGAAAATAAGTCACAGATCAGGGTACAAAGTTATGGGCCGCAAGCGTGTTTGTCCAGTGCCGATGCGGCAACAAGTCCAATATTTTTTATTTTAATGGGAAAATAAAAAAGGAAGGGGCTTTAATTATTGATGTGTTCAATAAAAGGCACTGGTTTTACCACGTCACAAAATTTGGAAAAAAAGTAAAAAAGGATGGCAGGAAGTTGGATCGTTTCAATAAAACAAATTTGTGACGGGGAAAACCAGAGTTTGAGAGAATGAGAGTTTGAGAAAACCAGAGTTTGAGAGTTTGAGAGAATGAGAGAATGAGAGTTTGAGAGCAGTATAGAGAAGGGACTCTTTGGTATTCGTTCGAGAACCAAAGAGTCCCTTCTCTATACTGCTCTCAAACTCTCATTCTCTCATTCTCTCATTCTCTCAAACTCTGGTTTTCTCAAACTCTCATTCTCTCAAACTCTGGTTTTCCCCGTCAATCACAACCCAGGTCGGCTTTGGATTGCTCATCGTTATTCGGAAAGCAATTGCCGGAACGGACAGACAGCGGCTGGTAACGGATCAGGTTGGGATCGCGCAGGCCATGCTCGATGAATGCGGTGATCTGGTCAATTTCTTCGTCGGTCAGGCCGAGCGGTTGGAAGGCCTCGTCGAGGTAGCTGTCGGGCACGTTGGCATTTTCTTTCACGCCATTGTTTTTGTAAACGATGATGTCACGGATACTGCGGAAGCTCGCGCCGTGGCCATAAAAAGGCGAATCGGCGAGGTTGTAGAGCTGCGGTACTTTGAATTTGTATTTATCGGCCTCGACATTTGTGAAACTGTAACGCCCGAGGTTGGCGCTGCTTTCTGCGCTGGCCTGAAAAGTTTCTTCCGGTGTTTCGTACAAATCTTTCATGCCGATGGCTCGGAATTCCATGTTGCCGAGGTTCGGCCCGTTGTGGCAAGTGGCACATTTTGCTTTGCCAAAAAAGAGGGCTGCGCCCCATTTTTCATCCTTGGTCATGGCATTTTCATTGCCCCTCATCCACTGCTGGAAAGGTGCTTCGTTGGCAATCAAACTGCGCTCGTAAGCAGCAATGGCCAGCCCGGCATGTTCCCGGTCATAGCGTTCCGTTTCAGGCACTTCCGGGAAGGCCGCATCGAACAAATTAGAATAGCCCAGTCCGGCAAAAATGTTTTCACCTACTTTCATGCGGTGTACGTTAAGGGCTGCAATCGCTTGCGTTTCCACTCCCTCATAACCGAGCTTGTTGGCCTCAATGGGTGTGCCCGGCGTCCACAGTGCCTCCGTCCCCGTGTTCATGCCTGTAGCCCCGAACTGACCGTTCCATAGCATCAGGTTTTGGTAGGCACTGTTCAGGGTAGTAGGCGTTCGGATAGGCTGCACATCGAGTTCCATTGGGTCGTACATCGGGTTGGGCATCCGGCCTTCGCCGTTTATGCCAAAGCCCATGCCCCCGTCAGAGATGGCTTGGTGGCGTCCGGCCTGAAAGCCCGCACTCGCAAAGTGGCAGGAAGCGCAGCTATAATTACCGCTGTTTTCGGCATGTTTTGGATTGAGGGCAAGGCCCGTTTCGTGGTACAGCAAAGCACCCAAAGTCACCTTTTCTTTGGTGAGGCGGTTCTTGGGGTCTTGCGGTATTTTTGAAAGTTCGTTGGTGCCGGGCAACATCAAGGCCGATGCGCCGAGGGTACCGAAGGCTTCGTTGAGGGCAATGCTCAGGTCGTCGTGCTGCTCCAGTTGTCCAGTCTCATCTTGTTTGCAGGCGGAAAATAAAAGCAGTAGGCAAGCGCTAGTGATCAGTAATTTGTGTTTCATGTCAATAGATTTTTGTTTTGGAGAATTGGCGGGGAATGAAAAAAGCAAAATCCCATCACAAGGAAAGGGAAGCTGCATTTTTACCAAAAAAAATAAAAGGGGATGTGTAAAAGGGGATGTGAAAGGGAAGAATGAAATCTCGGTTCATGCAGTTTTGAGGAGAAGCTGCATTTCAATAAAACCTACCTATCGGCAGGCAAGCAATATTGCAAAACAAAATCGAAGCCACTTTTTTAAAGCAACGTTTGTTTTGCAAAAATCTTTGCATTTTGGGATAGAAATAAACTTGGTTTTTACCTTTGGCCATTTGGTAGGATAGCCTTTAGGCTGTCCCGGTCACAGGCGTTTACGCCTGTGCATGACTTACATTGACCAACGACGTAAACGTCGTTGACCGGGACAGCCTAAAGGCTATCCTACCAAACACAAAAAACAGGACCACCATGCAGATCAACCTAATATCCGACACCGTGACCAAGCCCACCGCTGCCATGCTCCAGGCCATGATGGCCGCCGAAGTAGGCGACGACGTTTTTGGCGAAGACCCGACCGTAAATTTGCTGGAAGCAAAGGCCGCAAAAATGTTCGGCAAGCAGGCGGCCCTATTTTGCCCGTCAGGCACCATGACCAACCAAATAGCCATCAAGGCGCATACCCAACCGCTGGACGAAGTGATCTGCGACCACTACTCCCACGTCTATCAATACGAGACGGGCGGCTATGCCTACAACTCCGGTGTGGGCATCAACCTGATCGCTGGCACCAACGGGAAAATCACTGCCCCACAGGTGGCCGCAGCCATCAAACCCCTGCATGATTGGCTGCCCGTCAGCCGCTTGGTGGTGCTGGAAAACACGGCCAACAAAGGCGGAGGAAGCTATTATACCCTCGACGAAGTGCGCCCCATTTCAAAGCTCTGCAAAGAAAAAGACTTGCGCTTGCACCTCGACGGCGCCCGCCTGTTCAATGCCCTCGTGGAGACGGGCGAAAGCACCGAAGACATCGGCAAGCAGTTCGACAGCATTTCCATTTGCCTGTCGAAAGGGCTGGGTGCGCCCGTCGGTTCGCTGCTCATCGGCGGGGCTGGTTTTATAAAAAAAGCACGGCGCATCCGCAAGGTGATGGGCGGCGGCATGAGGCAGGCAGGCTACCTCGCCGCAGCAGGCATCTATGCCCTCGACCACCATGTGGAACGGCTGAAAGAAGACAACGCCCGCGCAAAGGTTTTGGGTGAAATTCTTGCAGCGCAGCCGTGGGTGACAAGCGTCCGCCCGGTGCAGACCAACATCGTTATCTTCGACCTCGCCGCCCCGCTCACTGCCGCTGTTTTTTTGGAAAAAATAAAAATGGAAGGGGTGAATGCCGCGCCCTTCGGGCCTTCCACCGTTCGCTTTGTGACGCATCTGGATTTTACGGAGGAGATGCTGGAAAAGGTAGTCGGTATTTTAGAAAATTATGCAAACGCGCATTAGCCCCCGTCTCCGCTTCCTTGTTCCCGAAAATCGGGAACAAGGAAGCGGAGACGGGGGCTTGGGCTTAGTGCTTGGAAGTCAGATAGACATGTTTATACCTATCACGTCAAAATTACCACTTCCGGAAAATATAATTTCTCATGCAATAGCGTTTTGTAAAAATATTTTGCCTGCCGACGCCAATGGCCAACCTTAATTGACAAGCATCAATTTCCTGATTACAATTTGGCCGTCCGTTATCAAGCTCACCAAATAGCCGCCATCCTTTGCCCCCCTGCTTCGGAGGTCTATTTCCAGCCGCCGCTGCCCTTCTGCCAGCCTTTGCTCCAATATCAGTTTCCCGGTCAAGCTGTAAACCCTGATCAGCCCATTCGACACTGCCCTGCCGTCCAAACGGATGTTCACCACATTGGAAGCAGGGTTCGGGTATATCTCAAATCCCGTTTTTTCAAAAGCTGCCGGGGCCGTAGAAAATGCCTGGCCGCCATTGCCGGGCGGTGCCAACAAACTGCTGGAAGTATTGCATCCCGCGAGTATCTCCGTTTGGCTGTTGCAGCCTGTTTTGTTGTAAAGGATAAAGACCGTCCCGGCCACTCCGCCACTGTTCAGCAGGGTATAAATTGCGCAGCAGTCATCCAACAAAAAGTTATAGTACATCATCAGGCTGCCGCCAACGGAGGTCAGTGCTTCCAGCCCGTTGAGCGAGGTCAATGAACTGTTGAAATAGATGGTCAGCGTACCGCCAATGTCAACGAGGTTGTCCAGTCCGGCGAGGTTGGTTAGGCCAGTGGCCTGGATGGTCACGCTGCCCGTTACCTCGATGAGGTTGGCCAAGTTCGACAGGTCGGTGATGCCCGCCCCGGCGATGGTCAGGTTGCCATCGATAATGGAGTAGCACTGCGAGAAGGCATCCACTGCGGCCTGGGTGTAGAAGGCCACGTTGCCCGTGAAGGTGAGGCCGCCCGTAGTGCCCTCGTCCACCTGCCCGTCGCAGTCGTCGTCAATGCCGTTGCAGACCTCGGTGGCCCCGGGGTTGATGCTCCCGCCCGTAGCGGGACTGTCGTTGCAGTCAATGTCCACGGTGGCCAATTCCGCAGCCGTTTTATGGCCGGCAGGGCGGAGGCAGGCCGTTTGGGAAGTGCCGTCAGAGTAGCCGTCGTTGTCGGCATCCCTGTACCATATCTGTCCGGGGAAGGCATTGGGGTCGTTGTCGTTGCAGTCTCCGGGGAGGGCGGAAGCGACGTACCCAATTGGCTGCGAGCAACTCGTTTGGGTGAGGCCGTCGGTGTAGCCGTCGCCGTCGAGGTCTTTGTACCAAGTGGTGGGCGCAGTGCCTGCGGCCACGATAGCTGTTGCTGTTTTTTCACAGATTGCGGCTACGCCAAATACTTTGACCACAACATTGTAAACTCCGGGGGCAAGGGAGGCGAAGCTGCCCGTGAACTGGAAGTTGTTGCCCCCGTCAATAGAGTAGCCGACCTGCCCTGCGGATGCCGGGGCACTGACGGTAATGCTGCCGTCGGCTGCACCTGCGCAAGTCTCGCCGCTTGTGCTGACGGAGGGAGCGCTGAGGAATTCGTTGACCGTTACCGTGGCGGTGCAAGTAGCGGTGTTGCCATGGCCATCGTCCACTGTCAGGGTGACGGTGTTGGTGCCCTCGTCCTGGCAGGAGAAGGCATTGGGCATCACGGAGGCCGGGCTGACGTTGCCGCAGTTGTCGCTGCCGTTGAGGAAGACCTCGGATGGGGCAAGGGCATAAGTCCCGTCGCTGCCGAGGGAGATGGCTACATCTTGACAATTTGCCGAAGGCGCAACATTGTCCTCGACAATGACCGTGGCGGTGCAGGTCGAAACATTGTTGTCGGCATCCGTTACTGTCAGCGTCACCGACTGGTTGCCGACATCACTGCAAGCAAAATTTGTCCGGTCGAGGCTTATGCTTTGAATACCACAATTGTCGGTCGAGCTGTCGTCAATATCCGAGACGCTTATACTCGCCATCCCCGTCGCATCCAATACCGCGGTGTGGCCTTTGCACTGTGCATTGGGCTGTTCCGCATCGCCCTGAACGGTTACCGTGAACACGCATTCCAACGATTCATTGCCCGAGGCATCCGTGGCCTTGTACTTTATGATTGTTGCGCCTGCGGCAAATGAAGAGCCGCTCGCTGCCCCTTGTGTCTGTGCGAGGCTTGGGCCGGCATCGCAGTTGTCGCTTGCCGTGGGGGCGGTCCATGTGACGACCGCACCGCATTGGCCCGCATCCATGGGTTGCGAAATATTGGCCGGGCAGTCTGACAGAACGGGCTTTTCCATGTCGCCCAAAATAGTCACCGTGAACACGCATTCCAAGGATTCATTGCCGGAGGCATCGGTGGCCTTGTACTTTATGGTTGTTGTGCCTGCGGCAAATAGAGAGCCGCTCGCTGCCCCTTGTGTCCGTGCGAGGCTTGGGCCGGCATCGCAGTTGTCGCTTGCCATGGGGGCGGTCCATGTGACGACCGCACCGCATTGGCCCGCATCCATGGGCTGCGAAATATTGGCCGGGCAGTTGGACAAAACGGGCTTTATCCCATCCGTGATCGTGACCGTGGCCATGCAGGTAGATTGCTGCCCCAAATCATCCGTCACGGTGAGGGTGACGGCATTGTTCCCAATATCGGCACAATCAAAATCCTTGCTCGCTGCCCCGTCAATTTGAAAAGCAAGGGGTCCGCAAGTCGCCGTGCTCATATTATCAATTTCACCCGCATTGACCGTAATCGTGCTTCCGTTCGCATCGAGGTTCTTGGTCGCTGCCTGACAAGTGGCCACCGGGAGGGGCAATTGGCTTTGATGTTCATAGGCACCCATGTCCACCATCATGCCGCCCGTGATTGCCTCGAACTTGCGGTTGTTGCCGTCGAGGTCGGTAGTAATGCTGACAGGCACGGCAGCGTCGTTGCCCGCATCTATGGCTGGTGAGCATTGCTGCAGGTGCAGATCGTTGGCGGAAACGAAGAGGGGGTCGGCATCGAGGTTGCCCGGGCCCGTATAGTCGCCCTGCACGATGGAATAGGCGACGTTGGGGTTGCTGTTGTTAACGTTGTTGATTTCAGAGCCGTTGCCCCAGAGGATGCAGTTGGTCACGGTCGGGGAGGAGGAAAATTGGTTGTGCATCCCGCCACCAGTGGCCGCCGAGTTGCCGCTGAAAGTGCAGTTGGTCACGGTTGGAGAACTGGAAAAAGAGTTGAACATCCCGCCGCCCTCATTACCTGCCGTATTGCCATTAAAGGAGCAGTTGGTCACAGCAGGGGAGGAGGAGGTTTGGTTGCCCATCCCTCCGCCGGCGGCTGCCGAGTTGCCGCTGAATGTGCAGTTGGTCACGCTTGGAGAAGAGGAGGCGAGGTTGAACATCCCGCCGCCGAAGGTGACCGCCGTATTGCCGCTGAAGGTACAGTTGGTCACGCTTGGAGAAGAAGTACTTTCGTTGCTCATCCCGCCGCCTTGGTATCCCAA
>DROJ01000605.1 GCA_011321935.1 Bacteroidota bacterium | reverse complement strand
TCCAAATACAAGCAGTTTTTTAAGACCCTCAAAGCCGGAACCGGCGGCAACGATGCACCCGTAAAGAAAATGTTCATCACCGGTGTCAGCCCACTGGCGATGTACGATGTGACGAGCGGGTACAATATAGGCAGCAACATCACCACCCGCCTGCCATTCAACGATATACTCGGTGTGACCCGCGATGAACTGGACGCAATGCTGGACCACTTCAACTTGTCGGACAAAAGGGAAATGATTCGCGACAGGATGGACAAATGGTATGATGGGTACAAATTCAATGAGAATATCGGTCACACCATTTATAATACCGATATGGTGCTTTATTATCTCAATTCCATGATAACTGAGAACATGGAACCCAGGGAACTCATAGACATCAACGTGCGCAGCGATTACCGCAAAATCCGTTTTTTGATTGAGACCGATAAAAAACTCAATGGCAATTTTTCGGTACTGGAAAAAATCCTTACCGTCGGCCATGTTGAGTTGTTGAAAATAGCCGACAGCTTCAGCGCTTTTGAAATAAGGAGCAGGAACAATTTCATTTCACTATTGTTCTACCTTGGATTGATAAGCATTGAAAAATATGAAACGGGACTTTTAACGCTGGGCATCCCAAATCAGACCATTCAAAAAATCCTTGCCGGGTTTATTCAAAAAGCCCTCAAAGAACAGGGACTGCTGGACATCAACCTCGACGAGTTCAATTTACTTGTCCATCGATTTGCATATTTTCAAAAATTGGATGTTTTTGATTATTTGGCAAAACAACTGGAAAAAAATTCAAAAATCAGGGACTACATAGCGGGAGAGCATTTCGTGAAAGGTTTCCTGATTGCCTACCTGTCGCTCAACCAACTATTCGAGGTGAGCACCGAAAAGGAAGTGACAAAAGGATATGTGGACATTTACCTGAAACCTGTCACAACCGACATCCCTTATGGAGGTGTCATTGAAATCAAATACATCGGGCGAAAGGAATTCACGGAAGCACTGCTTGAGCAAACAATGGCAGGGGCACGTAAACAAATCCAAAAATATAAGGCCCCTGAAAATTTCACGAAAGTCATATTAGTTTTCAACGGCTGGGAACTGGTGCTGGCAGAGGAGTGGAATGGTGACGGAGAAGATGGCTGAAGACAGGCAATGATTTACCCGATGGGCAAAAACATGGAGGAAATAAATAAAATAAACGAGCGCGCTCCGGTCTTTAAAATAATAAAAGACCATTGTTACGGCTCCTTGCTTTTTTTAACACATAGTCCACAACGGTGTTTTCACATAGAAAACATTGGTGTTTGCGGTTTTTCTATGTATTCTATAGCAATCCGAATTGAAAACAGAAAAACTATATTTTGGTAAAATCAGTAATTGTTGATTTTATCAAAATATAGGTTTTCTAAAATAATTTAGGGTTGCTATATATGAAAACCCCTGATCCAGGGAATAGGTGCGGCCCTGCGGCACATAGGCATTGTTTTCGCTTTCGCCCTATACCATAGTCAAAAAAAATCACAATTTAATCCGACATGAAAAAAGCCCTGATAACAGGCGTAACCGGCCAAGACGGCGCCTACCTTTCCGAACTCCTTTTAAGCAAAGGTTACGAAGTTCACGGCATCAAGCGCCGCAGTTCCAGTTTCAACACACAGCGCATTGACCACCTGTACCAAGACCCCCACGTTGATAACCAAAGGTTCATCCTCCATTATGGCGACCTGACCGACTCCACCAATTTAATCCGTATCATTCAAGAGGTGCAGCCCGACGAAATATACAACCTCGGAGCGATGTCGCACGTAAAGGTCAGCTTTGATGCCCCAGAATATACGGCCAATACAGATGCGCTCGGCACCACACGTATATTGGAGGCCATCAGGTTATTGGGGCTGACCAAGAAAACAAAATTCTACCAAGCATCTACTTCTGAACTATATGGCTTGGTGCAAGAAGTTCCACAGAACGAAAAAACGCCATTTTATCCCCGCTCGCCATATGCTGTGGCAAAATTATACGCTTATTGGATTACCGTAAATTACCGGGAAGCATATGACATGTATGCCTGCAACGGCATATTGTTCAACCACGAAAGCCCGTACCGTGGCGAAACATTTGTGACCCGGAAAATAACCCGTGCTGTCGCAAAAATCGCCCTCGGCCTGCAACAAAAACTCTATCTCGGCAACCTCAACGCCCGACGTGATTGGGGCCATGCCGCCGACTTTGTAGAGGCTATGTGGCTCATGCTGCAACAGGACAAACCAGATGACTTTGTCATAGCAACGGGCGTGACTACTTCGGTACGGGAATTTGTAAGGATGGCATTTAATGAAATAGGCGTCGAGTTGTCTTTTGACGGCGAGGGCGTGGATGAGGTCGGTATTGTAGTCGGTTCCTACCATCCTGATTATCAAGTACAAACAGGAAGTACGATCATAAAAGTGGACCCGCGCTATTTCCGGCCGACGGAGGTGGAATTATTGATCGGTGACCCAACTAAAGCAAAAACAAAATTAGGCTGGAAACCGCAATATAATTTAAAAGGACTGATCAGGGAAATGCTGGAATCTGATCTTGAACTGTTCAAAAGACAGGAGTTATTGAAAAGGG
>DROJ01000604.1 GCA_011321935.1 Bacteroidota bacterium | reverse complement strand
TGAGTTCCCCCGCCCTGTACCGTGCTTACGAAAAATGGAAAGAGGGCGGACTTTCCCAAAAAGAAGAAAAAAAACTGTTCTTTTCGCTCGGCAAATACCTGCTCAGGATGCGTGCCCGCTGCACTCCTTTCGGCCTCATGGCGGGTTGCTCAGTGCTCGGATGGGGGGACCGGACGGACATCGAACTGCCACCCAGGGAAAAATACACAAGGCGGACAAGATTGGACATGCAATTCCTCTGCGAGCTTGCCCAGAAAATCGAGAAAGAAAACACGGCGAGGGAAACCCTTCTTTTTTTCCCCAACGGAACGCTCTATAAGTCGCAGAGTAGTTATAGATATATCGAACACTATGTGAAGGACGGTGCCAGAAAGCACCAAATATCTTCCGTCTCTGCCAACCCATACCTTGAAAAAATACTGGTCACTGCTGAGGAGGGGGCAAGGTTCAAGCAACTGGTAGCCAGCCTCCGGGGCGACGAGATAAGCGGGGAAGAAGCCGCAGGTTTTGTCCATGAAATCATTGATGCACAGCTCTTGGTGAGCGAGATTGAACCAAACGTGACGGGTCGCCCTCTTGGCGAAAAAATCGGTAGTTTCCTGAAGAACAATAGAAAAAATGGGATGTCCCTTTTTCACGACAGCCTTTCAGGGGCAATCAAAAAAATGGGGGAACTGGACAGGCAAGTTGGCAACGACATAGCCAAGTACATTAACCTGCATAAAAGCATTGGCCAACTGGGCATCAAGGCCGATGAGAACAAACTTTTCCAGGTGGACATGTTCAAGCCCACCGGGCAGGCAGTGTTGTCTTCGGGCATCAAACAGCAGCTTATGGGTGTTTGCCGTTTTTTGGAAAAACTTTCCAATAAAAGCGAAAACAGCAACCTCCAACGGTTCAAGAGGGCTTTTGTGGACAGGTACGGAGAAAAGGATATGCCCCTTTCACAAGCATTGGACACCGAGACAGGCGTTGGATATGGAGGCTTGTCCAACATTGCGGACACTCCGCTTTTGGGGGGCATCCACCTCCCGCCCGAACAGCGGGGGAGGGAGATAAAATTCAAGCAATATGAGCAAACCCTTTTCAGGGAAATATGCCATTGCCTGTCCGGTAATACCCAAACCTTGGACCTGAAAAAACTGGAGAAAGAACTGCTTGAAAATTTTGACCCAAAAAAAAGGGACAAACTCAGGGAATAGTAGATTCGATGTTGAATGTTTTAAATTTAGAAATGAACTACGAATTAATATCCTTAGATGATATTAAAAATGTCTGGGATGGGACTACCGCATCTATCTTGACTTGGCTTTGTTGCATAAATCGAAAGAGCATAACTATCGCTAATTTTTCATCGAATTAAACCGCCTTTATTCGTGCAGTTTCAGGCATACCTATGGCTGTCATCATGTTGAGTGTTTTTATTTTTATATCGTTTTCTGTTTCTTGACTGGAAGTATTTCGAGAATATAATTTGTTGCCGTGAATGGTCTTATAGCGAAACATAGCTGTCTCCGATAAACTTCGGCGATGATAACCTGTTTCGATCTTCCATTCCTTTTTGCCGACTTCATCAATTCGATTTATAGCAACATTACGTGGATAATTCGGAATATCATCTGGTTCGTTAAGGTACCATATAACAGCATTGTCCCGGGGCGGAATGATGGGGTTTATCTTTCTTTCGATTAAACTATCCCGGCAGTCTAAGCGATCATATGCACCATCAAGACAAACATCGGTCACTTCCGTTTCCACCTGGTCGAGCAGGTCTCCTAACTGTGACCCGTCGTCCACACTGTTCAACGTCAGGGTATGGCAATGAATGAAACCGGTTTCAGGATCGACACCAAGGTGAAGTTTTCGCCATGTCCTCCGCTTGGAATAACCGTGTTTCCTGACTTTCCATTCCCCTTCGCCGTAAATTTTCAGGCCCGTTGAATCAATGGTGATTACAATAGGACCACTCTTGGGTATCTGGTAAGGAATTACATTCAAGTCTTTTGCACGGCGACAAATTTGACTGTACGATGGAACTTCCAAATCATCTACACCCATCAATTTGAGAAGACTTTGGGCAAAACCCTGTGTCTGTCTGTATGCCAGTTTGAACACGACCTTAAACATCAAAAGCGACTCTATGCAAAGGTCACTGTACACTGGTTGAGCACCTCGCTGATTGGGAAGATCACTATACCAATTTTCTATGGCCTCATCACTGAAATAGATCGTGATATCTCCTCTTTTGACTAAAGCTTTGTTGTAGTCTGACCAATTGAGAACTTGGTATTTGTTCTTTGGATTCTCACTTGAGTGGCTATCCTTTATTACCTTTGCCATGGGCTGGTGTGTTTGAAGTTTTCGTATTTAAAAAAGCAAACATACAAAACCAGCCCACTTTTAACCTACTCAGAAGAGCAGGATTCATGCAACAAAGCCTCTTGACTTTAAAAATTGTTTTACATTAATTACTTCAAAAATGTCCATCAGAAAAAACAATTGCAAGATTTATCCTCTGTTACTAACATTCCTGGTTGTAAATATTCACGTTTACAGCCAGTTTGATAGGTCCAAAGAGTTTGACATCAAGTTTTGCTATGAAATTGAAAAGGAACTGGAAAACGGTAAATTAAGTGACAGCAAAGCATCTTATTATTACACATTTATCGGGGAATATGAAAAGGCGCTTATGACCTACGAATTGCCTTTGGCTTGGGGATTGGACACCATGTCTTATCAAGATAGCCTTAATTTTGTAAGATATCACCCAATCAATGCTATTGATTACCTGACTGAAAGGACAAAAAATGAACAAATAGTAATAATAAGTGAAGCCCATAATAATCCCCGGCATAGAATATTTACTTATCGTTTATTGGACAGCCTTTACAACAATGGTTTTAGGTATTTGGGGGTTGAAACCTTGACCCCTAATATCATCGATTCCACAAAATTTCTGATGGATACCCTGTTGAACAAAAGAGGTTATCCTTTGAACAACCTTTTGACCGGCTACTATACCCGTGAACCACAAATGGGCAATTTGATCAGAAAGGCAATTTCACTGGGCTTTGAAGCTTTTGCCTATGAAGTTGTTTCCAGGAAGGAAGAGCGTGATTTGCAACAAGCAATCAACATCAAGAAGTTTTTGGAAAAACACCCTGGTCAAAAGGTAATTA
>DROJ01000603.1 GCA_011321935.1 Bacteroidota bacterium | reverse complement strand
GCTGGCCGTTTGGTCATTGCCGAAAAAGAAGATGTCTTCCTGCGAATTGGGATCATCAAAAAGGATGTTCCACTTATTAAAATACCGGTAAATGACGGAAATCCGGAAGGGCAGGTGGCGCAACCTTTTTGAAACACCGAGCTGCATTTCGTATGGAACTGATTCTCTGTTGCCCGGCGTATAGGTGCTGAACTGCGTGCCGATATTCTTAAAAACCAAGGCCACTGTCACCAAGCGGCTGGTGTCGTGGAAAGTAGCGGCGAGGTCGGCCACCATGCCCACGGAGTTGTAGCTTTCAAATTGAGAGGTGATAAATTTAAGGTTGGCGCCGACCGAAAGGCGCTCGTACAATTCTTTTCCAGCGCCCACCGTGAAGGCATATTCCCCTGCATCAAACTGCCCCGTCACGTTCCCGACCTCATCTGTTGCCTGAAAGTCGCCATAAGAAATGTACTGTACGCCGCCATGCCAGGTCAGGTCCCATTTTTTGGCGTAATGCCCATAACTGACATATCCGTGGTTGATATCGGAGAGGTAAAAATTGTTGCCGAAGCCGATCTGCCCACCCATGGAAGAGTTCAAAAGAGAAGGGTTGTTGAAGGCCAGGGCCACGTCGTCGTCCCTCACCGCAATCAGGTTCCCCCCCAAACCGGTGATGCGGGCAGAGGCAGAGAGATTGAGAAATTCGTAAACATTGTCGCCGCCGACTACTTGCGCACAGAGGTTTTGAAAAATAAAAACAAGCAAAATGACGCTGAGGTAAATTTTCTTCATTTTTGTGTATTAGGCTGAAAACCAGTTGTTTGTTTATGATAAAATAAATTTATTTTTTGCTTTGAAACGGAAATGGGGAACTGGTTCCCTACACTTCCGGCAAGGGGTGTTAGTTCCCCCTCATCTCCGCATTCCTTTTCAACTCCGCCAACCTTTTGATCTTGGCCGTATCCACCTCGATGTCTCCCTCCCCGGCCTTCCAACTTGCTGCGCAAACACCGTATTCGCAATACATTTTTTGGATCAAATCGCCGTTTTCGTCAAACATTTTCAACTCGCCCTGTTCATTGTCGCCATTGACATAAACGCCTTCCGTTTTAGGTTTTCCATTTTTATGAAACTCTTTGAAGGGGCCGTTTTCGTTGTTGTCGGCGAAGGTCACTTCTTCCCTCAGTTCGCCCGTTTTGTACCACCTCTTCCAGATGCCGCTCATTGCATTGTCCACGTATTGGCCTTCGTTGGAGAGCTGCCCGTTCTCAAAATATTTTTGGTAAAGGCCCTCGTATTTCCCGTTTTTATAATGCTCCACATAATCCAATTTCCCGTTTTCAAAAAATACTTTTGTCTCGCCCTGCAGTACATCGTCCTTATAGGTGCTTTGTTCCATGACCTGGCCATTTGGGTGATAAGAAAAATAGGGGCCGTGCTTGGCAAATGAATCTTTTTTCCGGCTGTATCTTTCTATTAATACGCCATTGTCGTCTTTGTTTTCAACTGTCTCGACATTGCTGCAACCGATCAGCGAGGAGGTGGCAAGGAAGCAATAAAGAATGATTCGCATAAGTTTTTCTGTAACTATTCAGCACTATGAGGAGGTTTCCCGCAAAGTTTCGCAAAGGTTTCGCTAAGTTTCGCAAAGCGAAACGTGTACTCGCCTCGCTTTGCGAAACTTAGCGAAACCTTTGCGGGACTTTGCGGGAAATACCTTTTGAGTGCTAATGCTGAACAGTTACGTTTTTTTTTGACTTCAAATGGAACGGAAGTTCACCCGGCAGATTTTAAGGTGGGCCGACCTTATCCCAATAATTAGCAAATTAACGACTTTTCCGGTCTTCAGTCCAACAGTCTTCAGTCTTCAGTCCACAGTCCAACAGTCCAACAGTCCACAGTCTCGTTGGAGTAATTCCTGAAACCAGTGTCTTATTCCAGCCAGACTGAAGACTGTGGACTGAAGACTGAAGACTGTGGACTATGGACTGAAGACTGAAGAAAGGCTTACTTTTGCGCTTTTCCGAAGGGGATATCAAATTTTAAATAGACGAACAAATATTATGGATAGAGTATTATCCTTTTTTAAAGAGGTGTGGCTATTTATTTCAAGCCGTATTTTTCTGATCAATTTTGCCAAATTACTGGGGCTACTGATTGTGCTTTTTATAATGACAACATGGGGGCTCAACTGTTATACCAACCATGGGGAGTCCGTGCAGGTTGATGATTTTATGGGCATGCACCTTTCTGATGCCAAGCGCAACGGCAGCAATAAAGGTTTCCGTTTTGAGGTGATAGACTCGGTGTGGAAGGAAGGCAACCCGAGCGGCCTGATTACCAACCAAGACCCAAAACCGCTTTCGAGGGTCAAAGAAGGGAGAATGATTTATGTGACGGTGACCGGCAAGCCCAAAACTGCTTTGTTGCCGCTTTTTTCTGAAAGCAGTTATGATTTCGATCAATACAGCCGCCGCTTGGAGCTTCGCCATAAAATAAAATCGAGAGTGAAAGAGCGGGTCTATGACCGCAAGCAGGCCAACAATACGATCAAATATTTATTTGACGGCGATAAAAAAGTAACGGAAAGCGACATCAAGAGAGGGTATAAAGTGCAGGAAGGCTCAACGCTGGATTTTGTGGTGACAGAGCGGAAAACGAATAAAATGAATATCCCCGACCTGAAGTGCATGGGATTTGATGCCGCTGATTTTTTGGTGAGTACCTACAATTTGAACATTGGCCAAATCATTGAAGATGCGACGGTTACGGATAGGAACACCGCATATGTTTACAAACAAGACCCTCCATATGACGAACTTGGAACGATCAAGATGGGGGCACAGATCAACCTTTGGCTGACGCAAGACCTCCCGGCCGATTGTGAATAAAACAGCGAAGGAAGTTTTGCAGGGTATTTTAATGCTGCCAAATATGAAAAAACTCCTCCCTCCCCTCATCGGCATCCTACTCATTGGAGCAGCTTTTTATTTTTTATTGAAAGGCAACCAGAAAGAAGGTATGCAAGCCGCTGTTCCTGATATAACGATCAGTGCCGCAGAACTCTTCGCCGATTTCTACGAGGACGAATCGGCCGCCAACCAAAAATACCTGAACAAAACAATAGAAGTAAAAGGCGAAATCACCGACATCAAAAAAGGCCGCAACGGAATGCCCAAACTTATGCTCGCAGCCAAGCACCCCACCTTCGGCGTACTCTGCACTTTCGATGCCCAAAGCGAACACCCCCGCCAAGAATTTCACCCCGGAGAAGAAGTGGTGCTGAAATGTATCTGCATGGATTACTATAACAATGTGGAGCTGACAAATTGCGTGGAAAAGTGAGCCGACCTGTTAAGGAGATTGGCAATATGACCTATGGATTCTTCCCGCCGCATGAAAAGATGCCGGGCGAATGTCACTTCGCCCGGCATCTTTCGTATCCGGCTCAAATCCACTTGGCCTTCGCTCGCTCCGACAAGCGAGTATATATACCCTCGGTTACGGCAGGTAAACCGTAAATTCCACTCGCCGATTTGCCAAACGCCCCTCCTCGGTGCTATTGTCAGCTACCGGCTGCGATTCGCCGTATCCTTTGAAAGACATGCGGTCGGTGGTCAAGCCCCTCGAAAGCAAATATTCATGGCAAGTCCTCGCCCGTTCTTCGGAAAGGAGCCGGTTGCTTTCTGCATTTCCGACGTTATCGGTATGGCCTCCGATGCTCAAATGATAGCGGGGGTATTTCATCAAAATATCCGCTACCCTGTTCAGGGTGGTATAAGATTTGGCCCGCAGGGTCGCTTTGCCAGTGTCGAAATAAATATTCTTGGCAGCAAAGCGCAGGAATTCCCGCTCCTCTTCGTTGAGGTCAGGGCAGCCCTTGTTGGTGCCCACCTCGTCCGGGCATTTGTCAAAAGGGTCACCAAAACCATCGCCGTCGCGGTCGGGACAGCCGTGGGCTTTCTCCGTGCCGGGTTCGTCCGGGCAATTATCAAATTTATCTTCTACCCCATCATTGTCGGCGTCCCTGATGGGGCATCCGTTGCGGTCGGCAGTCCCTGCTTCCGTTGGGCATTGGTCGAGGCGGTCGGGAATGCCGTCGCCGTCGCCATCAGGGCAGCCGAGCAGTTCTTTGCTGCCTTTTTCATTGGGGCAGTCATCCTCGCTGTCGTCAATGCCGTCGCCGTCACTATCAATGAAAGGGCATCCATCATGGGCAGCCTCGCCCACCATGTTGGGGCATTTGTCGGAGCGGTCGGGCACGCCGTCGCCGTCCATGTCGGGGCATCCTTTGGCACTGGCAAAACCGGGCGTATCGGGGCAATCATCTTCTGCATCCCCTACCCCATCGCCATCTTTGTCAGGACAGCCGTTGGTCGCCGCTTTACCGGGAATGGTGGGGCAGGCATCGTCTTCATCCAAGATGCCGTCTTTGTCCGTGTCTTTGGGCGGGCAGCCATGCCTGATGGGCAGGCCTACCTCGTCCGGGCAGCGGTCGTCTTTGTCGGCCACCCCGTCGCCGTCCCTGTCAGGGCAACCAAACAGGTTTATTTCACCTGCGGTGTCCGGGCAGTTGTCTTTGTCATCGGTAACGCCGTCGCCGTCGGTATCAATGGAAGAAACGGCTTCAGGAGGCGGACACCCGTCCAATGAAGCGATCCCCGGCACATCGGGACATTTATCGTCTTTGTCGGCAATGCCATCGGCATCTTTGTCGCCGGGCGAGGGGCATCCCCTATTGGCAAAAGAGCCTTTTTCGGTCGGGCAGTCATCTTCGCCATTTGGAACGCCATCTTTATCGGTGTCGGGGCAGCCAAAGGCAAGTGCAATGCCCGGTTCATCGGGACACCTGTCCTCGCTGTCGGGGATGCCGTCGTTGTCTGCATCGGCAGGGCCGGGAGGGCGGGGCGTGGCTTTTAATTTATAGTACCAGCCCAGCCCCAATTGCAGGTTGTCGCGGTTGTCGTCAAAAGATTTGCGGTATTCCACCTGCCCTGTGATATAGCTGCTTTCGCCCACCTTATAATATAGGCCCAAGCCCACGGGGACTTGCAAGTTGTTTTTGTCAGAGCCGTCGAAAACAATACCCAGACCAGCAAAGCCATAAGGAATCAATGTTTTTTCAGGGCTTGTGAAACGGTATTGCCCGATGGCATCAAAGCTCACGAAAGTGCTTTTGGAAATATCTCCGGGCAGGTCGGCCACACCTATTTTTACAGGTAGGCCCACTGCCCAGTTGTCTTTGATGTGGCGCAGATAGGCGAGTTCCAATCCATTGGAGACCTGAAAATCGGCAGAATTTGGAGAACCATAATCAATGAAAAGGACTTTTGCAGCAATGCCGTGGAGCGGCGGTTGTTCGTCCTGGGAGAAAAGGGAACCGGTTTTGAGCAGGCACAATAAAATGGCCAAGCCCAGGAATAAGTTTTTCATCATGTCAAAATGTTTCGGGATGT
>DROJ01000602.1 GCA_011321935.1 Bacteroidota bacterium | reverse complement strand
TCAACCAGTTTGGCCTGCCCGCCGATAAAATAGAGTTTGTTGAGGTCGAGCGACTTGCCCGTTTTGGCGGGTTTCAGTTTCAGTTCCAACGGCGGCATCCCCGGCTTCGTTTTCAGCATTTGCGAAGCGAAAAAATGGCATTCCGAAAAGGCGTCCACCCCGACGACGGTGCCCGGTGGCAACTGCTTTTCAAATTTGCCGGAGGCGTCGGTATATAAGGTGTCCTGCCGTTCTTTGCTCCTGATGATGACCGTTGCCGGCAGGCCGAGGCCACTTTCGGCGTCCGTTATTTTTCCTTTTAAAATTATTTTTCCAGGCTTCGCCAAAATGGCGGCGGGTTCCTTTTTTGGCGCAGCCGTGGCTTTTTGGTATTTCAAAATTTCGATGGTGGCCCGCCTGTTTTTCTGCCTGCCCGTTTCGGTGCTGTTGGTGGCGGCGGGTTTTGTTTCGCCGAAATCAGCGACCTGGAGGAGGCTGTCGGGGATGCCCATTTCCAAAAAACGTTGTTTCACGGCATTGCCGCGGCGCTGCGAGAGGGCGAGGTTGTTTTGCAGTGAACCGATTGAGTCGGTGTGGGCGGTTATTTTGACAAACAGGCCGCTTTTGTCTCCGACAAGTTTTTTTATTTTTGAAAATACAGTATCCGAGCCGGGCTGCAGCTCGTGTTTTCCAAAATCAAAATAGACTTCGGATGAATAGACCTGTTCGGTGGGCATATTGGCCGACTGGCCAAAAATATTTTTTGAAAAAAACAAAAGCGATGCAAAAACGAAGAAGCGAAAAGGCATGGCAACGATGGATTTTGGCAGACCGTCTGCCTGCCCTTCTTTCAGTAGGGAGAGGAGAAGACACAACGACCGGGATAAACTTTTAGGCAGTGGCAAAAATCACGTGATGGCCGGTGCCCTGAGGTGATGCCTTTGCGGTGCTGTGGCGGGTGGAAAGGCGTTGCCTCAAAATGGAATTCCCAACTGGTTTTGAGGCAACGCCTTTCCACCCGCTGCCCCCTCGCAAAGGCATCACCTCAAGGCACCGGCCATCACCTAAATTTTTTCCACTGCTAACTTTTGACCTATTAACGCAGGTTGAGGTTAAAGCAACAAGGTTTCTGTTTTCAAATTATTGGAAAAGGCTTATTTTGCGCAGTCAAAACCTAAATAGATGCCCACCAAACATGATGCACATATTTTGGAAATTAATGTTGCCCCTGAAAAGGAGCTGCATATCCTATATATGTCGGAAAAAGAGTTTTATGATTTTTGTGCAGCCAATCCAGAATTGCGGGTTGAGCGGGAAAAGGACGGAAAAGTAATCGTTATGTCCCCGGTTGGTCTTACATCAAGCATTGTCGAGAATGAAATCAGTTCCGAACTCCGTAACTGGAACAAGCAAACAAAATTGGGAAAGGCGTTTAATGCCTCCGGCGGGTTCAAGCTGCCCGATGGCTCTATAAAAGCCGCTGACGCTGCATGGATGACCAAAGCAAAATGGAAAGCACTCCCCCCGTTTGAGCGGAAAAAATTTTCCCGGGTTGTCCCTGATTTTGTGGCGGAAGTAAGGAGTACAACCGACGCGCTGAAAAAACTGAAGACCAAAATGGAAGACACCTGGATCGAAAACGGTGTCCGCCTCGCATGGCTGATAGACCCCTCCGAACAGAAAACCTATGTCTATCGCATTGATGGCTCAATAGAAGTGGTCAATGGTTTTGAACATATCCTTCCGGGCGAAGACGTGCTGCCCGGCTTTGAGTTTGACCTCTCGCTGCTCCTCGAAGATGACTGAAATCCACCCCGTTTTTCCTCTTTTTAAAATATCTTTCCCAACCTTTCTTTCCGGCAACTCCCTCCTCCTTTTTCATGTATATTTGCGCCCCTTTTGAAAAAAGGAGCAAACTGTTAAGGATTATCACGGATGGCCGATAACCATTCAACCATTTCAACCATTTCAACCATTCAACCATTTCAACCATTTCAACCATTTCAACCATTTCAACCATTCAACCATTCAACCATTTAATTTCACATGAAAAAAATCCGCAATTTTTGCGTCATAGCACATATAGACCACGGGAAAAGTACCCTTTCCGACCGCTTGTTGGAGACCACCAAAACCATTTCCGAAAGGGAAATGAAAAATCAGGCGCTCGACAGCATGGACTTGGAGAGGGAGCGCGGGATCACCATAAAGAGCCACGCCATCCAGTTGTACCACCAGCACACCGACGGCGAGACCTATACCCTCAACCTGATAGATACCCCCGGCCACGTTGATTTTTCTTACGAAGTGTCGCGTTCCATTGCGGCCTGTGAGGGGGCGCTGTTGTTGGTGGATGCCACGCAGGGCATTCAGGCGCAGACCATTTCCAACCTCTACCTCGCCATCGAGCATGACCTCGAAATCATCCCCGTCATCAACAAAATAGACATGCCAAACGCCATGATAGACGACGTGATGGAGCAGATCGTTGACCTGATCGGCTGCGAACTGGAGGACATCGTGCTGGCCAGCGGCAAGACGGGCGAAGGGGTGGACAATGTTTTGTCGGCCATCGTGGAGCGCATACCCCCTCCGGTCGGCGATGAAAACGAGCCGTTGCAGGCGCTGATTTTCGACTCGGTTTTCAACCAGTTCCGCGGGGTCATCGCTTACTATAAAATAGTGAACGGCACGCTGAAAAAAGGTGACAAAGTGCGCTTTTTTCATACCGAAAAAGAATATGCCGCCGACGAAATCGGCATCCTGCAGATCAGCCTGATAAAGAAAAAGGAGATGAAAGCGGGCGATGTGGGCTACATCATCACGGGCATCAAAAACTCGACGGAGATCAAGGTCGGGGATACGATCACCCACGTTGCGAATCCCTGCAAAGAGGCCATCCAAGGTTTTGAAGAGGTGAAACCGATGGTCTATGCCGGCATCTATCCCATTGAAAATGAGGACTTTGAGAACCTCCGGGAGAGCCTCGAAAAGCTGCAGTTGAACGACAGCTCTTTGACTTTCGAGCCGGAATCATCGGCTGCTTTGGGCTTTGGCTTCCGCTGTGGCTTCCTCGGCATGTTGCATTTGGAGATCATCCAGGAGCGGCTTTCGCGGGAGTTCGATATGGAGGTGATCACCACCATCCCCAACGTGTCGTACCATGCCTTTACCACGAAGGGCAAAAAGATGGACCTGCTCACGCCTTCCGACTTTCCCGACCCTACCCACCTCGACCATGTGGAGGAGCCGTTCATCCAAGCGCAGATCATTACCAAACCGGAATACTTTGGCCCCATCATGACCCTCTGCCTCGAAAAAAGGGGCGTTTTCAAAAACCAATCCTACCTCACCACCACCCGTGTGGAAATGGTTTTTGAGCTGCCTTTGGGGGAGATCGTTTTTGATTTTTATGACCGCCTGAAATCCATTTCACGGGGCTATGCTTCTTTTGATTATACGCCTATCGGCTATAAAACTTCCGACCTCGTAAAAGTGGACATCAAGCTGAACGGCGAACCGGTGGACGCACTTTCGGCACTCGTACACCGGGAAAAGGCATACCCCTTTGGCCGCCGCATCTGCGAAAAACTGAAGGAACTGCTGCCCCGCCAACAGTTTGTCATTGCCATCCAAGCGGCCATCGGCGCCAAGATCATCGCCCGCGAAACCATCTCTGCCATGAGAAAGGACGTGACGGCAAAGTGCTACGGGGGCGACATTTCGCGAAAGCGGAAACTGCTCGAAAAACAGAAAAAAGGAAAGAAAAAAATGCGGCAGATCGGCTCGGTGGAAGTGCCGCAACGGGCCTTTATTGATGTGCTGAAACTAGATTAATGAAAATGAAAATGAAAATTAAAATAGCTTGTCCCGAATTCACTTCGGGGAAAATGAAAAACCACGTTTGAGCCAGCCCTATAAGTTGGTGCCGATCATAAAAAACAGTGTTTCATGTTCGGCACCAACACGAAGGGCTGGCTCAAACGTGGTTTTTCATTTTAATTTTCATTTTTATTTTCATTTTAATTAAAAAAAGGCCGCTCCCCAAAACGGGAAGCGGCCTTTTTCATTTTCCCCGAAGTGAATTCGGGACAAGTTATTTTAATTTTCAATTCACCTCCACGCCCAATTCTTTCAACGTTTTCAGGTTCAAGTTGCCGAGCGGCAGGCCGTTGTCGTTTTGGAATTGCTTCAGGGCCGTCTGTGTTTGGATACCGAGCACGCCGTCAATTGGCCCGGGGTTGTAGCCCCTTGCTTTCAAGGCGCGCTGTACCTTGCGTACCTTCGAGCTGGTGGTTTGCGAAGCGCAAAGTATTTCGGTCCAAACAGAGAAAGTGCCTTTGCTGACCAAGCGCCTTTCTTTCACATCTTTGTAAACGGCGGGGATGGTTTCTTCCCTCGTTGTGGCCGGGCTGACGAGCACTTTCGTTGCGATGGTTTTATAAACCGCATCAATCGGTACTTCGACTACGCTGGCCTCTCTGTCAACTACCTTTCTGGTCACTGTTTTGTACTTGGCAGGGATGTAGTCTTCGATTGTCCGGGCAGGTTCGGTCATCACTTGGTAGGTCTCGGTGCGGTAAACGGCAGGCACCTCTTCGTAGCACACGATGAAGCAGTCGTCCGGGTTTTCGGAAAAGCAGTTTGGCTCTTTCTTTTTCTTGACCCATTCGCCCCTTGCCTCGCTCACCAAGATCCTCCTTGTCTTGGTCTCGAATTTGGCGGGTACTGTGCGCACTGTTTTTTTCTCCGGTGTCACCAGTATTTTTTCGGTAACGGTACGGTAAGTGGCAGGGATGACTTTGTAGGTTTTGGATGCTTCTTTTACCAGTACTTTTTCATACTTGGTTTCGTAAACGGCAGGCACTTTTACCAGCTTGGTGCTTGCTTCTTTGACCAAAACCGACTTGGTGACGGTCTCGTAAGTATCCGGTTGGCGGCACTTGGCATAGCACTTCCCAAATTCATTGGTAGGTGGCAGGTCGCCAAAAGGGATGTCCGTGTTTTGTGAAAATACGGTTGCTGCAAAGAGCAAAAAGAGGAAGGTCGAAATGGATTTGAAAGTAACGTCCTTGTTCATAATTTTTGTTTCGTTTAAATGTTTTTGTTAAAAAATGTTGAGTAAAATCCTTGATCCCATTGGTCGTGAAAAGGCATTCAATAAAACCCGTTTTTTTCAGGATAAACAAATAAACACTGCCATGGCCGCTAGGCAAATGGGTTTGTTTGTTTACGGTAAAAATGAATGAATGGGCAAATTGAAAACCTTGATGTAAGACCTATGGAGTCAGGAAATGTAGAAAAGTCAACGTTTGGACGGAGTTTGATTGGCAGGTCACAAAATTAAGAAAAAGGTTTGGATTGATAAAATAATCATAATTTTCAATAAAAATTGAAAGTTGTGAAATAAACCTTTACCTTGCAGCAAACAATTATCAAAACCACTGATTATGGCAACGCTGCAAAAGCAAGCAAAACACGAAAAAATAGTCCGTTATTACGAGGAAGCGGGCATGGACTACAAAGTTTGGAGCCCCGCTTTCAACATGCACTTCGGCTACTATAAATGGGGCATGAACCCTTTTAAATTAGAGCCTTTGCTCGACCAGATGAACGAGGAAACCTACCGCCGCTTGGGCATCGGCAAGACCCGCCTGCCGATGTTGCTCGATGCGGGCTGCGGCCTTGCAACCACCTCCCGTTACATGGCGCGGCGCCGCCCCGATGCCTTTTTTTATGGCGTTACCATCACTCCGTGGCAGGTCAATTTTGCGGAAAGGTTGAACAAAGAGGCGGGTCTCGATGAACAGATAAATTTGCTGAAAGCCGATTACCAATCGCTGCCCGTGGCCGGTGAATCATTTGATGCTGCCTTTGCCATCGAATCCGCCTGTTATGCGGACGGGGCGGACAAAATGGAATTGCTGAAGGAAATGTCGAGGGTGCTGCGCCCCGGCGGGCGTTTTGTTTTGGCCGATGGTTTCAGGAAAAATTCAAAGCCGCTGCCCAAATTGCTCAAATATATTTACCAAAAAAATATGGACAGTTGGGCATTAAAAGAATTGGCGGATATAAACCTGTTTATTGAAGCCATGAAAGCGGCAGGTTTTGTAAATATAAAAGTGGAAGATGCCGCTTGGAAAGTGGCGCCTTCTTTTTTGCATATCCCATTTACTTTTTTGAAATTTTATTGGAACCGGTTCACCGGAAAAGACAAATCGCCGATGAACCAACAGCGGCGGAACAATGCCAATGCTCCGCTTTGGGGGATGCTGATGGGTTTGGCGAAGCCGTATTTTACTTATTGTATCATTAGTGGGGAGAAGGGCTAGCCGCCCAATTTATTGGGCAGGCTCTTAAATACGCATATTGTATTTTTTAATTATTCAACTTGCCGCGAATTGCGCGAATTTTCACAAATAAATTCACAAAAGGGTTTGAATAATTAGTGGGGATTAGCGCAGTTCGCGGCTATGGATCACAAGTGCTGAACAGTTGCGTTTTTTTTTATTTAAAATAATATGCCCAATTATGTGAACTAAAATACATATCCAGCCCTAACTCCCTAAAACAAATATTGTTACCAATAAAAAAGAAAGGCCAAAATCTTTTGAACAAACAAAAAATTAAAATAATAGCGCCGCTGTAAAAGCCAAATTTATCCCTAATTTTGCGCCTATAAAAATTACCTAACCAAAAATAAAAAACATAGATGACATCCTTCCAATCCACCATCTTAAAAGGCATTCCCAACAAACTTCCATCTCCAAAAAAATACGACCTGAAAATATCCCACGCACCCAAACGGGTCATTGAGGGCGTACTCAATGGAGATGAAAAAAAACTCGCCGTCCGCAACGCACTCCGTTATTTTCCAAAAAAACACCACGCCGTATTGGCTGTTGAATTTGCGGAAGAACTGGAAAAATATGGCCGTATATATATGTACCGCTTCCGGCCAAGATATAAAATGCGCGCCCGTCCGATAGGTGAATATCCGCACCGCTCAAAACAGGCGGCGGCCATTATGCTGATGATCCAAAACAACCTCGATCCAACCGTTGCGAAGCATCCGCATGAATTAATAACATATGGTGGCAACGGTGCTGTTTTCCAGAATTGGGCGCAATACCTGCTCACCATGAAATACCTCGCCGAGATGACCGACGAGCAAACATTGGTCATGTATTCAGGCCATCCGCTCGGTGTTTTTCCGTCGCATAAAGATGCACCGCGGGTGGTGGTCACGAATGGAATGATGATACCAAATTATTCAAAAAAAGAAGATTGGAACAAATACAATGCGCTCGGCGTCACGCAGTACGGGCAGATGACGGCGGGTTCTTTTATGTATATCGGGCCGCAGGGAATAGTGCATGGCACTACTATTACTTTATTAAATGCAGGCCGCCGCATGGGCTATAAAAATGACGACCTGCGGGGCAAGGTATATGTCACCTCCGGCCTCGGCGGCATGTCGGGTGCGCAGGCAAAAGCAGCGGTAATAACCGGCGCTATCGGCGTGATTGCAGAGGTGGACAAACAGGCCATTGAGCAACGTATAACGGACGGCTATATATTGAAGAAAAATGTTTTTTCCGATATTGATAAATTAATAAATAAATTAGAAAAATGCCGGAAAAACAAAGAAGCCATCGCGCTTATATATGCCGGAAATATAGTTGACCTGTGGGAAGCATTTGTAAATAAAAAAATAAAAGTAGAACTCGGCAGCGATCAGACTTCGCTGCACAATATTGACGATATGGGTTATTGCCCGGTCGGCTATACTTATGAGCAAGCACAGAAATTATTGATTTCCGATAAAAAATTATTTTTAAAAGAAATAAAAAAAACGTTGAAGCGGCATGTTATTGCAATTAATAAAATGGCCGCCAATGGTATGTATTTTTGGGACTATGGAAATGCCTTTTTATTGGAGGCCGGCAATGCGGGCGCCAATATTTGGAAAGACAAAAAGAACGGTATTTTTAAATATCCAAGTTATGTGGAAGATATTATGGGGCCCATGTGTTTCGATTATGGTTTTGGCCCCTTCCGTTGGGTTTGTTGCTCTGGCAAAAAAGAGGATTTATATAAAACAGATGCCATCGCCGCAAAGGTATTGCGAAGCATATATAAAAATGCGCCCGATGAAATAAAAGGCCAATTAAATGACAATATATTGTGGATCGAAAATGCAAAAACAAACCTCCCCATCGTCGGTTCAAAATCGCGCATATTATATGCCGATGCCGAGGGGCGGATTAAAATTGCGCAAGCATTTAATAAAGCAATTAAAAAAGGGGAAATATCTGCCCCCGTCGTTTTGGGGCGCGACCACCACGACGTGAGCGGCACCGATTCCCCCTTCCGGGAAACAGCAAATATTTACGACGGCTCGCGCTATACCGCTGACATGGCCGTGCAAAATGTGATCGGCGATTCGTTCCGCGGAGCTACTTGGGTCAGCCTGCACAACGGCGGCGGGGTAGGTTGGGGCGAGGTAATCAACGGCGGCTTCGGAATGGTACTCGACGGAACGCCCGCCGCCGCCCGCCGACTGAAATCCATGCTCTTTTGGGACGTGAACAACGGCATCGCAAGGCGCAGTTGGGCGCGGAACAAGGAGGCGATGTTTGCCGCAAAAAGGGAAATGGAACGCACACCGGGGCTGCGGGTGACGATGCCGGAAATAGTTGGAGATGAGATTTTGGAAGCGGCTTTTAAACGGTTTGAGAAATGAACGGATTTGACGGCTCAGCACTTGCCCTTCCAAAAGAGGGGGATTTAAATCCCCCTCTTTTGGAAGGGCAAGTGCTGAGCCTTTCCACTGGAGTATTTTTATAAAAACGCAGATCGAAGCGGTGAGTTTTCATGTCCATTCCTTACCTTCACCAAAAATTCAAAACAAAATGAAATACCTAAAAAGAACAGTCCTCGCCATTATTTTAATCGTCGTTGTACTTGCCCTGCGCACCCTCATTTCAAGCGGTACTTTCAAAAAAATAAGCCCCCACGAAAAACAGCCAGTGGAGGTGATAAAAGGCATGGTCGGTGCCGAGGACATCACCATTGACCGGAGCATCGGCAAGGCGCTCGTTTCTTCCGACGACCGCCGGGCCACCAGGGCGGGCCACCCCAAAAAAGGGGCTATTTACTTGCTCGATTTTTTGGCGAAGCCGCCCGTATTTATTGACCTGACGGCTGGTTTCAAGCAAAAGGATTTCCACCCGCACGGCATTTCGCTTTACCACGACATGGCCGATTCCAGCAAATGGCTCTTTGTGGTGAACCACCGCGAGAGCGGTCATTTTATCGAAAAATTCCGGTTTACAGATAGCTCGCTCGTCCACGTCGAGAGCATTTCAAATGAAAAAATAATCAGCCCAAACGATGTGGTCGGGGTAGGGCAGCACCAGTTTTATTTTACCAATGACCACGGGGTCCGCGGCAGTCTTTCCAGTTGGAAAGATTTTTTGTTGATCGGCACCGGCAGTGTCGGCTATTATGACGGAAAGGAGGTCGAAATAATTGACAGCGGCCTCGGCTATGCCAACGGCATCAACCTGAGCAGGGACGGGAAGTACGTCATCGCCGCAACGACCACTTACAAGAGCCTCTATATTTATGAAAAAGGGACGAACAAAAGGGTGGGGAAAGTCAATTGCAATACTGGCCTCGACAATATCGAACTCGACGAAAACGGCAGCCTGTGGATCGGCTGCCACCCAAAAATGCTGGCCTTCCTCGGCCATGCAAAAGACCCCCTGAAACGCTCCCCCGCACAAGTGCTGAAGGTTGACCTGAATTACGGCGATTTTTCAAAAAGCAAGATCGAGGAGGTTTACCTGAGCAATGGAAACCCTTTGTCGGGGTCTTCGTCGGCTGCCGTGGTGAACGATGTTTTGTTGCTCGGGACGGTGTTTGAAGACGGGGTGGGGATGACGAGGTTTTGAGGTCTTGTTTCCCGCAGATAAAGGCTTTATCTCCCGGCAGAGTCCGCAGAATTGGCAGCAAGCAGAAAAGCAGAACCAGAACAGTACGGAAAATTAACGTACATTTGTGTCGAATTTGTAAAGTAAAACCACTAAATATGAAAAGTATAGAAATGACAAGGTTCGATGCAAGATTGACCAAAGAACAAAAAGAGTTTTTTGAATACGCATCAAGATTGGGCGGGTTCAGGAGTTTGACGGAATTTATTATAAAATCTGTTCAATCGAAAGCAGAACAACTTGTAGAAGAGCACAATAAAATAATCGCTTCTAATAGGGACCGGGAAATTTTCTTTGATTTTGTTTTCAAGGGTGTAAAGCCCAACAAAGAATTGAAATCTGCTCTAAAGGAATACAACAAATTGCTCTAACATGGCAGAATACCTGACCGTTCCCCTCGATGCGAAACACAAGAAATCCGAATTTGCTTGTGGAAATACTTTTTTGGACAATTATATACAAAAGCAGGCGAAGCAAGATATTAAAAGAAAATTATCTGCCTGCTTTGTTTGGAGTGACGAAGAAAACAATATAAAAGGATTCTACACATTGTCAAATGCCGGGATTCCCAGAGAGGCAATGCCTGACGAAATCAGCAAGAAACTGCCAAGGGTCTATGAATCCCTTCCGGTTACTTTGCTTGGGAGGTTGGCAATCCGTGAAAAAAACAAAGGGCAAGGATTGGGAAAGTTATTGCTGGTTGACGCATTGAAAAGAAGTTGCGAAGCATCAGAAGTGATAGGTTCAATGGCGGTGATAGTTGATCCGATAGATGAAAATGCAATCAAATTTTATGGTAGGTTCGGATTT
>DROJ01000601.1 GCA_011321935.1 Bacteroidota bacterium | reverse complement strand
GGGAGTTTGTATTTCGAGGGAAAAAGTGTCTATTTTTTGATGAGACAAGGCAGAAAATCAGGATTATAGTGGGGCTACATGACTGATTTTTCAACGCCGTATCATCAAAAAAGAGACATTTTTTCGCCGGAATACAAACTCCCAACAAGCTCTATTTTTGGGGTGATATTTTTTCGGCTTTTTATTGTATTCAACTGAATTCCTTACTTTTGGCCTTTTCTATAATTTTCAAAAATAACTTATGTCTGTACATAAAGAAGTAAAAAGGGTGACGGTGCATGTGCTGCACGCGATGAAGGCAAGGGGCGAAAAAATCACCATGCTCACGGGCTACGATTATTCCATGGCGCGCATCCTTGATTCCGCTGGAATTGACGTTATATTGGTCGGCGACAGCGCTTCCAATGTCATGGCCGGGCATGAAACCACGCTGCCCATTACCCTCGACGAAATGATCTACCACGCCTCCTCGGTGGTGCGGGCGGTCAAGCGGGCGCTCATCGTGGTTGACCTTCCTTTTGGTTCTTATCAGGGCAGTTCGAGGGTGGCCCTCGAATCGGCCATCCGGATCATGAAAGAGTCGGGCGCACATGCGGTAAAAATGGAGGGCGGAAAAGAGATCGAGGACTCGATCAAACGCATCCTTTCGGCGGGCATTCCAGTGATGGGGCATTTGGGTTTGACCCCGCAATCTATTTATAAATTCGGCACTTATCAGGTGCGGGCAAAAAAAGAGGAAGAAGCCGAACGCCTGAAAAAAGATGCCAAACTGCTCCAAAAACTCGGCTGCTTTGCCATAGTTTTGGAAAAAATCCCTGCGGCGCTGACCAAAGAAGTTTCTGAATACCTGACCATCCCAACTATCGGCATCGGCGGCGGCATGTACGCCGACGGGCAGGTATTGGTGACCCATGATATGCTCGGTATTACCAAAGATTTCCACCCACGTTTTTTGCGGCGATATGTGGAATTGTTTGACGTAATAAAAGGTGCGGTGGAGCAATATTGCGAGGACGTAAAAAATAAAAATTTCCCGAATGAAAATGAACAATATTAGAAACAAAAAACAGGATTGCACACTGATTAAACTGATCTAACTGATTAGAACGGATCTGTTAAATAGGATCTGTTGAAATTAGTAGAAACAATTAAGACAGGATTGCACACTGATTAAACTGATCTAACTGATTAGAACGGATCTGTTAAATAGGATCTGTTGAAATTAGTAGAAACAATTAAGACAGGATTGCACACTGATCTAACTGATCTAACTGATAGGAACGGATATGTTAAATAGGATATGTTGAAATCAGTAGAAACAATTAAGACAGGACTGCACACTGATCTAACTGATCTAACTGATAAGAACCGATCTGTTAAATAGGATATGTTGAAATCAGTAGAAACAATTAAGACAGGACTGCACACTGATCTAACTGATCTAACTGATCTAACTGATAAGAACCGATCTGTTAAATAGGATATGTTGAAATCAGTAGAAACAATTAAGACAGGATTGCACACTGATTAAACTGATCTAACTGATAGGAACGGATATGTTAAATAGAATCTGTTCTAATCAGTTAGATCAGTTTAATCAGTGTGCAATCCTGTCTTAATTGTTTTTTTGCTAAATATTATTAATGGAAACACTTTCTGACAAACCAAAAAAAAGCAACCGTATAAAAAGCGTCGTTGCCACTGTGGGCTTTTTAATTATTGTATATGCAGGCCTGCAAGTTTATAATTTTTTATATAAACCCAATGTGCCGGGCAATTTAAAAAAAGAAATTATCCTTATCCCTACCGGTTCAGGTTTAGACGATGTTATTTTTTTATTAAAAAAAGACGGCTTTATAGAAGACGAAACGACCTTCCGCCTGATGGCCGAAAAAATGAAATACAGGGGCAGGCCCGGCCGGTTTAAAATAAAACCAAACTGGACGAACAGGAGACTGGTCCAGCATTTAAGGGGCGGCAAACAAGAGCCGGTCAAACTCGTTTTGGTAAATGAAAGGTTGCCGGAACAGGTGGCGGGAAAAGTAGCGCGCTTTATCGAACCCGACTCCTTGGCCATTATTGATTTATTAAATAACGAAAGGTATTTGGACAGTATCGGCTATACCCCGCAATTGATAATGACCCTGTTTATTCCCAATACTTATGAATTTTTTTGGAACACTTCCCCCCGCAAATTCATGGAGCGGATGATAAAGGAAAACAAAAAATTTTGGACAAAAAACAATAGGCTGGAAAAAGCAAAAAAATGGAAGATGACCAAAGAGGAAGTATATATATTGGCCTCTATTGTGGAACGTGAAACCAACCAAAACAAAGAGAAAAAAAGAATGGCCGGCGTATATATGAACCGCCTCGAAAGGGGCATGCTCTTGCAGGCCGACCCGACCCTCGTATTCGCTTCCCGCGATTGGGAGAGCCGCAGCCTCGCCAAATACAAAACCCTCGACTCGCCCTATAATACTTACATGTACAAAGGCTTGCCGCCCGGCCCGATCAGCATGGCATCCATTCCAAGTATTGACGCTGTACTGAACAGGGAAAAACATAATTATATTTATTTCTGCGCAGCAGGCAATGAATCGGGCCTCCATAATTTTGCCGAAACCTATAACGGCCATTTGAAAAATATCCAGATTTATAAAAGGAATTTGCGGAAGCGGGGGCTTCTGTGATTGGTTTTTATTGCTAACCTTTATTAAAGTGTTTGAGTGGAGTCCCATCATATTGACTTTTGAATTGGCGCTGGTCACTACCTTGCTGTTATTGCTTATATCCATCCCTTTGGCATATTGGCTGGCTTATTCCGATAAAAAAATAAAACCGGTAATCGAAACTTTGGTCAGCATGCCGCTGGTATTGCCGCCGACGGTTTTGGGTTTTTATTTATTGGTCGTATTTAGCCCGAACAATGGTTTGGGAAAATTATTGCTGGAGGCTTTTGGCCTGCGCCTGATCTTTTCTTTTGAGGGCTTGGTGCTTGCCTCTATTATATATAGCTTGCCGTTTATGGTGCACCCGATACAGGCCGGGCTGAGCAATTTGCCGGCCTCCTTGACAGAGGCGGCCTATGTGTTGGGAAAATCAAAAAGGACAACTTTGTTCAAAGTATTGTTGCCCAATATCAAGCCCAATTTATTGACGGGCATCGTCTTGGCCTTTGCACATACCATCGGCGAATTTGGTGTGGTGCTGATGATCGGCGGCAATATCCCCGGCAAAACAAAAGTGGCCTCCATTGCCGTTTACGATGAAGTGGAAGCGCTAAATTATGACGTGGCCAATGCGTATTCTTTGTTTTTATTTGCTGTTACTTTCTTTATTTTATTGACCGTATATTTAGTAAACGGCGGCTATTTAAAAAGATATTGGAGATGATCGTTTTTTCATTAAATAAAATATTGGAAGCCGTTGGCGGAGATATGGAGCTGCATATATCGGCCAATATAGAAAAGGGAAAACTGGTCACTTTGTACGGCGAGTCGGGTGCGGGCAAAACCTCTATCCTGCGCATGCTCGCTGGACTGATGGCTCCAGAAAACGGATTTATAAAAATAAATAATAAAATATGGTTTGACCATAAAAAAAACATTGATTTAAAACCACAGCTCCGCAAAATCGGCTTTGTGTTTCAGGACTATGCGCTCTTCCCAAATATGACCGTAAGGCAAAATATCGAATTTGCTTTGGACAAAAATCAAGACCATGATATTATCAATGAATTAATAGAAACAATAGAACTCGGCGACCTCCAGCACCGCAAACCGGATACCCTCTCCGGCGGACAGCAACAGCGTACTGCCCTCGCCCGTGCCCTCGTCCGCCAGCCCGAACTGCTGCTGCTCGACGAACCCCTTTCTGCGCTCGGCCACGATATGCGGGCGAAATTGCAAGACTATATTTTGATGGTGCACCGGCAATATAAATTGACCACTATATTGGTCAGCCATGAACTTGGAGAGGTATTGAAAATGTCGGACTATGTGCTGGAACTGGTCAATGGAAGGGTGCAAAGGGAGGGCGCCCCTGCCGAAATATTTACCGAAGGAAACAACAAAAAGAGCGCTTTGCATTTGGCCGGGGATATTGTAAAAATAGAAGATGGGGAAATGACCGTACTCATTGGAAACCGATTGGTTGGCGTACCTCGGAAAAACGGACTAAGGGTGGGCGATAGGCTAGTGCTGGGTGTTGGAATAACGGGAAACGATATTCGTAAAATAGGATGAATGCCGGTTTGGTCCTTTATCTTTGGTGCACCTTTCCCAACATGCTCTGAACTGTCAAAAAAGTATTTTTGTCGATAAAATTTGCCTTCCGGTTTTTAATACTCCACTTTGTGGAAGTAATTATTCAATAACTAAAACAATCCAATAAATGTCTGACTTATCTTCTCCTATTCTTGATTACTCCGCAGATGAAGAATTCGATCCCACGCAAGATGAAAAAACAATGGCACTCTTGAGCCATGTGCTCACTTTGGTTGTCGGGTTTATTGCACCGCTTGTTATATACCTGGTCAAAAAAGACGAATCTGAATTTGTAAAAGCCCATGCAATCGAGTCGCTCAATTTCCAGATTTCCCTCTTTATTTATTTTATGGGATGCTTCGCTTTGATGCTTGTCATTATCGGTTTTTTTATGGCAATAGCATTGGGAGTTGCAGCATTGGTACTTACCATCGTGGCGACCATAAAAGCGAGCGAAGGCAAGATGTACCGGTATCCTTTTATTATCCGATTGATAAAATAGATTTAAGTAATCAAACTCTCAAACTCTGGTGTTCTCTCATTCTCTCAAACTCTCAAATGCTGGTGGAAACGCGTCCGGCACAAAGTCCCACAGCAGCGGCAGCAGGTAGTAAGTAATGGCTGTCAATATGATAACCGATAAAATATTCATCCAGATCCCCGTCCGCATCATATCGGGGATGCTCAGGTAGCCCGAGCCAAAAACCACCGCATTGGGCGGCGTGGCCACGGGCAGCATGAACGCGCAGGAAGCCGCTACCGTCGCCCCCACCATTAATATATAAGGGTGTACGCCGATGGTCACAGCCATGGCCGCAAGCACGGGCAGCAACATGGCCGTGGTGGCGAGGTTGGAGGTGATTTCGGTGAGGAAATTGACGCTGGCGATGAGCACCAAAAGCACCAGCAAAAGGGCGACGCCCTGCAGCAGGGTCATCTGTTGGCCGATCCATTGGGCGAGGCCCGTCGCCTGGAAACCTGCGGCGATTGCCAGCCCCCCGCCGAACAGAAGGAGGATGCCCCAGGGTATTTTCACCGCCGTTTCCCAGTCGATCAGTTTTTCCCCTTTTTTGCCGGAAGGCAGCAAAAACAAAATGAGTGCGCCGACCATTGCAATGATGGTATCGTCAATGGCGGGGATTATTTTTTTCAACAAAAAAGAGCGGCTGATCCATGCCACGGCAGTGGTGGCAAAAACGGCCATCACCATTTTTTCTTCAAAAGTGATTTTACCCAAATTGTGGAGCTGTTTTTTTATTTCTGCCCGCCCTCCGGGAAATTCTTTTTGCCGGAACCGGAAAGCGAAGCGGGTCAGATATTTCCAGCAAACAAACAGCAACAAAATGGAAATGGGCAGGCCAAAAACGAGCCATTGCGAGAAGGTGATCTCCACGTTGTACGTCTCTTTCACGATGCCTGCCAGCACGAGGTTGGGCGGCGTTCCGATGAGCGTGGCCATGCCGCCGATGGAGGCGCTGTAAGCGATGGCGAGCATGAGCGCCTTGCCAAAAATGAGGTTTTCGTCCTCCTCCGTGGCGGGGTTGTCGCGCAGTTGCGCAACGATGGCCATGCCGATCGGGAGCATCATCACGGAGGTGGCGGTGTTCGATATCCACATGCTGAGGAAGGCCGTTGCGAGCATGAAACCGAGGATCATTTTGCTCACGTTGGTACCGATCAGGTTGATGATGTTGAGGGCGATGCGCTTGTGCAAATTCCACTTCTCTATCGCTACCGCAATGATGAACCCGCCGATATAAAGGAAGACAAATTTGTGTCCGTAGGCTTGGGTCGTTGCCTTTAGATCGAGCCCGCCCGTGAGCGGGAAAAGGATGATCGGCAGCAGCGCCGTCGCCGCTATCGGGATGGCCTCGGTGATCCACCAAATGGCGATCCAAGCGGTGCAGGCGAGGATGGCATTGGCCTGCTTGCCCATGCCCTGCGGGTGGAAAGAAGTGAGGATGAGGAGGAACAACAAGGGGCCTGCAAAGAGGCCGATGGTTTTGGCCGAAAGTTTCATCCGGCTAAGGTGAAAAATTTCTTTGGAATATTGGTACTTTTGGCACCGACCATGAAAATAAAACTCGAACATAAAGGAGAAAATTACCAGGCCGATCTCGCAAAGCCCATTGACCTTTCCATTCCCGTCGGCCAGGTCAATTGTTTTTATGCCCCGCCATTGGAGGCGTCGCCTTATCGTTCCGGCGGTTTTATTGGGTCGGTAAAAGCAGGTGCGCCCGTTAATTTTTTTAATGTAAAATTCAACCCGCACGGCAACGGTACGCACACCGAGTGCATGGGGCATATTTCGGAAAAACAATATTCCGTCAATAAATATTTAAAACAATTTCATTTTTTTGCGAAATTGATCAGCGTCGTGCCGGAAGTAAAAAACGGCGATCAAATTATTACCAAAAAATCAATTGAAAATATAATTCCCGGTAATATAGAGGAAGCACTTATTATCAGGACACTCCCAAATACAATTAAAAAAACAACCAGAAATTATTCGGGCGCCAACCCTCCTTATTTCGATAAAAATGCCATCGGGTATATGGTCGAAAAAGGAGTGAAACATTTAATTGTTGACCTGCCTTCCATTGATAGGGAAGAGGACGGAGGGGCATTGGCCGGCCATAAAACATTTTGGCAATACCCGGACGAAAACAGGTTGGACTGCACTATTACCGAACTCGTATATATTCCAGAAAATATAAAAGACGGGATATATTGGCTCAATTTACAGGTGGCCGCTTTTGAATTGGATGCAAGCCCAGGGCGGCCGGTTATTTATGAAATGCGGAGGATATAGGGCTGTACCAACTCAGGAGGTGATTTTAAGCCATAATTGTTGCAAGCCGCGAATTACGCGAATTTACACTAATTGTTAGCTGAGCGAATTAAAAATAATTCGTGGAAATTAGCGCAATTCGCGGCGAACTGAATAATTGCAAAATGAAAATAATTTCAAACTATATAGACGGCAAATTACAGCCCGCGATTTCTGGCCAATACCTCGACGTATATGATCCCTCAAAAGGCAGCGTATATGCACAAGCCCCCGACTCCGGCATACAGGACGTGGAGGACGCAACATATGCCGCACAAAATGCTTTTGAAAAATGGGCGGCAACAAGCATTGACGAGCGGCATAAATATTTAATTAAAATAGCGGATTTAATTGAAAATAAATTAAATGAATTGGCAATGGCCGAATCAATTGATAATGGCAAACCATTGTGGTTGGCTAAAAAAGTGGATATACCGCGCGCCTCCGCCAACTTCCGTTATTTTGCGAATGCCATTACTCAATTTTCGTCCGAGGCGCACGACATGGGCGGCACGGGAATTAATTATACGCTGCGCGAACCGATAGGCGTGGCGGGCTGCATATCGCCGTGGAACCTGCCGCTTTATTTATTTACTTGGAAAATAGCCCCCGCACTCGCCGCCGGGAATACGGTGGTCGCCAAACCATCGGAAGTGACGCCGATGACCGCTTATTTATTATCGGAAATATGTATGGAAGTAGGGCTGCCTGCGGGTGTTTTAAATATAGTGCATGGCCTCGGGCATAAGGTCGGGGCAGCTATAACGGAGCATAAAAAAATAAAAGCCATTTCATTTACCGGCAGCACGAGGGTAGGGGCGGAGATAGCAAAAACCGCAGCGCCGATGTTCAAAAAAATATCGCTCGAAATGGGCGGGAAAAATCCAAACATTATATTTGCCGACTGCAATTATGATAAAATGCTGGCCACGACTTTGCGCTCCTCATTTGCCAATCAGGGGCAGATATGTTTGTGCGGTTCGCGCATATTTGTCGAGCGGACGATATACGAACGCTTTAAAAATGATTTTATTAAAAAAACAAAAGAACTGAAAGTGGGCCCGCCGCTCGATGCCGCCACAAAAGTAGGCGCAGTTGTTTCAAAGCCGCATTTTGAAAAAATACTTTCTTATATTAAATTGGCAAAAGAAGAGGGCGGCAATATATTGTGCGGCGGAAAAAAAGCAGCGTTAAATGGCGGGCATAAAAATGGCTGGTACATATATCCCACCATTATCGAAAACCTAAAATATGATTGCCGCACCAACCAAGAAGAAATATTCGGGCCGGTAGTAACGATCATGCCCTTCGATACGGAGGAGGAAGTTTTGAAATATGCCAATAGCACCCAATACGGCCTCTCCGCTACTTTGTGGACAGAGAACCTGAGCCGCGCACATAAATTGGCCAAAGAAATAGACGCCGGAATAATATGGATAAATACCTGGCTGATGCGCGACCTTCGCACTCCTTTTGGCGGCGTAAAAAATTCCGGCGTCGGGCGGGAAGGAGGCTTCGAAGCCCTCCGCTTTTTTACTGAACCCAAAAATGTTTGTATTGCTTATTAATTTCCAATTTCCAATTTCCAATTTCGTAATTTCATAATTTCCAATTTCATAATTTCTAATTTCCAAATCATGTCAAAATTATTTCCAGTCATTAATTTCAAAAAGTGGATAGACGAAAACCGTCATTTATTAAAGCCGCCCGTTGGCAACAAATGCGTTTGGGCCGACGGCGATTATATTGTGATGGTCGTCGGTGGGCCAAATTCCCGGAAGGATTACCACCTCAACCATACGCCCGAATTCTTTTATCAGGTGGAGGGCGATATTGTTTTAAAAATAATGCACGACGGTGAGCCAAAAGATATTCATATCCGGGAAGGCGAAATATATTTATTGCCGCCGGACATCCCGCATTCTCCGCAGCGCGGAGCGAATACAATCGGCCTCGTCATCGAGCATAAAAGGCCGGAAGGCATGGAAGACGGCCTCGCTTGGTTTTGCGAAAAATGCAATAATGAACTGCACCGCGAACCTTTTTTATTGAAAAATATAGAAACGGATATGCCGGTATTGTTCGACCGCTTTTATTCCGATGATGAACTGTGTACTTGCAATAAATGTGGGTATAAGATGGAACGGCCGGAGTGAGACACGTTTACTAAACTTTTAAAGTTTAGTAAACGTTGTGGCTATACTTTTTACTTTGTTCTCCCGATTAAAATGCGGGATTTCGCTGTGCTCAATTTTTACTTGTTTTATGTATAAAATAAACGGCCACGGCCACCTTCTCCCATATCCCGCACAAATCCCGAAATTCATGCGGGACAAAAAAATATTCTGGATAGACAATGACCGGAAATATATGCGGCAGGGCGATTGGAAACGACCCGTCACGGACGAGAGTTTTTTTCTGGACAAAAAACTGGAGTGGATGGAACGAAACGGGATCGGCCACGAGGTGCTGTTGACTTTGTCGCAATTATATTGCAACGGCGTGGAGCGTTCGTTGACCAAAGATATACTCCGGTTTCAAAATGATTTTAGTGCGGAGGTGCAAAGTGAATATCCAGAGAAATTCACGACGGGTTTTGTGGTGCAGCCCGCATATGTGGACGATGCTTTGGCCGAAATAGAAAGGTGCGTCGAAAAAAATAATTTGCAATTATTATGTCTTCCCACTCATTTTTTGGACAGCGGCGGGCAATGGGTTTCGGTGGCCGACAAATCGGTTGAACCCATATTTGAATTAATAAATAAATATGGCCTTGCTGTTGAAATACATCCATACGACGGGCCACGTATGATTAATCTGAAAAATGAATATTGGCGTTTCCATTTAGTATGGATGTGCGCCCAAACTGCCGATGCCTACCATTTTTTTACTTTATTTGATTATCCAGAAAAATACCCAAATATGCGCACTTGTTTTGCGCATGGAAACCAATATGGACAAGTGAACATCGGGCGTCGGGTGCAGGGCTATGAGGGGCGTCCCGATTTGTTTAAAGGGGCGGTTCATCCCAATAAATCATTGCGGGCAAAAAACATGTTTTACGATACTTTGGTGCATGATATATATTCGCTGCGCCTATTGGTGGAACGGCAGGGCGCCGGCCAAATAGTGGCGGGCTTGGATGACCCCTATCCGTTGGGAGAAATGGGAACGGTGCCAAATTGTTACCCTGGAAAGGTAATTGACGAGGCCGTCGAATTTGGTATTTTGACAAAAAAAGAAAAAGAAAGAATATGGCTGGACAATGTGGTGGATTGGATTGCGGGGGAGGAGGGGGAGGTGTTTAAAAAGCGGTTGGGAATATGAAAAATGGCAGTGCGCCAAATGTAATGCTGGCAAAAAGCGAAAGCCCCTGTGTTCTCTGTGTTCCCTGTGGTTGGTCAGCATTACATTTGATACACCGCCTGAAAAATATATTCCTACTGATTTTTTTTCATTTGGCTAAAGTCTTTTTATCGTAAATATATTAACTCAGTTTCTGGCCAATATCTAAGCCTAAATTTCCACTGCTTTTGTCATTCGCCGAAGGCGAACCTGTTCACGTGAGAAGGGAAACCATGCGAGGCAGCACTTCTTACGTGAACAGGTTCGCCTTCGGCGAATGACAAAGGCAGTGGAGATGTAATCT
>DROJ01000600.1 GCA_011321935.1 Bacteroidota bacterium | reverse complement strand
GCAATGCTATCTAAGCCAATAATGAGTTTTTTCGCTAGTATCAGACCATTCCTCGTATGCCTGTTTACTTGGTGCATGGGAACCATGATCCATGCTCAGGATGTCCTGCTCGCCCCTCAGATTGTCACGATTCCATCTTCGGGTAGGGGGGTCAAAGTGCGCAAAATACTCAAAGGCAAGGAAGGCTTTTTATGGATAGCCACCAGCGGTGGTTTGAAGCGCTTTGACGGGAGGCAATTCAAAACATACATAAACCAGGGGCACACCGATGCAAAAACAACAAAGCAAAACAACATTTTTGACCTCCTGTTGGATGGCAATGGAAAGATGTGGGTAGCTACCGAATTGGGGCTTTATTCGTTTGATTTCAATAGTGGAAGGTTCGAGGCCATGGTGCTTTCCGGAATTGATTTTTCCACAAAATTCGTCCATCGCCTGAAAAAATTGAACGGATCGGTTGTTGCCTTTACGATATTCAGCGAAGGAATTTGTTTTTTTAATGAAAAAAGCAAAGACTTAAAATTTATCAAATTAGAACCGGAGAAAAATGAGGCCGGGTTTAACAACATCCGTAAAAAAAATTTGATTTATGTGATACATAAGGATATATATTTGGACTCCATTTGCTGGCTGGGTACTCAGGAAGGTCTGTTGCGGTTGAATCTGAGCGATTATTCTTGCCAGGAATTTATCAATCTATCCTATACAAATGGCTCCTATATTGCTAAGTCAAATATAATCGTAGCTATCCACCAATCGAGCGATACGTCTTTAGTGCTCGGCACCTGGGGAGGCGGAATGTCGGTTTTTAATATGCAAAACGGGAGTTTCAGGAATTTCCTTTTTAAAAATTCAAACAACAGATTGTCAAGTTCAGTCCGAGCCCTCATGCCGCTGGAAAACGGCCTGGTTTACTGCCTGACGGGTTATGATAATTTTGTATTCGATCCCCGGACGGAACAAAAAGTAAAAGATGTCGTGCTGCCCCCTGAGTTAGAAGCAACCGTTATGCCCTTTTTTAAGGATAAAAAGCATCGGTATTGGGGGCAGTTCGGGTCTTTCCTTGGCCTTATTGACCCATTGGCCAATCAATTTGAAAAGTATCCGTTTATTGCCGATTATAAAAGGAAGGATTTTCGATGTAGCGCCACCGTGGAATACGAAGGCAATGACAAAATATTGGTGACTGCAGATGATGTCAACGGGGCCTATATCCTGAACAGGAAAACCGGCCAATGGACTGCCATCGGCCTGCCTGTGGAAAAAGTCCGGAACAACCTCACACTTAGGTCTTATGGAGCCATAAAAACCAAAAATGGTGAATGGATCATAATGGACTACCTGGGTTTATATACTTTTTCACCGGGCGACAAGAGGATGAGACCTTATCGCATCCAACTGCCTTTTAAAGATGCAAGTTACCGCTCTATAATCCAGGGGTCGGAAGGCGACGTTTGGGTAGGCAGCCACAACCGGGGACTGATGAGATTTTCACCGGAAACGGGTAAAGTAAGGGTGTATTACGATGAACTGTTTGAAAACGGACAAGCCAAAAACACCACAGGCATCTGGTATCTATTTGAAGATAACCGGAAAAATATATGGATCAGATGTTCACGAGGATTTAGTGTCTATGAAAGGGAAAAAGATATTTTCCATAATTTTCCTTATGAGGTGAATCCTGAAAATACCTTTGATCATGTATCCGGCTTTTTTCAAGACGATGACGGCAGAATATGGGTCGGTGGAAACGAAGGTTTGGGTATAGTAATCCAGGATTCCCTGGAGAAAGGGATAACAAGGAAGATAGCTTTTCCTGTTTTCAAAGGTCAGACTCCGTATAATTTTATCAAATATGACCATGAAAAAGTATGGCTGCAATGCAACAATGACTTTTACATATTTGATCCACATAAAGAAAAGATAATCAGGAGAATTGACCCCGCTTATGGATATGGAGAAAGGGAGAAATTTGGGCTTTCTCAACTCAGCAGCGGAGAGATGTGTATTGGCTATCATGGAGGCATAAAAATATTCCACCCCGACAGCCTTGTCTTTAACCGGGAGGTGCCCCACCCCTATATTTATTCTATAAAAATAAATAATAAATTGATAAAAAAGGACAGCAACTTATTGAACATCAAACAATTGAAAGTCCCTTATTTTCAAAATACCCTTTCTTTTGGAATATCGGCCATTGCTTTTTCATTTGCCGAACAAGTGAGGTTCAGGGTCAAAATGGAAGGGGCGGACAAAGATTGGGTCGAACTGGCAAAAAACCAGGACATTGTTTCCTATTTCCAATTGCCGCCCGGGCAATATGATTTCCTCGTAAAAGCCGCAAACAATGAAGGTGTCTGGAGTGCGCCCCGTTCTCTGCAAATTATTGTCTCGCCGCCCTGGTGGCAAACCCTTTGGTTCTATGCCCTCGCAATCATGGGAGTCTTGGCAATCGTTTTTGTCATTTTCAAATCCCAGCTCAAACGCCAATTGATAGAACAACAAACCCTCCGCCTCCGCGAAATCAACGACCTGAAAAACCGCCTCATCACCAACATCACCCACGAGTTCCGCACCCCACTGACCGTCATCGAAGGCATGGCGAACGAGTTGGCCGAAGCTCCCATGGTCAATCCCAAAAAGAAAGCCGGGTTGATTACAAAGAACAGCCGCCGCCTGCTCAATCTCGTCAACCAAATGCTGGAACTGGCAAAACTGGAACACAAGGACAACGCCCCCAATTGGGTACAGGACGACATCATCCCCTTTTTAGCCTATATCGCCGACGCCTATTCCTCGCTGGCCTCGGGCAAAAACATCAGCCTGCAGTTTTATGCCGAAACCCCCGCCATCATTATGGATTTTGACCCCGAACGGACGCGCAAGATTTTGCACAACCTCATTTCAAATGCCCTGAAATTCACGCCCGAATACGGAAAGGTGCTGGTCGTTGCCAAAAAAGAAGGCAGCAGTTTGTTCATAAAAGTAATTGATTCGGGCATCGGCATTTCGCCGGAACATTTGCCAAACATATTTTCCCGTTTTTACCGCGCCGACGAGTCGGGCAATGTGGAGGGCAGCGGCATCGGGCTTGCCATCGCCAAAGAAATGACTGCCCTGCTGGGCGGCAAAATCAGCGTGGAAAGCAGACCGGGAAAAGGGAGTACGTTCATGGTCGAACTGCCCGTCGCCAATACGGCCCCTTTGCAAAAAAGCTATCCGGACGCCCTGCCCAAAAAACAAACGGACAGCCCCTTTTCGGAAAGCAGCATCCCCGGCCTTTTGTTTGACCAGGACAAGCCCCTCGCCCTCATCGTGGAAGACAACGCCGACCTGGTTTATTACCTGAAAAACTGCCTCTCGGCAAGCTATAATTTGCTGGTGGCCCGCAACGGGGAGGAGGGTATCCATTCCGCTTTTTCCAGCATACCCGACATCATCATCAGCGATGTGATGATGCCCCGCAAAGATGGTTACGAACTTTGCGAAACCCTCAAAAGCGACCTCCGCACCAGCCATGTGCCCATTATATTGCTTACCGCAAAAGCCGATGAAAAGAGCAAACTCGCCGGGCTGGAAAGGGGCGCCGATGCCTATTTGAAAAAACCTTTCAGCAAAGAAGAACTCCTGCTGCGCATGTCGAAGCTGATTGAGCTTCGCAAAAAACTGCTGGCCCGCTACGCCGACATAAGCCCGCTCAAAAAGGGGCGGGCCACGGGTTTTTCGCAAGAAGACCAGTTCATGGCAAATCTCCACAACGCACTCGCTGAACACCTCGGCGATGCACGTTTTTCCACCCCGCAGCTCTGCCGGAAAATGGCCATGAGCCGAACACAGCTATACCGAAAAGTAAAAGCACTTACCGGACATTCCCTTGCCACCTATATCCGAAAATACCGCCTCAGCCATGCCCGCCACTTGCTGCACACCACCGACCTGCGCATCTCCGAAATAGCCCTCTCCTGTGGCTTTGAAAGCTTCTCCTGGTTTGCCCAGGCTTTTCGCGAAGAGTTTGGTACGGCCCCCTCGGAACTGAGGCGCTGATACGGGTTTCCTCTTTTTTCCCCCGTTTTTTTTTGAAACGTCCAAAACATTGTCAATCAACACATTGCAGGCATCCCCCTCTCTGTACGGGACAATAGCTAAAGTTTTATCCCGGCTTTGGGAAAATGGCTAAAGCCTTTGGAACAATAGCTAAAGCCCTTTATTATAGTCTGCTTTATCATTGCACAGAGTTGTTGGTCATTTGCTTTTGCCAATTGGCCAATATTATTACCAAATAACCAAAAAAAATCAAAATGCACCATACCCAACAATGGATCGCCCTGCCACAAAACGGCAGCTTTGTCCTGACCGATATACGGGACATCATGTACTGCGAAGCGGATGGAAACTATACCATGATCTTTCTTAAAAACGGGGACAAGCACTTGGCCTGCCGCAAGCTGGGCGATGTGGAAAAACTGTTGCCCTTCACCTGCTTTGTGCGCATCCACCACGCCCACCTCGTGAACCTCCGCCATGTGCACAAATACCACAAAGGCGACGGCGGACAGGTGGAACTTCACAACGGTATAAAACTGGATGTGTCGAGGCGGAAGAAGCAGGGCTTTATGGAAAGGCTGATCGTGGTTTGAAATGAAAATGGCTTGCCGCGAATTGCGCGAATTTCCGCTAATAAACTTACAAACCTCCCGAATGGCTTTTGTTTGAACGATTAGGGAAAATCAACGCAAGTTGCGGCAAGCTGAATAGTTGTTTTTATTTTAATTTCCAACCGCTTATGCTTTGTTAAAACCATATATAAAAACGGGCAAAATAATGATTATCGGCTACTTGTTTTTTTTCAATATAAAAACGGGAAACCGAAAAGCCTTCTGGTACCTAAAAATATATTACCTATATATAGTTGGCCAATCGTATGATTTAAAAAATATCAGACATGCGGGCTTTTTTTAGATTATACGGCCTTGTTTTTTTTATAAAAACCAACATATAGCTCACATAAAGTTTCCCGCAAAATATCAATTGCCCATATTTTATTTGTTGCCGGATATACCGATGGTATATGGCCGGGTGGGTGTTTATTTT
>DROJ01000599.1 GCA_011321935.1 Bacteroidota bacterium | reverse complement strand
TAACCTTCCGTTTATGCTTGTTCTTTTTAATGCAGGCTTCTTTAAAAAAATGTCAAATAGAACCACTATGCTCTATTTTTTTGCATCGCCTGCATCAAAAATAACGTCGCCTAAATCGGAAGGTTATTATTCGCCGACCCCTAACCATGTTTTAAATGTCTTGGTTCAAACGAGGGACGATATATCATTACACCAATAAACCTTCCAAACATATTATGTCCATAATTACTTTAACCACCGATTTTGGCCAGAAAGGATATTATTTGGCCGTTTTGAAAGGAACGATTTTACGGGCAGACCCCGAACTTCAGATCGTTGATATATCACACCATGTGAAGCCGTATGACATTGTGCAGGGTGCCTATATTTTGAAAAACGCGTTCCGCCATTTCCCGGAAGGGACAATCCATTTGGCCTGTGTTGACAACCTCTCCTCCAGCCCTTCCCTCATTGCGTTTGAACAAGATGGCCATTTTTTCATCGGCCCCGACAACGGCATTTTTTCACTCATGTTCGGGCATGTGCCAAAAGAAGTTTTCCGCTTGGACATTGACAAAAAAAATCCTTTCCCGCTGAACGGTGCAATGGCAAAAGCGGCCGCCCATTTGGCTGCGGGCAAGCCGCTTTTCGAAATCGGCCTGCCCGCAGGGGAGACGGAAAGGAGGATCGCTTTGCAGCCCGTTATCAGCACTTCGCAAATACGTGGCTCGGTCATTTACATTGACCATTTTGAAAATGCCATCGTGAACATCAGCCACGAACTGTTTGAAAAGACCAGAAACAAACGCCGCTTCAAACTGTTCTTCAAACGCCATGACCCCATCACCCAACTCAGCCGTTGTTACCACGACGTGGCCATCGGCGAAACACTTTGCCTTTTTAATGATGCGGGCTACCTTACCATTGCCATTAACATGGGCAAGGCCGCAAGCCTCTTGGGGCTTAAATTGGGGGATATGGTGCAGGTGGACTTTGTGGGGAAAATGAGAGTTTGAGAGTTTGAGAGTTTGAGAGGATGAGAGTATGAGAGTTTGAGAGTATGAGAGGATGAGAGGATGAGAGAACCCCGATATTTGGAACTGCGTTTGCATTACTTGTTGATATTTGATTCGTCTTGTTATTACAAGCGTTCATCTTTTTCTTTATTATTAAATGCTTCCCCGAACGAACCTTGCACCTGCTCGTTTGTTTTGGGTAAATTAAAATATAGAGCAAGAACTGAAATTTGTCGAACTATGAACATTTTCGATTTACTTAAAAAAAATTATAAAAAATATGGCAAAAAAGCCATTATTGTTTTCCTCATTTATTTTGTGGTAAAATGGACGCTGACCATATTTTTTGGCGCACAGATCATTGCTTATTTTAAAGGCTGGTTTGGGTGAATATACTTTCGAATTTAATTGTTTATTAAAAACAAAAAGGTGTGTTTCAAAACTTCGGTCTTTCCTCCACTTGGCCCCATAGTCCCCAGTAGGGGTGGCCGTCCCGCGCCGAAATTTTGAAATACATCCAAACAAAAAGGCCAAATATTATCCATGCATAATATTTGGCCTTTTTGTTTGACCGGGATATCCGCTGTGCCAATTCGAGAAGCCGTTTATAATAAAAAAAAAGAGCGGCGCCTTTCGACGCCACCCTTTTAAATTTACCAGTTTTTAAAATAACTAATCTTGTTCTTCTTCTAAAGAATTGAGAACAACGCGTTCTTCTTTACCGTTTTTCCCTAATTTGTTTTTTGCATTTTCTGTTTTGTCCCCTTTGTTGGCAAACACTGGTTTGGCTTGGTTTTCTGGAATATAATTCCCGGCGTAAAAATATTTTTTTATGTTCTTCCTGTCGCCGATGTCAACCATGCTGAGTTCATTGCCCGGGTTGGTGGAAAGGGAATTGGGCGGCAAAAAAGGATCGTCGCTATTATTGTCTATTAAATAGAGTTGGCCTGAAAATTTTTCATCCGCGGTAAACGAAAACAAAAGCGTTTCCTCTCCGGCAGCGATATGCGATTTGGGGAGGTCAGTGACAAACCCGAACGAAACATAAGATTTGCCGAAGGCTTCGATCGGGTTGTTTACCCTCGCATTCTCGACCCATGAACCAGCATGGTTTTTAAAGTTGGAATATTCAAACCTCGAAGGTGTCACGAGGGTCACTTGCCCAGTGCCCATAACGGTTTTATGGCTTGGGGACAAAGCTTCCCCTGGCTTCATAAATACCCCCCACGACTGGTCGGGCAATTGCTGGAGCGACAATAAGAGGCCTTGTTCGGTCTGGGCTAAAAGGAAAGATGATGCGGCAAGGAGTGCGGCGGTGATCGTAGATTTTATTTTCATTGTTTCGGAGCGGGGAGTGCGTTTGTGTCTATATTTTTAATAATTGTGTCTGGTGCAAATATGCAGGCAAGCGGCAGTCTATTATTGTTTTTATTGATCGAATTGTGACAAAGAAAAAGAAGCGTTTATGTATATATGCTCAAATAGGCAAACTGGTTTTGTTGAAATATCGGTGATAGGGTTATAGGCTTGTCTGTTTAAAAAAATATTGCTCTTGAAAAACCTCATCCCTTCTTTTCCAATACTCTGAATATATAAGCATGTTCATTTTTTTCGTCAGGCACATGGGCCTCCCTGTTTGTTTCAACCCATTCTTCTTCATTTATTTTTGGGAAAGATATTTCCCCTTCGACTTCAATATCCACTTCCGTTAAATATATTTTATCCAAAAAAGGCATGGCCAGATCATATATCTGCCCGCCGCCGATAATGAAGACTTCTTCCTCCCCATTTTCTTTTGCCATCGCCAATGCCTCTTCCAAAGAATGCACAACGGCACAGCCCGAAGCCATAAAAAAAGGGTCGCGGGTAATGATAATATTGATGCGCTTCGGCAGCGGCCTGCCAATGGAAATAAAAGATTTTCGGCCCATGATAATATGATGGCCGAGCGTTGTCTTTTTGAAATATTTCAGGTCGGCAGGCAAGTACCACGGGATGTTATTGTCCCGCCCGATGACATTGTTTTTTGCCGTTGCAACAATTGCTGATATTATCATTTGATAAATGGTTAAAATGGTTAAAATGGTTGAATGGTTGAATGGTTAAATGGTTAAATGGTTAAATGGTTAAAATGGTTGAATGGTTGAATGGTTGAATGGTTGAATGGTTGAATGGTTGAATGGTTGAATGGTTGAATGGTTAAATGGTTAATAAGGTATCCGATGGAGTGAACCCCCATCGGATACCTTATTAACCATTTAACCATTTAACCATTCAACCATTTAACCATTCAACCATTCAACCATTCAACCATTCAACCATTCAACCATTCAACCATTCAATCTACCTCTTCTATCAGGTTGGTTTCGAGCATCCGGGTTTCCAAATATTTCCGTTGCGGGGATATTTCTCCGCGTATATATTTTTCCATGATGAGGCTGGCAATGGGTGCTGCAAAACGCCCCCCCCCTCCGGCATTTTCCACATATACAGCGATGGCGATGCGGGGGCTGTTTTTTGGTGCAAAACCAACAAAAGTGGAATGGTCTTTACCTTGCCGGTTTTGTACCGTTCCCGTTTTGCCGGCGATGGCAATATCCGCGATATTGACCGACCTTGCCGTGCCCGCCGCTACCACTTGGGCCATGCCTTCCACGACGGGATAAAAATAAGCAGGGTCTATTGGCACGATGACCCCTTTCCTGTATTTTTCAGGTGCCGGCAATTGTTCGTCTCCCTGCAAAAAACCTTTTACAAAATGGGGGATATAATAATAACCTTTATTGGCAATGGTGGCAGCCATGTTGGCCATTTGCAGGGTGGTCAGTTGTATCTCGCCCTGCCCGATGCCCAGCGAGACAATGGTCGGCGAGCGCCAGCCACCTTTTTTACGGGGGTATATTTTATTGAAAATTGCAGAAGTGGGGATGTTGCCGCTTTTCTCGCCGGGAAAGTCAATGCCCAGTTTCCGGCCAAAACCAAAGCTGTGCAAATACGACACGAGCGTATCGAGGCCCCGCTCCGATTCATAGTATCCGTACTGGTCTATTATTTTCCGAAAGGTGTCAAAAAAATAAGTGTTGCATGACCATTGCAGTGCGATGCCCGGGGTGGCAGGGTAGGGGTGGTGCCTGCATTTGCGGATGTCGTTGCTTGCGTTGACAAAAAAGCCCGGGCAGCTAAGCCCCGAATGCGGCGTGATGACCCCCGTTTCCATACCGATCAAAGCGATGACCGGTTTGAAAGTAGAACCCGGCGGGTAGTCTGCCATCAGCGCCCGGTTGAACCACGGCTTGGTGGGGTCTTTCTGCATCTGTGCAAAAATTTTCCCGCGTTCTGGGCCGATGACCATTTTGCCGGGGTCATAAGTTGGCGAGCTGGCGAAGGCCAATATTTCACCGGTCTTTGGTTCAATGGCAACCACGCCCCCTATTTTGTTTTTCATCAGTTCTTCCGCATATGCCTGCAGGTCAATGTCAATGGTCGTTATCAGGTCGAGGCCAGCTTGGGGCAGGGTGTCTTTTGCGCCTTCGGCAAAACTTCCGACGTTCCTGCCGAGGTTGTCTTTCAGTACATATTCGCAGCCCTTCTTGCCGCGCAGTTCTTTTTCGTAAAATTTTTCCAGCCCCGTTGCCCCGATGTAATCGCCGAGCACATAGCCGTCTTTGCCGATCTTGTCCTTTTTTACTTCTTCGATATAGCCGAGCAGATGGGCGGCATTGCTCACCGGGTAATTCCGGATGTTCCTGATCTGCGCAAAAAAACCGGGGAACTCATAATTGCTTTCCTGAAACCTGGCATATACCTCCGGCTTTACTTTTTTCATAAAAACAAAAGGCAGGTGCCTGCGGTAATGTATGCTCTTAAAATCAACGCCCATCCGTTTTTCAAAAGACTCCCTCGTGATGCCCAACAGGCCGCAAAATTTAAGGGTGTCCATATCGGGGTTGACCTGGTTATAGATCACTTTGAGATCGTAAACGGGCGCATTGGTGGTGAGCAGTTTGCGGTTGCGGTCCAATATCCCCCCCCTCGCCGGGTACAGCATCTGCTTGCTCATGGCCACCGCTTCTGCCTGAATCCGGAAGGTGTCGTCCAACACCTGCAATTGAAAAGCCCGGCCTGCAAGCAGCATTCCTATTGTCCCAAAAAAAAGCAGGATTTTATATTGCCGGTCTTTGAACATTTTTGAATGGTTGAATGGTTAAATGGTTTTAGACTTTGGACGCACAGGGAAACCTTCTGCCTCAAGGATCAGGCAGAGAGTTCGCCCATACTGTCCGATATAATTTTTTGACCGTTATGTTTTCGGGGCTGGTTTTGGCTTCTTTGTGTTCTTTTTGAC
>DROJ01000598.1 GCA_011321935.1 Bacteroidota bacterium | reverse complement strand
TTCATTTTTTTATGAAAAACAATGCGCATAGATAAGAATGGGCGACAAAGATTGGAAATAACCAGCGCATAAAGGTAATCAAATGTTCCCAAATCCCCCCAACTTATGCCACTTTTGCAAGCCGAACGATAGCTGTCCGGCATCTTCCATTGCCATTTGCTCCATAGGAGTCCCATGGACCGAAGGCGGAATAAATATTCAGACGGAAAAAAACATATGACCAACAATCCACACCGCACCCGCGCCCAGGAATCGAGGGCTGCCATCCAAAGGCTTTACATTGCCATGCGCCACCTGTTCATCAGGGGCGGCTACAAGCCGCTCGGCGTGAGCGGCGAGGCCATGATCTCTGCCATGATGGACCTGCGCCCCGAAATTTACGGCGACATCGTTGACCCGGAAAGGGTAGAACTGGAGGGGCTGCTCTATGTTTTCCAGCGTTTGCCGATAGGCTTGGAGGAGTGCCGCTACATCCGGCTCATCGGCAGGGAGGGATTCGAAAAATCGGGGTTCAAGGCCATCGTCCCGGCCAAGCGGCGGCGCAACTGCTACCGCATTGACGAGGAGCAGATGTTGATCGAAGTGACCAAGGGGCGGAGCGATATTTACGACATCCTCACCCACTTGACCTTCCTTTATATAGAGGCCGAAAAAATCCGCAAAAACAGCCTCGACAGCAAAAACCGCAAAAAACGGGATTTTTTGAACCTCGAAAACATCATCCAAAAAGAGAAGGAAGGCGAACATTTCAGCAAGGAACGGGCAAGCACTTACCTGGCCACTTTGCTCGGAAGGACTTTTGAAGAGACACTGGAAGCAGTCAACCTTTTTGAAAACGCAAAGCAGGTCAACAGCCTGTTCCACCTCACTTACCATTTGGGAAAACTGTCCATCGAAGAAGAGGTGGACGGCACCGACCGCGAAATCACTTTCTCTTCTGCCCTGCGGGAAAAAATCGGCAACCATATTTACGGAGAGCTTTGGGCCACCAATATCAAAAGGTTTATCCACAAAAAAAACTGGCTCGACCGCCCCATCCACATCATCAGTTCCAACCCCCACAGTGTCATGAACTCGCTCTATGCCCACGATGCCATTGAAGAGGGGGCGGACATGAGCCTCAAAGCATTGGCGCGCGAACTGAGCAAACCAGAAAAAGGCGATTGGCGCAATATGGTCGAAACACACGCCGCCGAAAACGGCCTCTATAAACTGGAAGACCACAGCGGCACCAACCTCACCGTGCAGATAATTGATACGACCAAAATAAGCCCGGCCACGCTGCCAGAAGAAATCAAATGGGACCAGAAATTTATCGAAGAAAACAAGCCCCTCCTCGTCGTGATGGACTATGCTTTTGGCGAGCAGGCATTTGAGGTGATGGACGAACTGCTGAAACCTTTTGAACTCGAAAAAGACAAAAAAATACCGTTCAACGTTACTTCCATCTCGATCATGGGCAAGGCCGGGATACTGAAAGGCGGCAAGGGCGACATCATGGTGCCGACGGCCCACGTCTTTGAAGGCACTGCCGACAACTACCCCTTCGACAACGATTTTTCGAAAGAAGATTTTGAGGGGCATGGCCTCGGCGTATGCGAGGGGCCGATGATTACGGTACTCGGCACTTCGCTGCAGAACAAGGATATTTTGCAGTATTTTTTGAAATCATCGTGGGGCGCCATCGGCCTCGAAATGGAGGGCGCCCACTACCAAAAAGCCATTCAGTCTGCTTCCAAAATAAGGAGCAGCATCCGTAGGGACGTGCGCCTGCGCTATGCCTATTACGCCTCTGACAACCCTTTGATAAGCGGCCATACACTCGCTTCGGGCGCATTGGGCATGGACGGGGTGAAGCCGACCTATTTAATTACGGTGAAAATTTTGAACAGGATTTTGTCGCCCCAAAATGGATGAACAGGGTATCGGGAGAGTGTTCGGTCAACTCTGCCACCCTAAGCGTAAATGATTGATTGCGAGCGTGTTTTTTATAAAAAAAACAGACTTCACTGAACTGTCCCAACATCGGCGACGGTGAAATAATTGATATGCAGCTCAACTACAAAGAATTCGGTCAAGGCCAGCCAATCATCATCCTGCACGGCCTCTTCGGCATGTTGGACAACTGGCAGACCATTGCCAAAAAACTCGCCGAAGACTACTCCGTATATATCCTCGACCAGCGCAACCACGGCCGCTCGCCCCACGCCGACGAGCATGATTATACCTGCATGGCCGAAGACTTGCGCATATTTATGGAAGACCATTGGATATACAAAGCGCACATCATGGGCCACTCGATGGGCGGCAAAACGGCGATGCAGTTTGCCCTCGATTTTCCCGACATGGTTGATAAATTAATAGTGGTAGATATATCGCCAAAAGCATATCCGGGCGGGCACCACCAAATATTCGAGGCCCTCCTTTCCCTTGATTTAAATAAAATAAAAAACCGCAAGCAGGCCGACGCACACCTTGCCAAAACCATCAGCGACCCCGCCATCCGCCTTTTTTTGATGAAAAACCTGACGAGGGACAAAAAGGGCGGCTATAAATTGAAAATGAATTTGCCCGTTATTTTCAAGCATTATAAAGATATACTTGCCCCCATTGACAGCACCGGTACTTTCGATGGGCCGGCCCTGTTTATACGCGGCGGCAATTCCAAACATATGGAGGACGGCGATGAAGTGCTGATAAAAAAGATGTTCCCGGCAGCGGTAATCAAGACAGTGAAAGGGGCGGGGCATTGGGTCCATGCCGAGGCGCCGGCGGAGCTGCTGAGCTTGGTAAAAAACTTTCTGCGCTGAGTTCCCAACCCAAATCAAACTCGCACGTTATTATTCTTTTTGAATTAAACCGGAAGCCAAGGACTTACCTTTGCCATCTTTTTTTCAATAAAAATGAAAATCGGGCAGTGCATCAAATGCAATGCTGCCTCTGTGCCCCTCGCAAAGGCGCTAAGTATTCAGGATCAACACTTTGCGCCTTTGCGAGAGATATTGAGAGCAGTATTACATTTGATGCACTGTCGAAAATCGAAATGAAAAAGGACAGGGCAGCAGCCTCCCGTTTTCATTTTCGTCAAAAGCCTTTCATGCAGTCATCAGCCAACAAAAAAATAGACCTCAAGGTACTCGCGCGGGTCATCGCACTGGCCAAGCCTTATAAGCTCGTTTTTGTGGCCACCACGCTGTTGGCAGTCATCGTTGCGCCTGTCGCCATCTTCCGCCCTTTCCTCGTGCAGACGATGGTGGACGACTATATTTTTAAATATAATATTGAGGGGCTATGGAAACCGGCACTGCTTTTTATTTTGGTCTTATTGGTAGAAAGCGTCCTGAGATATGCCTTCCTATATTCTTCGCGGTGGCTCGGCGGGGCAGTGGTCAGGGATTTGCGGCAGCGGGTTTTCAAGCATATCCTTTCGTTGAAGCTGACCTATTTTGACCGCACCCCCATCGGCATCTCCAGCACCCGTACCATCAACGACATCGAGAGCATCAACCAGGTTTTTTCGCAGGGCGTCATCAACATCATCGCCGACATGGTGATGGTGATCGGTGTGTTGGGCTATATGTTTTTCATCAGTTGGAAACTGACCTTGGTCTGCCTTGCCACCATGCCCTTCCTTATCCTTGCCACTTATGTTTTCAAGGAAAAAGTAAAAGAATCTTTCCAGCGGGTGCGCAAACAAATAGCGGTCATGAACGCCTTTTTGCAGGAACGGCTCTCGGGCATGAAAATCGTCCAGATATTCAATGCCGAAAAGCAGGAGATGGACAAATTCAGGAAAATCAACCACGCTTATACGCAGGCCAATATTGACGGCATCATGTACTATTCTATTTTTTATCCAGTGGTGGAAGTCATATCGGCGGCCTCGCTCGGCCTCATGATCTGGTGGGGCGCAAAGGACAGTTTGGGCGGCGGTGTGACGCCCGGCGTGCTGGTCGCTTTTCCGATTTACCTCAACATGATGTTCCGCCCAATCCGCATGATGGCCGATAAGTTCAATACCCTGCAAATGGGCATCGTCGCTTCCGAACGGGTCTTTAACCTGCTCGACCGCAGCGACCATATTTCAAATAAAGGCGGCCTGCGGCCAAAAAAAGTGGCCGGGAAAATCGAATTCAAAAACGTTTGGTTCGCATATGCGGGCATTGATTATGTCTTGAAAAATATCAGTTTTAAAATAGAACCCGGCGAAACTTTGGCCATCGTGGGCAGCACCGGCTCGGGCAAAAGTTCGACCATCAGCATCCTCAACCGCCTGTACGAAATACAAAAAGGCAGCATCGAAATAGACGGCATAAATATCCGAGATTATGAACTCGAAAACCTCCGCCAGCGCATGGCCGTGGTGCTGCAGGATGTATTTCTTTTTTCTGGTTCGGTCATGGAAAACATCACGCTGCGCAATGAAAATATTACGGAGGCGCAAGTATTGGAAGCTGCCAAAATGATCGGTGCGCACGAGTTTATCGAAAAGCTGCCGGGCGGCTATAATTACCCGGTAATGGAGCGGGGCGCCACCCTCAGCATGGGGCAGCGGCAGCTTATTTCTTTTGTGCGCTCGCTGGTTTTCGATCCCGACATCCTCATCCTCGACGAGGCCACTTCTTCCATTGACCCGGAATCGGAAAGCATTATCCAATATGCCATCGAAACGCTCATCGCCAAGCGCACTTCTATTATTATAGCCCACCGCTTATCTACCATCCGCCATGCCGATAAAATATTGGTTTTGGAAAAAGGGGAAGTAAAAGAATTTGGGACGCACGGGGAACTGTTGCAGATCGCGGGCGGGAGATATAGGGAGCTGTACGAGATGCAGTTTTTGGAGGTGGGGGTGGAGGTTTGAGAATATTAGTATAGGGATGTGCTCTTATGACCAATTAGAACTTGGATTAAAGACCAATTAGTTTTACTATTGCAAACAAAATATTTCAAAAATGGCCGATATACTCAGAGAACCTCCTGCTGGTGGCTGGGGAGGACCTTGGACCGAAAAGAAACTGGATGCTTTTATCAAGTATGTAAAAGCATACCTAACTATCATGAATAAATACCATTGGAAAACCATTTATTTTGATGGCTTTGCAGGTAGCGGAGAACGGAGAATGAAAAAAGATGACGATGGCACAAACTTAAGCCTTTTTGGTTTTGGCAATATTATTTTAAGTAACAAAGAAGAAACGGTATATCAAGGTGCTGCTGAAAGAATTATGAGATTGCCTGTTCCATATAAATTCGACTATTATTACTTTGTTGAAAAAAACCATAAAAACATAGAAAACCTGAAAAAGAGGCTATCGTCTATTCCAGAATATGATCAATTAAACCCTAAACCTCAATTTAAAATTGGAGACTGTAATAAATGGTTAAATGAATTAAGCATGGCATTAAAAAGCGACCCAAAAAAATATGCTTCCTTAGTTTTCATAGACCCGTTCGGCATGCAAGTAGATTGGTCTTCAATTGAAAAGTTAAAAGGAACACGTTCCGATGTTTGGATATTAATTCCAACAGGTGTAATCGTTAACAGACTTTTAGACAAGAAAGGTGAATTAAAGTATATTAATAAATTAAAAGACTTCTTTGGGATGTCCGAGAAGCAAATACGCGAAAAATTTTATCCTCCAGTTGGATATAAAATGACCAGTTTATTTGATGGGAAAGAAATTGACATTATCCAAAAAGTGAAAAATCCAATTAACCGCATTGCTCAAATATATATTGAAAACATGCAAAAAGTATGGAGTCACGTAACAAAAAACCCATTAGTACTTTATAACAATAATGGCCTCCCATTATTTCATTTTGTTTTTGCGTCAAATAATGCTAGCGCATTAAAGATCGCAAAACATATAATTGTTAA
>DROJ01000597.1 GCA_011321935.1 Bacteroidota bacterium | reverse complement strand
TTCTTTTGCCTGCTGTTTATTTTCACTTACCTCGGCCATGCGAACCTGTGCGCGCAAATCACCATCAACGAAAACATCATTACCAATGACCTCGGCAAGGTCATCAGGGAAGTTTTGTACGAAACAAACACCGGCATCAATTCACAGCTCGCAGACATTATCAACGCTGTGGGCGCCGACCAAACTTGGGATTTTTCCGGCCTGAACTACGTGGACTCGACCGTTATTTTCGAGGAGTTGATGACCGTTGCGCCCGATGATCCTTACATCGGTGACCCTAACCTCGCAGGCTCGACTTTCGTTTTGAAAGAGACCCTCCTGCCTGTTCAGGGAGGCCTTCCAGACACTACCATCCAGTTTCGTTATTTTACATTGGAAGGGGGCGCATGGGTTGCAAAAGGGTCGGTCACCATGTTCGATATTGATGGCGACGGCATGGTGGATGAATTCCTGCAATGGTTTTCGCCGCCGACCCTTCAGGTGCAGTTCCCGGTCACCTTCGGCTCGGAATGGCATGATTCGACCAGCCTCATGCAGGAGTTCAATGGGATGGTCTTCACCTCTTCCATCATGCTCGACTCCAATTGGGTGGACGGATGGGGCACGCTCACCACGCCGACCGGTTCGGCCCCTGCTTTGCGGGTACGCGACAAAACCATTGACAGGATGCCGGGTTCGCCCATCTCAGATGTCGGCAACAGCCTCGATTTTCAATCTGCCGACGGTAGCCAATCGGCCTCTATTGTGATCGAAGATGGGCGGGCGTTTTACCGGGCAAGGACGGTGGTGGACGGCACTACGCCAACATTTGACCTGCCCAAATTCAGTTTCCGCTTGCAGCAAAACTATCCGAATCCCTTTAGCGAAAGCACGACCATTTTATTTTCTTTGGAAAAACCACAACGAGTGCAGATGCGGATAATCGGCCTGAAAGGCAATGTCCACAAAATGTTCGCAGATAAATATTATGCAGCAGGCCAGCACGAGCTTTTATGGACGAACACCCATTTGCCGACAGGCGTATATATTCTTGAAATGAGGGTGGGGAACCAGGTGCAGCAGCGGATGATGGATGTGCTCAGATAGGGTGTATTTCAAAACTTCGGTCTTTCCTCCGCTTGGCCCCTTAGTCCCCAGTAGGGGTGGCCGTCCCGCACCGAAGTTTTGAAATACACCCCTCAGATAATGAATCGAAGCAACGGGCATTCCGGCTACCAAAAAAGGATACTTGCCTTGACAACAAGTATCCTTTTTCCATGAAATAATGAAACAACTCCCTCTACCTCGCCACCATCAACTTCGCATAATGCGGCTTCCCCTCCGCCACCACCTGCAAAATATACAGCCCTGCGGGCTGCCCGCTCAGGTCTATTTGCTTGCGCAATGAAAGGGCATTGGCCTCGGCCGATTCAAAAACGACCTGCCCGTTCAGGTTCAGCACCCTTGCTTGAATATCCATCGGCTTCGCCAAATTTACATCCAAGGTAGCCATGCCAGCCGTCGGGTTGGGGAAAAGGGAGATGTTTTCCACCCCCTCCGTTTCATCAACCGCCACCAAAGTACCGATGCCAAAAGCGACCGTTTCGGCGCAGCCATTGGCATCCGTTATTTCGACAAAATACTCGCCCGTCGGGAGTTCTTCCAGCGTACCGGCCTCGCCCGTGTCCGACCCGCCGATACTCCAGTCAAAAGTATAAGGCGCCGTCCCAAAGCTCGGTGCAATGCTCACGCTGCCCGACTGTTCGCCGGGCAAAGTGCCGCTCTCCTCCACGATGGAAGCGAATGTGACCGGGCAGCCCGACAGGTTGATATTGTCCAGATCAATCCAATAATCAGCAGTATCCACCTCACCATAAGAAGCGAGAAAACGAATGTGAATGGGCAAGCCGTCAAAACCGTCGAGGGGGACAAGGCGGGTGGCCATGTCCGTCGTGGGCACATGGTTGTCGCTGTTGATGGTCAGCACCGTTTGGTAAGTCTCCTCGCAGTCGTCCGAAATTTGGACTTCCAGCATGTCGCCCGGGCTAAGCTGCGTGGGGATGCTGTTGTCGCCCCACTCCACATAGCGGTAATCAAAACTGAGGGTATCGCCGATAAAAACAGGCCCCACCCGCTGGGAGCTAAGATTAAAAGAGGTGTCGCCAAAAAACAAATTGTCGCCGGCCACCCATGTTTGGTTGCCGTGCGAACCGGGGGCATAAACGTTGATAAACTCTTCGGTGGCCCAGCCTTCGGGCAGGGCGCCGTCCTCAAAATCTTCCATGATCGGCTTTGGAAAAGCATTCAAGATTTCGATGCGGAAAGTGTCGTTGCCCGCATCGCTGTCGTCCTCGTGTTCCGTCCATGCCTCGATCACATAAATGCCGAATTCAGAAAGGTCGGCAGTTGTTTCAAAGGAAATATTTTGCGTGCTGTCTTTACCGACCACCCCTGTAAAGAGGCCATCCTGCGGAACGGGAATGCTTGCTACTTCCCCATTTACCGCAAAATAAAATTCAAAAAGCGTTTGCGGCAATTCTCCAAAATTGGTCAGGTCAACGGTGATCGTTTGCTCGGCAGAAAGGTTGCAGAAATTTTCCGGGTCAGGTTCGGTAATGCCCGATACCCCGACATCCACCAGCCACCGGGTCTGGAAAACGACCGGCCCGACGGCTTTGCTCTGTTCCGTTCCGCAATCCAGCAAGATGTAAGCGTTGTACCAGGTATTTTCTTCCAGGCCGGCAAGCCTTACAGTGGACAAACTATCGCCCACCGACAGCACCGTTCCGATGCCCAAAGTGAAACCCATCGGGCCATATTCTATCCTAAAATTGCCCGTGCTTCCCGGAAAAACATCCCATGAAAGTTCGGCACTGGTCGCGTTCACGTCCGACATTTCCACATTCAGGGGCACGGGACAGGTGGCACAGGCAACGGTAGTGAAAACATGGCCCGTTGCGGGGTTTGGGCCATCCGAAAAGATGGTCAGGCCGTTTGGGTCAACGATATTATAGCTGACTTCAAAATCAAAAAAACCGGGGGAATAGCTAAAACCTATCGGCAAATTGCTGAGGGCTTCAAATTCAAAAACAGTCATTGAGTCGCCGGGAGGCATTGTATATTCGGTAGTGACCCCATTGTGGTCGAGCGTGAGGGCGGCACTGTTCCAGCCATCTCCAAAACCGTCGAAAAATTCAAGGACATAAGTGCAGGTATCCCCCTGATGCACATAGTCGGTCTGGAAAGAAAAGGGGCCGAAGGGCGAGCTTAAAGCACCCGGCCCGCAAACGGTAAAGATGTAGGCTTCATAAGCCACACAAGGGTTGAGGTTTTGAAAAGTAAAAATAGAGGCTTGGGTCTCGACCGAAACCCCGGCCCCCAAGGGGAAGCCTGCTGGCCCGTATTCAACCATGTAAAAATCTGCCGCCCCGACATTTGCCCAGTTCAAAACAGCGGAGGAATCGGTCACTTCCGATACCGTGGCGATGCTCGGGGCAGGGCAGTTCTGCTGTGCCGCGAGGATGCCGGGCAAGAGGCAAAAGCAAGCAAAAACCAACAAGTTTGAAATACCTTTTTTGAAATGAAAAATGAGTTGGGCGGTAGAAAATTCCATGAAAATATTTTTTATGAAACAGGAAACAGAAGTGGTTTCCATGTTTTGCAAGTGTGCGCGGTTAAAGCCTTTTGAACCAAATGCTAAAGTAGGTAAATTTTCAAATTGCGGATATTTATAAAATGAACTGGCCTTGCGGCAAATGCTTTTGGTCTGGTGCTTTGCAATTTGACACAAATTGCAACTCCGCCGGAGTACCACAATTCATAAACCCATCAATTACCAATCGCTTCCCTCCACCCCTTGATGGCCCTCCTGATCTTCTCCGTTTCCACCAAAAAACCATCGTGCCCAAAGGCCGATTCGATTTCCCTGTAAGTCGAACAGGGCAGATGCTCCGCCAAAAACCGCTGCTCGACAGGCGGGATCAACAAATCTGAATCAATAGCAACAATCAGTGCCGGAATATCCATCCCCTGCAAAACCTTTTCAGCGCCGCCCCTTCCCCTGCCGATGTCATGCGAATCAAGTGCCTTTGTCAGGTACCAATAAGATTGGGCATAAAACCGCCGCATCAATTTCAAGCCCTGATAACGGATATAGGAAGCCGCCCGGAAGCCGTCCGTTTTTTCCTCCGCATCGGTCTGCCTTATTTTGTAAGAATCAAAAGTACGGTAGGTCAGCAGCGCCATGCCCCGCGCTGCTTTCAGGCCGTTTTGTCCGGCAACGTCGGCATCGTCCTGCCAAGTGGGGTCGGCCTGAATGGCCATGCGCTGCGCCTCGTGGGTGCCGATGGCCCAAGCCGTTTCTTTTGCGCTCGAAACGAGCAAGGCCATGCTTTTTATTTTTCCAGAAAACAAATAAGCCATTTCCATCACCTGATGCCCGCCGCATGAGCCACCGATGCAAAGCTCAATTTCTTCGATTTCGAGGTGCTGCCGAAGCAGTTCATGGCATTGCACAATGTCGCGGATAGTGAACAAAGGAAAGTCCTTGCCATAAGCAACTCCCGTTTTTAGAGAGATGCTGCGCGGCCCAGTAGTACCATAACAAGAGCCCAAAATATTGGCACAAACGATGAAATGCTTTTCTGGGTCAAAAATATTTCCAACACCAAAAAGCCCCTCCCACCAATCGGCCACATCGGAGTTGGCAGTGAGGGCATGGCATACCCAGATGACGTTGTTTTTTGCAGCATTGAGCCGCCCATAAGTATGGTAAGCGATGGTCAGCGCAGGCAGCGAAGCACCAGATTCGAGAAGGAAGGTTTTATCAAAATGATAAAATTGCAGCCCCTCTATTTCGATGGGTAAGTTGTAGTTCGATTTTCCCAAATTTTATGGAATTTTGAGAGAGTTTGAGAGAATGAGAAATTGAGAGTTTGAGAGTTTGAGAGGATGAGAGTTTGAGAGTTTGAGAGTTTGAGAGCAGTATCGAGAATGGACTCTTTGGTTTTCGTTCGAGAGGCCAAAAAGTCCCTTCTCGATACTGCTCTCAAACTCTCAAACTCTCATCCTCTCAAACTCTGGTTTTCTCAAACTCTCATTCAAAGCCAAGTCTATATCTTTTAATATATCCTCAATATGTTCCAGACCGACCGACACACGGATCAAACCGTTCGTAATGCCGGCTTCTTTCCTCGCTTCTTCGGTCAGTTTAGCATGAGTGGTGGAAGCCGGATGGGTGACGATGGTGCGCGTATCGCCGAGGTTGGCGCTGAGCGAAAGCAGGCCGATGGCATCCAAAAAACGGCGGCCTTGTTCCAGCCCTCCTTTCACTTCAAAAGTGACCAGTCCCCCGCCTTTTTTCATTTGCTGCTTCGCAATATGGGCAGCGGGGTGGCTCTCCAAAAACGGGTATTTTACCTTTCCGACCTGCTTGTGATTTGATAAAAAATTTGCGAGGGCAAGCGCATTTTCGCAATGCCGGTCCATGCGAACGGCAAGTGTTTCAAGGCTTTTTGAAAGCACCCAAGCATTGAACGGAGAGAGCGACGGGCCAGTGCTGCGGCAAAAATTTCTTACCTGCTCCACTATCGCATTGCTGCCGGCCACCACGCCGCCCATCACCCTGCCCTGCCCGTCCACGAACTTGGTGGCCGAGTGCGTGATGATGTCTGCCCCAAACTTTGCGGGCTGCTGCAAATAAGGTGTCGCAAAACAATTGTCCACATTCAGCAACAACTTGTTCGCTTTCGCAAAATCGCCCGCCGCGCGCAGGTCAACAATGTCGAGTCCTGGGTTGGAAGGCGTTTCGATGAAAAGCATTTTCGTGTTCGGTTTTAATTTTTCCGGCCACTTTTCTGGCGTACCCGGATCGAGCCAATCGAAGCTGATGCCCCAATTTGGGAGGTACTTGGAAATGATGGAATACGACGACCCAAAGATGGCCTTCGATGCCAGCACATGGTCGCCCGACTGCAAAAAAGTAAGCAGCGAGGCAAATACTGCCGCCATGCCCGTTGCCGTCGAATGCGCATTGGCGACCCCTTCCAGCGCCGCTATTTTTTCCTCAAATTCGCGGCAGTTCGGATTGGTGAAACGGCTGTAAATATTGCCCTCCTGCTCCCCCGCAAAAAGGGAACGCATCTGTTCTGCATTTTCAAAAACAAAACTGGAGGTGGGGAAAATGGGCGTGCTGTGCTCGCGGTGCTGCGTGCGTTGCGTCTGTGTACGGATGGCGATTGTTTCGAATTTCATTTTGGCAAAAATCAGGTGGTTTTAAAAATGGCGGGAAAGGTAGGACGACACTTATATATAAAGGTGTGGAATTATTTTTTTAAAGAAATGCTAACAAAGGAAAAAACCATGATTGGTTAAGGCAGAAAAGGTTTCTGCGGATATTCTCGGTTTTAGGCGGCATGTAATCAATAATGTACGCAAGGATGGTTTTTTTCAACGCAAGGCCGCAAAGATGCAAGGAAACACAAGGCAAGGCTTTTAACCCTTGCGTTTCCTTGCATCTTTGCGGCCTTGCGTTGAAAAAAACCATCCTTGTGTACATTATTGCCTTATGATTCCTTGCCCTCCGCCACCGGCAGCACAAAGGCCTCTTTGCCCACAAAAACGATGGGCAGTTTGATGATCTTTTTTATTTTGTGGTCGAGCAGTTCTTTGTAATATTTGTTCTTTTCGATCTGCCCTGCCGCTTCCGACAGTGCGCCGTTTATTTTTTCTGCCAAAGCCTGCGGCGTTTCTTTTTCCCCTTTTTTCAATTGCTTTATTTCAATGACGGCGCCGTACCTGTCCCTGTCGTGCGGGATGAGCAGGATGTCGTAGCGGCCCCCTCCCGATTCGCGGTTCGACCTTATCACGTAGTCGTCGCCGATGATGGCCAGCATGCCGAGCACATAGGCCTGGTAAACATTTTCGGGCTCGCCCTTTGTGTCGAAATAACTGAAAGTGTCGCCCATTATTTTTTTGAAGCCCTTCTCGAATTCGGCAATGCGGTTGTTGGTCAGGTGGCCCAGCGTCTTGACCAGCAGTTCTTTGTGTACCCTGATATCTGCGTTCAGCCATTTGAGGACTATGTTTTTGAAAACTTTGGTGATTTCAAAATTGGGTATCCGCAATCGGTAGGTTTCCTCTGCGACATGCCCCACCTGCGAAAGGTAGCCGCTGAAAGTGAGCAGTGTCCAGAGCAGTTCGCGGTCGGTCTGGAAATCGGCGAACACAAAGTCCTCGTGCAGTTCCTTTTCGATTGTTTGGCCCGAAATGAGCTTCTGCAAAGTGTCGCGGGTATTGTCCATGTCCCTTTCCAGCACCCGTTTTTTTATCAGCGGGTCGGTGCCCGTGTTGATCCAGTAGGGGCGGAGGCCCTCCTCGTGCCGCGAGATATAGCTGACGATGGACCAGGGGTTGTAGATCCGGTCGGTGTTGCCGAATTTATAGCCGTTGTACCATTGCTGCACGCCGGGGAAATTACCTGCCAGCCCGAAATAGGCCAGCAGTTTTTTTGTCTCACCTTCGGTAAACCCGAACTTGTCGGAAAAGGCCAGGCTCGTTATGGTGAACACGCCGAGGTTGTTCAGTTCGGAAAAGATGCTCTCCTTCGCGATGCGCATGATGCCGGTGATGAGGCCCTTTTGGAGCGAGTCGTTGCCCTTGAAGGCCGAGCCCAAGAATACCTGCATGAAGGTGATGATCTCTTTGTAGTAGCCTTCCGTGTATCCCGAAATGATGGGCGTGTCGTACTCGTCAACGAGGACGACGGCGGGCTCGCCGTAGTGGGCATGGAGGTATTTGCTCAGGCTTTTCAGGCTGTGCTTATAGGCGGCGAGGTTGGCCGTCTGGAGTATTATGTTTTTAAAAACACTTTTTTCAAAATCATCCAATTTTTCAGATTTCAACAGATATTTATGGTTCTGGTAAAGTTCTGAAATGGCCATTTTTATTTCATCAAAACATTCAGCCCAATCACCCGCCCTGATGTTTTTCAAGGTGATATTGATGACCGGGTATTTGTTCTGGTGCGCCCCGCAAAATGCTTTTTCGCCGCTTATTTTGTATCCCGAAAAAAGGGCGGCGGCGTCTTTTTTTTTCACGTCGAAAAAATGCTCGATCATGGACAGGTTCAGCGTCTTGCCGAAGCGGCGCGGGCGGGGCATGAGGAGCACTTGGCTGCTGTTGTCATAAAAGTCTTTTACCAAAAGGGTCTTGTCCACAAAATAGCCCTTGTTGGATACAATGTACCCGAAGTTGGAATTGCCGATCAGTATCCTTTTTTTTGTCATTATAAAATCGTTGAATTACAGTTCCCACAAACTTACGTTTTTTCCCTGTTTATCTGTCCGGGTCAAAATTCATATTTCCGCCGCCAAATAACTCGCCTCCTTGATAGCCCTTTTCGCATCCAGTTCCGTTGCCAGTTTTGCCCCTCCGACGAGGTGGACGTTTTGGCCTTTGGCCAGCAATTTTTCGTACAGGTCGCGCAGCGGTTCCTGCCCGGCACATACCACCACATGGTCAACGGGCAGCACTTCGGGTGCGCCTCCATTTACAGAAATATGCAGCCCGGCATCATCTACTTTTAGGTATTCCACATTGGCCAGCATGTTCACCCGTTTCATGGCGAGGCTCGCCCGGTGGATCCATCCGGTGGTCTTGCCGAGTTTTTTGCCATGCTTCCCGCCGGAGCGTTTTAAGAGGAAAATCTCCCGCGGCGAGGGGCTTGGTTTTGGCGAAGCCGCCAATGCGCCGCCCTGCGAGTAGCCCATGTCAACGCCCCATTCTTCCATGTATTTGGAGGTGTCGAGGGAAGGGGAAACCTCGTGCGGGTCATGCGCCAGGTACTCGGCCATGTCGAAGCCGATGCCTCCTGCCCCGATGATGGCAACGCGGTGGCCTACCTCCTTTTTTTGGTAAAGCACTTCGGCATAGTCCAATACTTTTGGGTGGCCGGCACCCTCGAATGTCAGCTTGCGCGGCGTGACGCCCGATGCCAAAATGATTTCTTCAAAACCTTCTTTCATCAACAGTTCAACCGTCGCGCGGGTGTTCAAATGCAGGTGGACGCCCGTCAGTTCTATCTGCCGGTTATAGTAGCGGATGGTCTCGGCGTAGTCCTCTTTACCGGGCACAGCTTTGGCCATGTTGAACTGCCCGCCTGTTTCGGCTGCCGCCTCGTAGAGAAGGACTTCGTGCCCCCGTTGCGCAGCGATAGTGGCTGCCGCCAAACCTGCCGGGCCAGCGCCCACCACGGCAATTTTCTTTTTATTTTTTGCCGGAAAATAATTGAGCTCGGTTTCATGGCAGGCACGCGGGTTGACCAGGCAAGAACAGAGCTGCATGGTAAAAGTATGGTCAAGGCAGGCCTGGTTGCAGGCGATGCAAGTGTTGATTTCGTCGGCGCGGTTTTGCATGGCTTTGAGTACCAGTTGGCCGTCCGCCAAAAAGGGGCGGGCCATCGAAACCATATCGGCGCAGCCTTCCTGCAAAATGCGTTCGCCCACATCGGGCATGTTGATTCGGTTGGTGGCGATGAGCGGGATATTCACCTCGCCCATCAGCCGCTTGGTAACCCATGCGAAGCCGCCGCGGGGCACTACCGTTCCGATGGTCGGCACCCGCGCTTCGTGCCATCCGATGCCCGTGTTGATGATGGTCGCTCCCGCCTTTTCGATTTCTTTTGCCAATTGGACTACCTCCTCCCAAGTGCTGCCGTTCGGAATGAGATCGAGCATGGAAAGGCGGTAGATGATGATGAAGTTTTTGCCGACCCGCTCCCTCGTCCGGCGCACTATTTCGAGGGGAAACTTGATGCGGTTTTCATAGCTGCCGCCCCATCCGTCGTCGCGGTGGTTGGTGTGTTTTACGATAAATTGGTTGATAAGGTAGCCCTCTGAACCCATGATTTCCACGCCGTCGTAACCTGCTTCTTGTGCCAAAGCGGCGCATTTTGCATAGTCCCCGATGGTGCGTTCGATGTCGTCAGGGGTCATTTCACGGGGCTTGAATTTATTGATCGGAGCTTGGATAGGCGAGGGCGCTACCGAATTGGTGTGGTAGGCATACCTGCCCGTGTGGAGTACCTGCATACATATTTTCCCGCCTTCTTTGTGGACGGCCCCGGTGATGACTTTGTGCTTGGCCGCTTCTTCCGGCGTCGTCATTGCGGCTGCGCCAAAACCGACGGCCCCTTCCATATTGGGGGCTATGCCGCCCGTGACGATGAGGCCAACTTGCCCCCTCGCCCTTTCTGCATAAAATACGGCGGCGCGTTCTTGCCCGCCGGGCAGTTCTTCCAGCATGGTGTGCATGGAACCCATCAGTACCCTGTTTTTGAGGGTGGTGAACCCGAGGTCGAGGGGGGAAAGAAGTTTTTTGTACATGAGTTGTTTTTTTGAAAAATTAAGTTGCTCAAATAAACGGAACTTGGGGGAGGTAGCAAACTGGAAGGTTGGGAATTTTGGGGATATTTTAATGATAAATGCTTATTTTTGTAAAAACCAAATTATTACTATGGCGAAAGACTTATTTCACGAACACGTAAAAGAAGCATTGGAGAAAGATGGTTGGGAAATCACGCATGACCCCTACACTTTAAAACACCTTGAACAAGGAATGGAAATAGATTTAGGGGCAGAGAAGATCATTGCGGCAGAAAGAAAAAATATAAAAATTGCGGTTGAAATCAAAAGTTTTTTATCTCACTCCCGATTTTACGACTATCACGAAGCTCTTGGGCAATATCATACATATCGCAGGATATTGAGCAAAAAGGACATAGACCGAAATCTTTTTCTTGCAGTACCAGAGGATGCTTATGAAGATTTTTTCACTTCTCCTTTTGGGCTTGAAGCCATACGGGAAGAAAACTTGGACATAGTTGTTTTCAATCCAAAATCTAAAACAATTGTATCATGGATAATCTAAAAAAATACGAATCGATCATAAAAAACGTAATCCGAAAATATGCCGTTTATTATAAAGAATCGAATTTGGAAGAATATGAAAAACAATTGGTTTTCGACTCGGAAAACCACCATTATTTTTTGATGGATGTAGGCTGGAACGATATGAAAAGAATCCATTTTTGCTTATTGCACATTGATATCAAAAATGACAAAATATGGATACAAAAAGATTTCACGGAAAATGGAGTCGCAACTGATCT
>DROJ01000596.1 GCA_011321935.1 Bacteroidota bacterium | reverse complement strand
GAATTTAAAAAAAGGGGAAAAAGCGGTGGTAGTTGGTATATCGCAGGAGTGCAAAGGCGAAAGCAGGAGGAGGCTGCTCGATTTGGGCGTGGTAAAAGGAACGGATATTTCCATTGATATTACCAGCCCCTTAAATGACCCAAAAGGATATTTGATCAGAAATACGGTCATCGCTTTCAGGAACGAACAGGCGGCCAATATATTGATTGAAAAAAATAAAAATAATGAGCAAAGAAATAAATAACGGATGCGAAGGCTGCAAACATTACAACGCCGACGGCCTGAAAAAACTGGGCGTGGATATATCCGATACGGATTATGTCGTCGCATTGGCAGGCAACCCCAATACCGGAAAAAGCACCGTATTCAACGCATTAACGGGATTAAGGCAGCACACCGGAAACTGGCCCGGAAAAACAGTGACAAGGGCAGAGGGCGGTTTTTCTTACCGGCAAAAAAAATATAAACTTATAGACCTCCCCGGCACTTATTCCCTCCTCTCCACTTCGCAGGATGAAGAAATAGCACGGGACTTTATATTGTTCGGAAAACCCGACGTAACTGTAATTGTCGTGGACGCCGGACGGCTCGAACGCAATTTAAACCTCGCCCTGCAAATATTGGAAATAACCAATAAAGCAGTGCTCTGTTTAAATTTAATTGATGAGGCAAAAAGGCACCATATAATAGTGGACGACCGCTCGCTTGCCAGGGACTTGGGAATCCCGGTAGTGCCCACAAGTGCGCGCTATAATGAGGGCCTGCCGGAACTGATCCAAACTATACACGAGGTGGCCACCGGGAAAATTATATGCAAGCCGCATAAAATAAAAAATGTTCCAAAGCAAATAAATACGGCGGTCGAAAAATTGAACAAAGCATTGCTCCAACAATATCCCAATATAATTAATGGCCGCTGGATAGCGCTCCGCCTTTTGGAAGGGGACAAGAGCGTAATTGAGGCATTAAAGTCAGGAAAACTTGCACAGGTATGACCGATAAAAATACAGCCGATAATATTATTTCATTGGCCAGCGAACTCCGTTGGAACATTGGCGAAGGCTACCACGACAAACTCGCCGAGGGCATATATGCGGACGCCACTGCTATTGCAAAAAATGCCGTAAAAAAAGAAGGGGAAAAAAGAAATTTAAGGTTGGACTCGGCCATTGACAATATAGTGACGAGCCGTATATGGGGCTTCCCCATCATGTTTTTTATTTTGGCCACCGTACTTTGGTTGACTATAATCGGCGCCAATGCGCCCTCCTCCATGCTCTCTTATTTGTTGCTCGACACGGTGCATCCTTTTTTAAAAAATATAGCGGCATCGGCAGGCCTGCCCTGGTGGCTGGACGGTTTTTTAATTGATGGCGTTTACCTTGCACTGGCCTGGGTCATAGCCGTTATGCTGCCGCCGATGGCTATATTTTTTCCATTGTTTACCATGCTCGAAGATTTTGGGTATTTACCGCGCGTCGCATTTAATTTAGATAAACTATTTAAAAAATCAGGCGCACATGGAAAGCAGGCATTAACGATGAGCATGGGTTTTGGCTGCAATGCCGCGGGGGTGATTGCCACCCGCATAATAGACAGTCCGCGCGAAAGGTTGATTGCTATAATCACCAATAATTTTTCTTTGTGCAATGGCCGCTGGCCCACGCAAATATTAATAGCCGCTATATTTATCGGGGCAGTAGTGCCCGGGCGTTTTTCGGGGCTTATATCCACGGCATCGGTTTTTGGGATTGCGGTGCTGGGCATATTTTTTACTTTTTTGGTTTCGTGGTTTTTATCCAGAACAGTTTTAAAAGGAGAAGTCTCTACCTTTAATTTGGAACTGCCCCCATACCGTCCGCCCAATGTTTTAAAAACATTATATACCTCCTTAATTGACCGCACATTGATTGTTTTATGGCGCGCCTGTATTTTCGCTGCACCTGCCGGAGCGGTCATTTGGCTTATTTCAAATATAAATATCGGCGACCAAAGCATTGCCGCATGGGCCATCGAATATATGGACGGCTTTGGATTGTTTATTGGATTAAACGGGGTTATATTATTGGCATATATAGTGGCCATTCCCGCCAATGAAATAATTATACCGACCATATTGATGCTGACGGTAATGGCCACCGGCAATGCCGCATATGGAGAAGGGGCGGGCGTTATGTTCGAGTTGGATTCGTCGGCAGAAATAGGGAATATATTAAAAGCAGGTGGTTGGACATTGCTTACCGGCATTAATTTAATGCTGTTCAGTTTGTTGCACAACCCCTGCAGCACCACCATTTATACGATATATAAAGAAACGGGCAGTTGGAAATGGACGACGGTTGCGACGGTGCTGCCTTTGATAATGGGCTTTGTCGTTTGCTTTTTGGTGGCGCAGGTTTGGGGCTTGGTCGTGGGCTGATGATCATTTTATTTGAAAAACAAGAAGGACGATATATTTTATTAATTTTGTGAAACATACTTCAGAAGACTATGGACTACACACAATTTAAATATGCAGAGCAACTGAAAAAACTCCACGGTTGCCCACCGTCTGACTATAAAGAAACCCAGAGGAGCGCTTATCGTTTTATTAAAGAGGATTCCCTGCATCCTGACAATTTCACACCAGTCAGCATCCTGAAACCTAACAGGTGTTTCAAGAATGAAAAGTCAGCTTGCGCTGCATTGGGGCTTTCCATGTTTGAAAATAAGGATAAGGCAAAACAGTTTTTTCGGCAACGTGTTAGAAAATTCCCTCGGTTTGCTAAAATTGTAGGAAACCATCTCGCTACTCTAAATGTTGAAATAAAAGATGGGATAGCATCTAAACCTGAGAAACTTAATTTTGGACATATTACGTTCCATGAATATCTTTGGTGTGATTTTTACCAAAAAATAAAAGAGACTGAACCAATTTAATATAACTCAACAACAATGAACTCTACTCCAAATTTTAATATAGGTAAACAAACCTTCAAGCACGTCGCTGACTTGGAATGGTTCGAAGGTGCGTTGTTGTCTTTATTCCGGGAACAGGACACGAGCAAACTTTTTCTCATGCACTGGGTGGATATAGAAGAAGAATGTCATCGCTGGCTGTTTTTTCCCATCGCCCCCCGGGCGCTCCGCCTTTATCTGGAAGGTAAATTGTCCAACCAAGATTTGTTCTTTTTGGATGCTTCGCCCACCGTTAAAATTCTTGATATAAACGGTGGTTTGAAATTGCACAAAATAACCGAGGTGGAAAAAAATTCCCTTCCCAAAGATTTCCGCCCCTCCAAAGACGGCTATTTCCAAAAAGAACTGTGCAACGGTTTTAATGAAATTATTTCGCTCTTGAAAAAATATTCCCTTGAAGCTGGCAAATACGAGTGGGCCATGGCCGCTTGATCTTTTCGTCGCCTAACTAATCCCTTGTTGTATGAAGTATTCATAGTCGTTATAAGTGTTAAACGAGCTTTAGCGAGTGTCACTTGTAACCATCCTGATTGGTGATGTTTTGACATAAAACCTTCATTTTGAACTCTCCTCCATTTAATTTAGTTTTGTAAAAAATATATGATATGACTGCTTCGCAACCATCTCCGGCCAATGCCTCCAAACTGAACCCTGTTCAGCTTTATCTTCTTGAATTGTTCTCAAAAGAAATGACTGAAAAGGAGTTATTGGAAATCAAAGAATTATTGGTGGAATATTATCAGAAAAAAATAGATTCGGAATTGGGTGAAATATGGAAAAAAAGGGGATATACCAAAGAGTCGTTTAAAAAAGCTACCGAGAACCTTCACCTTAGAAGAAGACAGTCCTCCTGATGAATATTGTCCTCGACACAAATTGCTTGATACAAATACTTCCCCAACAGGCTGAACACCGTTGGGTCTATGATGCTATTTTACAAGGCAATATCATATTATTTGTCTCCACAGAAATCATCCTTGAATATGAGGAGGTAATCAATGAATTTTATGGAAGCGATGTTTTGGGTGGCAATGTTGCAAACTTGCTTCTCCAATTGCCCAAAACACAAAAAAGGGATATTTATTTTAATTGGAACTTGATCGGCAAAGACCCCGACGATAATAAATATGTTGACCTCGCCGTCGCCACGAATGCAGAATTGATTGTTACCAACGATGGTCACTTCAAGGTATTAAAGGATGTGGATTTTCCAAAAGTAATATTTATGAACTTAGAAGATTTTAAAGAATATTGGGAAGAGAGGTTCTTATAGAATATTGTGCTGTCTTTGTATGCCCGTTGCTAAAATAACTCAACAATATACTGAACCATAATAGGTTTTGTGCATCGAGTGCAGGTTCTCCCCTTCTGGGGCTGGGGGCTGGCGAGGGCAAATGCACAAAACCTATTATGGTTCAGTATAATGAACCCTTCCCCAAATTTCAATTTAGATAAACAAACCTTCAAGCACGTCGCTGACTTGGAATGGTTTGAAGGTGCGTTGTTGTCTTTATTCCGGGAACAGGACACTGGCAAACTTTTTCTATAGATTTAGTTCTACCTATTTCCACTTGCTTTTATACTTTAGTGTTTCAGAGCGACGCCACTCTGGAGTAAAAGCATGAGGATTGATGAATCATAGCGATCCGTTGTAATTATAAAAAATAATAAACATGTCGTATTCAATTAATAAGATTCCATTATTTCAAGAATTGGAAAAGAGTCAAAACATTCTAATCGCCGGAGCAGGTGGAGGCTTTGATGTATTTTGTGGAATACCATTGTATTTTAATTTAATCAATCAAGGAAAAAAAGTAATAATTGGAAATTTTTCTTTTACCAAGTTGAGTGAAACGACATCGGAAAAAGTATTTCCATATTGTTATAAAATAAGGAGTGGGGACAGTGATTTGTCGGGGAGGCATTATTTTCCAGAAAGGTATTTAAAGCTATGGTTCGGATTACAAGGAGATAATGTTGATGTATATGGCTTTGAAAGAATTGGTGTTAACCCCTTAAAGGACGCTTATAAATACTTAATCAAAAAACATAGAATTGATACAATAATATTAGTTGATGGAGGTACGGATAGTTTAATGTTTGGAGATGAAGAAGGCTTAGGTACACCACAAGAGGATGTATGCTCAATGGCTGCGGTATATAAAAGTGGGGTGAAAAACCAATATTTAGTCAGTATAGGATTTGGAATTGATCATTATCATGGAGTGTCACATTATAGGTTTTTGGAAAATGTTGCAGAGCTATCGAAAGACGGAGGTTATTTAGGGTTGTTTCAACTAACAAAAGAAATGGACGAAGCGGCAAAATACATAGATGCGATACGATTTGCTAATGACAGGATGAGAGGAAAAGAGAGCATTGTTTCAAGTTCAATTGTAAGTGCGTTAGAAGGCAACTACGGAGATTGTCATGTGATTAATAGGACAAAGGGAAGTGAACTTTGGATTAATCCGTTAATGACAATTTATTGGAGTTTTGATTTAAGAAAAGTAGTGAAAAAAATAAAGTATTATGATTTAATTAAAGACACCAATACAATTGCCGAATTTAATGGGTACTTATCAAAATATAGATATGAATTAGAAAAATATAGAGATAAAAAGCAGATGCCCATTTAGAGGGAATATTCTAACTAATCCTCCCCCAGCCCCTCACCTTCCTCTCCGCCGTATCCATATATTTTTTCAAGCGCGCGTTCAGCGGATGCTTCAATTCCGGGTCTTTGTCCAAAATCCGTTGCGCCATGGCCCGTGCCGTTTTCAGTATTTCCCCGTCCCTGCCGAGGTCGGCGATACGGAGGTTGAGCATACCGCTTTGCTGGAGCCCCTCCATGTTTCCGGGGCCGCGTAATTTCAGGTCAGCTTCCGCGATTTCAAAACCGTTGTTGGTGCGTACCATGGTCGCTATGCGTTCGCGGGCATCGGAGCTGAGTTGGAAGCCCGTCATCAGGATGCAATAGCTTTGGTCGGCGCCCCTGCCCACCCGCCCGCGCAACTGGTGCAATTGCGAGAGGCCAAAGCGGTCGGTATTTTCGATAATCATCACGCTGGCATTGGGCACGTTCACCCCAACCTCGATGACGGTGGTGGCCACCATGATCTGCGTTTCGCCTTTCACAAAGCGCTGCATTTCAAAGTCCTTGTCTTTTGCTTTCATCTTGCCATGCACGATGCTGATGGCATAATCGGGCAGCGGAAATTCCCGCGAAATGGCCTCGTAGCCCTCCATCAGGTTTTTCAAATCCAATTTTTCGCTCTCCTCGATCAGCGGATAAACGACATAAACCTGCCGCCCTTTCGCTATTTCTTCTTTCATAAAACCAAAAACCCGGAGACGGTGGTTTTCCGTCCGGTGTACTGTCGTGACAGGTTTCCGCCCCGGCGGCAGTTCATCAATTACGGACACATCGAGGTCGCCGTAGAGGGTCATGGCGAGGGTGCGGGGGATGGGCGTGGCCGTCATCACGAGCACATGCGGCGGGTAGGGCTTGCTTTTTTTCCAGAGGGAGGCGCGCTGTTTCACGCCGAAGCGGTGCTGCTCGTCGGTGATGGCGAGGCCGAGGTTTTTGAATTCCACCCAATCTTCGATCAGCGCGTGGGTGCCGATGAGGATGTCAATTTCGCCCTCTTTGAGCCGCTCCAAAATCGCTTTCCGTTTTTTGCCCTTTATCGAGCCGGAGAGAAAAGCGACCTCTATGTCCATGCCCTCCACCTGCTCGCTGATGCCGATAAAGTGCTGCTGTGCAAGGATTTCGGTGGGCGCCATGAGGCAGGCCTGATGGCCGTTGTCGAGGGCGATGAGCATGCAGAGCAGCCCCGCGATGGTTTTTCCGCTGCCCACGTCGCCCTGCAAAAGCCGGTTCATATGGATGCCGCTGCCGAGGTCGCTGCGTATTTCTTTGATGACCCGTTTTTGTGCGCCCGTGAGTTCGAAGGTCAGTTTTTCTTTGTAAAATTGGTGGAACAGTTCGCCCACTTTCGAGAACACATAGCCTTTGATAGAAGCCTTCCGGCGGTGCTTGCTTTGCAGCAGTCTCATTTGCAGGAAAAACAGTTCCTCGAAAACCAGCCGCTTTTTTGCCAAGTCCAACTGCTGCTGGTTTTTGGGAAAATGGATCCACCGGACGGACTCAAACCTGCCCGGCAATTTCATCCGCTCCAACATATAGTCTGGCAAATTTTCCGGGAGGTCGGCGGCTGTCAATTTATTGAGCAGCAGCTCCATCAGGCGGCGGCGGCCTTTGGCATCGAGGCCCTTGTTGTTCAGTTTGTCGGTGCTGGAATAAACGGGTGCGAAGGTGAGCGCAGCCTGCAGGTTGGCCTCCGACACCTCTTCCATTTCGGGGTGGGGGATGTTCAAAAAACTGTTGAAAGAATTGACCCGCCCAAAAGCGACGTACTGCTTGCCGACCTCCAATTTGTTGAGCAGCCAATAAACGCTCCTGAACCACACGAGTTCTATCACTCCGGTCTCGTCGCGCAGGCGGCCGGTGAGGCGTTTTTTGCGCCCCTCGCCGCGCACATCGAGCTTGCGCAAAATGCCTTTCAGTTGCACCTCGCCGCTCTGCTCGCTGAGTTCGCGTATTTTATGGAAACGGGTTTTGTCAACATAGCGGTAAGGGTAGGCGGTGAGCAGGTCGCCAAAGGTGTGGATGCCGAGTTCCTTTTTCAGCAGGTCGGCTTTCATTGGGCCGACGCCCTTGAGGTATTCAATAGAAGTTTCGAGAAATGTTGCCATAGATTGAAGTGAAAATCAAAATTAAAATAAAAATAAAAAACTCCAACCGTTGAAAATCAAAATTAAAAATTCCAGCCGTTCATTTGATTGCCGTTTTGTTTTTCAACTCCAAAATAATAGGCCAGTCAGAGCAATAAAAATTAGGTTAAAAAACGGATGCTGAATTAAATGAACGTGCGGAGTTTTTCATTTTCATTTTCATTTTCATTTTAATTAAAATAAAAATAAAAACTCCAACCGTTGAAAATCAAAATTAAAAATTCCAGCCGTTC
>DROJ01000595.1 GCA_011321935.1 Bacteroidota bacterium | reverse complement strand
CAGATTGGCCACCGCCCTGGAGCGGCCTATCTTCAAGTTCAAGATTTCATGGCAGAAACGGTTGCTTTTTAGTACATACAGACCAATTTAGCAACTGTTCTGCCTTTTTCATAATCAGACCCCTTTGTGTCCAAAGTCTAAAATGGTTGAATGGTTGATAAAAGATTCGATGGAACTCATTCCATCGAATCTTTTATCAACCATTCAACCATTCAATCCGAAGGATTAAACAACAATTGATATATGACCACAAATATCATTGACACTATATAGCTGACAAATGTTTTTTTCAAAATATCAACGATATAAACGAAAGTAAATGCTTCTACCGAAAAATAAAAAAACAAATGGAGGAAAAGCAGGATGCCCGCATATTTGAAAAACCATTGGATGCCGAGGTGCTCTGCCGTCGGGCTTAAATTCACATTATAGCCGCCCCTCGGCTCTATTATTTTTATGACCAATGGCCTCACAAATGCAGTAAAGACGGCGGCGCTGGCATGGAGGCCGAGCGAATCGTAAAATATATCTACAAGCAGGCCAATGGCAAATGCCAACAGCATCACCAACGAATTCGGCATGCGCAAAGGCAACAGGAAAATAAAAACCGGGAAAACAATAATGTACAAATATGGAAAGTCCTCCCATCCCAAACCAATGTGCTGGAACACCAAGCCCTGCAACAGGGCAAAACCAAAAAAACGGTACACATTGGCGAGGACTGTTTTGTTCATTTTTTAGTGAAATAGTGATTAGTGATTAGTGGATTAGTGATTAGTAAAGTAGTGATCAGTAGATTAGTGGTGTAACCCTTAAACATTTGATACGCTGCAGGATCAAAGTGAAAGCGGTCAAAAACTTACAGTAACGATTAATGCCTTGTAGTCTAATCACTAATCCACTAATCACTACTTTACTAATCACTAATCACTGTTTTACTAATCACTAATCCACTAATCACTAATCACCTATCTTCTCCCATTGCTGCATTTTCGAGTGCTTCTTGTTCTTCTTTCAGTAAATTATTTACCACATAAACATATTGGAGGTTGGTAATGTCGAGCTTGGATTTCACATCAATAATAAAGGAGTTGCCGCCCTTGTCCCTTTCCAGTGAATCAACCGTTCCGAGCATAAGCCCCCCGGGAAATATAGCGGATGCCCCCGATGTTTCGACGGTATCGCCAACTGAAAAGACGGCATGTTTTGGGATGTCTTTTAAATAAAAATAGCGGGTGTCCATCCTCTTTTCGTTCCACACATATGAGCCGAAATAATTGGTCCCTTTGATGCGCGCACTGATCCGCATCTGCCGGTGCAGGACGGACATGGCGACCGACAAAGAAGTGGAAACTTTTTTGATAACGCCCACCACCCCATCGTTGGTTATCAGGCCGGTGTTTGCTTCTATCCCGTCTTTGCGGCCCACATCCAAGGTCAGGTAGTTGTGGTGGTTGTTGACAGAGTTTTTGATCACTTTTGCTACCGTAAATGTGTATTGCGGGCGCCCCTCTGCAAATGCAGTGTCTGTCCCCCTCAAGGTATCTATCCCATTGTTGCTGATCTGTTCCAACAAGCGGGCATTTTCCCTTGCGAGCCGGTAGTTCTCATCCTCCAATGAAAAATAATGGTTGACCTCAGCTGCCGCTTTGTAAAAAAAACCGGTGCCTTTGTTGATTGTGTTCAAATAAATCCCTTGCTGTGTCTGGTTGTATTTGACCACCATCACAAAACAGATTATTTCCAAAAGGGCAAACACGAACAGCCCGCTTAATCTTAGAAATAACTGGATCAGGTTGAACATGGATGAAATGGTTGGATTGCTGAATGGTTTGAATGGTTAAATGGCTAAATGGTTGAATGGTTAAATGGTTGGTAAAAAATCCGATGGGACTCATTCCATCGGATTTTTTACCAACCATTTAACCATTCAAACCATTCAGCAATTTAAACAGATTTCCGGTCGATGAGGAAGGAGAAACGGTCGGTGTTTTTCAGTGCAATGCCGGTGCCGCGCACCACTGCCCGGAGGGGGTCTTCTGCAATGTGGACCGGCAGTTTTGTTTTTTGGCTGAGCCGTTTGTCGAGGCCGCGCAGCAAGGCACCGCCCCCGGTGAGGTACAGCCCTGTTTTATATATATCGGCAGCCAGTTCTGGTGGCGTTGACTCCAGTGCTTTCATGACGGCCTCCTCCACTTTGCTGATGGATTTGTCAATCGCCTGTGCTACCTCGTGATAGGAAATAGTGATCTGTTTGGGGATGCCCGTCATCAAGTCCCGTCCGTTTACGGCATAATCAGGTGGCGGGTTTTCGAGTTCTTGGAGGGCTGAGCCGACATTGATTTTGATCTGCTCCGCAGTCCGCTCGCCGATCAGCACGTTGTGCGCCCGCTTCATATAATCAATAATATCGTCGGTAAATTCATCGCCTGCCGTGCGGATAGACTGGTCGTTGACGATGCCGGAAAGGGCGATCACGGCGATTTCCGTCGTCCCCCCCCCGATGTCAATGATGACGTTCCCGATGGGTTCTTCCACCTCCAGCCCGATGCCCAAAGCGGCGGCCATCGGCTCGTATATCAGGTAAGTTTCTTTTGAATCAACGTGGTCGGCAGAGTCGAAGACGGCCCTCTTTTCCACTTCGGTAATGCCCGAAGGGATGCAGATGACCATTTTGAGGTGGGAAAAAAAGCGGCGCCTGTTGCCCACCATGCTTATCAGTCCCGCTATCATGTCTTCTGCGGCCTGGAAGTCGGCAATCACGCCGTCGCGCAGTGGTCGGACAGTCCTTATGTTTTCGTGGGTCTTTCCGTGCATCTGCATGGCCTTTAGCCCCACGGCGATGGTCTCATCGGTTCTCCGGTCCTTGGCTACGATAGATGGTTCATCAACGACGACCTTCCCGTCGCACATGATGAGGGTGTTTGCTGTGCCCAGGTCTATGGCCAATTCTTGTGTAAAAAAGCTGAAAAATTTCATTGATCGCTTATACCTCGTTTTTTGTTTTTTCGAATGTCCCTCCTGTAGTTTTCTTCACAGGGAGGCGGTGGGTTTTGGCATCTATTGCACTTCGTGTTTTATGAACAGCACCTCCCTTCTGTTTAAGACGCACAAATAAAAGAATAAAAAGGGAAAAAGGGAGGGTTTCTCTTGTTTGGTTTAAGAAAAGAAGAGGTTCTTTTAAAATTTGCCAATGAAACTCGACCATTATAGGTTTTCCCGGGGGACAGGGGGTCGTGCATCGAGCGTAGGTTCTCTCCGCCTAAGGCGGGCTGGGGGCTGGAGAGGGCAAATGCACGACCTCTCCTGAACCCCGGGAAAACCTGAAAAGGTCAGGTAAATATTATCTTTTGTCCGTCAGCATATGCGTACAATTTAAGCACAATGTCTTTATGCACTCCGTTCAATAAAGTTTGGCGGCCAATATCGTAGGCCGTTAAATAATCTTTTCCATATCCTATTGCTTTATAAAAACCTGTTGCAAATTCAATTGCTGCGTAACTGTTTACGATGTCATTAAACCCGACCACAAATATATTTTCCAGAGAAATGTTTTTTGCCAAATTTTCAGAAATAAAAGTATTGAAAAACAGGCACTCCACTCCTTTGTCAATCATCTCAAAATATTTCAAAAAGGAATCATTGCCAATCTGAACGGGCTTGTCGGACTGGTCATGAAAATAAATACCTTCATTATACTGAACCATAATAGGTTTTGTGCATTTGCCCTCGCCAGCCCCCAGCCCCAGAAGGGGAGAACCTGCGCTCGATGCACAAAACCTATTATGGTTCAGTATATTTGCGAAAGCGGTAAAGTGGATTATTTGCGCTTGGTGTTGGTTTATGGAATCAATAAAATAATTTATATTCAACCCCATTTTTATTATTAAATCTAAATTAGAAGTATTGTTGAAAATGATTTCTTCTATCTCTCGGATTTCTACATTTGAAAATAAATTTTGTCCCAATGGGTTTGACTCGCATATGATTACCTTCCTTTTTTTGTTTTGTGTTTTTCCAAAACCTTTTTCTCCCTTTTTTCCTTTTTGCAGCAGGTCTGTCAATTGCAATAAATTAAAAACTATTTTGTTCCGCTCTAAATTGTAATTTTCAAAACTGACAATGCCCAGCCTTTTGTTTCTTTGGTTGGCGTGGTTCTGCGAGCTCAATATGATTAAATCTTTTTCGTGTTCTGAATTATGGAACTGGATAATCAATTTGTTCAGTGCTTCTTCTATTTCTCCTTTTTGGATTGTTGTTTTTATGTTGTCCATGATGTTGGGTTTGTTACGGGAAGTGTTCATGGGGCGGCTCTTATAAATCTAATTAATTTGGATACTCAGCCTTTTTCCCAAACCCGCCTCAATGATTTTTTTTAAAGTCAGTAACTCTATATCAGATTTGCTGTTTTCCAACCTTGATATATAATGCTTGCTTGTCCCGCTTTTTCTGGCCAATTCTTCCTGTGTCAGTCCCGCTTCCTTCCTTGCCGCCTTTATAAGTTTTCCTATTTTTAAATTTCTTGATTCATCCGGCGTACTGTTTTCAAGTAAAACAATCGGGTCTAAATCGAAATGAAAAAATTGTTTTTCTCCTGAAATATTTTTCAAGTACAATCCAGTATTTTTCCAGCCTATTGTATTTCCGATGATTTCTATTTGCTTAAATTCGTTAATATCTTTCATCAATTTATAAGCCGGATGTTTTTTGGATAGTTTTTTTCCGCCGAAAAATTTTTTGAAATCAACTGTCCGGGATTCCCCGTTATTGAAAAGGAACGATACTTTATATCCTGTCACCTCATTGATTTTCAGTATCTTGGGTATGCTTCTTAGGCCTTTCATAATTTTTAATTATTTGGATTGAATTCATTCCATTTTTCAATTAAAAAATCTTGATTTAATGCTGCCCATTTCATTACTTTTTCCGCTGTTTAGAAGGCAGCTTTCCTCTATATGTCTCCAGTGTGTGTATTTCAATCAATTCTTCGTATTCATTATATATTGCATGAAAATGCGGCGGCAAATGGTCATCAAAATAAATCAGTATTTTAATTGAATTGAGGGTGTGGATGGTTGGCATTGTGGTTTTGTTTTATTTTGCAAAGGTATGGGTTGTTGTCTATTTAGACAACTTTATCATAAAAAATTGCCTATTGTCGCAATTATGCCGATAAGCTGTTTTCGGGAAATGCAGCGTATCATAAAATGGAAAGACAAACCCCAAAGTTGTTACAAGGATAGTGATGTTCATTTGGTTTTACATAGAATGCGGTTAAAAGCAATTCACCACATCCACCTCCCCCCACACTTCATCCCCCAAATCCGACACTTCAGTCAAAAAAATTACCCCATTTCCCCCATTCCCTGCAACTTGCCGTCGAATTCAACAATCATCCGAAATGAAAAAATCCGTATTACTATTTATTGCCTTTTTCACCGCCACCATCCTTTGGTCGCAGACCACTATAAAAGGCATCGTCACCGACAAATCGGGCGAGCCAATAATCGGCGCCAACGTCTTTTTGAAAGACACCTACGACGGCACCTCCACCGAGGCCGACGGCAGTTTTGAATTTGCGACCACGGAAACGGGCGAGGCCATTTTGGCCATCACCTACATCGGTTTCGAGGACTTTGAACAGGCCGTACAGCTCAATGGCGGCGAGCTGGAAATCAACCCACAGATAGAAGAAACAGCGAACGAACTCAACATGGTGACCATCTCCGCCGGGGCCTTCGAGGCGAGCGACGAGAAGAAGGCCGTCATGCTCAGCCCGCTCGACATTGTGACCACCGCGGGCGCCACCGCCGACATCGCCGGGGCGCTCAACACCCTGCCGGGCACACAGGCCGTGGGCGAGGAAGGGCAGCTATTTGTGAGGGGCGGGGCAGCTTACGAGACCCGCACTTTCATAGACGGGCTGTTCGTGCAAAACCCGTACAGCAGCCGCGTGCCGGACATCCCGGCGAGGGGCAGGTTTTCGCCTTTTTTGTTCAAAGGGACCATGTTCAGCACGGGCGGCTATTCGGCGGAATACGGGCAGGCGCTTTCCTCGGCGCTCATCCTCAACACCAACGACCTGGCCACCGCAACCACCACGGGCATCTCCCTGATGACGGTCGGCCTCGGCGCATCGCACACCCACCTTTGGGACAAATCTTCGCTCGCCCTTTCGGGCAATTATATCAACGTCGCTCCCTATAATTCCATCGTGCCGCAGGACAGGAAATGGGACAAGCCTTTCCGTGGCTACGACGGGCAGATTATCTATCGGAAAGAAACTTCGGAGACGGGTATTTTTAAACTGAATATAAATGGCAGCCACGGTTCGCTCGGCCTGCAGACGCCGGGTTTTGAGGATGTCACCAAGACCAATGCCTTTGCCCTCGGCAACGACAATTTTTACCTCAATTCTTCTTTTAAAGAAATATTGGACGAGCATTGGACTTTGCGCACGGGCCTTTCTTATAGCTATGACAAAGAGGAAATACGCGAACTGTTTTCGGTAAATACCAACGAGCAATCGGCGCAGGCAAAAATCACTTTGACCAATAACGTGGGCCAGTTTTTTAAAATAAAATTTGGCGGCGAATACCTGCTCAACCTATATGACCAAAAATTCATTTCCTCCGCAGGGGAAGAGTTTACCACCGACCTGACCGACAATTACGGGGCGGGTTTTGCGGAAGCGGATATATATTTGAGCAAAGATTTTGTGGCACGTCTCGGTACGCGGACGGAGTATTCCGATATGTTGGAAAAATGGAACATTGCACCCCGTATTTCACTGGCCTATAAGACGGGCAAAAAAGGACAGTTTTCGCTGGCCTACGGCCAATTTTTCCAGACGCCGGAAAAAGAACTCCTCCGCTTTGGCACCAATTTAAATTATGAAAAAGCCGACCATTATTTAATCAATTACCAAATATTGGGAAAGAAGCGCACCTTCCGCATCGAGGGCTATTATAAAACATATGACAACTTGGTAAAACAGGAAAATTTTACCACCAATAACAGCGGCAACGGACATGCCCGCGGCTTCGATATTTTTTACCGCGACAAAGGCGGCACATTAAAAAAAGCGGACTTCTGGATTTCTTATTCTTTCCTCGATACGGAGCGCGATTGGCGCGAGTTCCCGCAGGCGGCGACACCGACTTTTGCCTCCCGGCACAACGCTTCTATTGTGTATAAACAATGGCTGCCGAAAATAACAAGCTCTATCGGTTTTACCTATTCCTATGCCAGCCCCCGCCCCTATAACGACCCCAATACCGACGGCTTCAACGAGGGGCGAACCCCCGCATACCACGACCTGAGTTTCAATATAAGTTACCTGACAAATATAAAAAGGCATTTTACGGTACTATATGCGTCGGTAAACAATATACCGGGCTTTAAAAATAAATTCGGGTATAGATATAGCAACACCCCGAACGACGACGGCACCTATACGGGCATCGCCGTAAAACCTGCCGCAAAAAGATTTTTCTTCGTCGGCTGCTTTATTTCCATCGGCCAAAGGTTCTCGAAAGACAATGGGGTGACGAGCGGGGATTTGAATTGAATTGCCACGAATTATTGAAATAGGATTGCACACAGATTTAACTGATTTAACTGATTCCGACAGGTTGTTTTGATAAATCAGTTTTAATCAGTTAAATCAGTTAAATCAGTGTGCAATCCTATCTTAAAACCTTTTAATTATTTTTAAATAATTAAGTCCATCAACATTGTTTCATCAATAAACTAAACAATAATAAAAAATGAAAAAGACAATCATTTTCCTCCTTTCTTTTGCAATATGTTCAATTGCATTTGCACAAAACGACAAATATATAGCGGCCATGAAAAAAGCCGTTGCACAAGTTGACACGGCACGTACCCTCGACGATTTCAAGGCGGCAGGCAATATGTTCGAGCGCATCGCCAATGCCGAAAAAAACCAATGGCTGCCTTATTATTACCATGCCTATTGCCAAGTAATGTCAGCGGTGGACGTAATGAACCACGGGGATTTGAAAGCGACCGTGCCCTATCTCGACAAGGCACAGGAATCAATTGACGTGGCCAAAAAACTATTGCCGGACAATTCCGAAATAGTAACTATGCAGGGCTATATCTATCAGGGAAGGATATGGGAAAACCCGATGATAAAAGGCGCTAAATATGGCCCAAAATCCAGCGGCGTACTCGACAAGGCCATCGAACTCGACCCGAACAACCCGCGGGCATATTATGTAAAAGGCCAGGGCATATTTTATACGCCCGCATTTTTTGGCGGCGGTGCCGACAATGCAAAACCGTTTTTGGAAAAGGCAAAAGAACTGTACGAAAAGGAGGAAAGAACGGACGGCCTGTCCCCTACATGGGGGAGTTTTTACAATAATTATTTACTGAAAGAAGCGAATAAATAAATGGTCAATGATAAATGGTGAATGATTAATCATTCACCATTTATACTGAACCATAATAGGTTTTGTGCATTTGCCCCCGCCAGCCCCCAGCCCCAGAAGGGGAGAACCTGCGCTCAATGCACAAAACCTATTATGGTTCAGTATATCATTATTAAAAAGCACCTGCCGTGAAAAACGCGCTAAAAATATTCTTCGGTTTTGGTATCGGTATGACGCTGTTGTTTTTGCCGTGGAACTATGGCCAGCCGCTTGCCGTGCTATTGAAGATCATGCTTTTTAATGGCGTCATCGGCATCGTGCTTTCATTTGGCAATGCACAGATTGCCGTTTGGGTTTCGGAAAATTATCCGTGGCTGGAGACCCCTGTAAAAACATTTTTCATTGCACTTGCCGCTTCATTGGCATATACGGTGCTGGCCACACAAATATTTTGGGCGGCCTTCCAATGGACAGTGTACGGCGATCCGTTTTTTGAAATTTTGTTCCACATCAATAAAAGGTTTATAATAACGGCTTCCATAATTACGCTTATTATCGGGCTGTTCATGTACGGGGTGAATTTTTTTAAATTATGGAAACAATCTTTCCTCGAAACGGAGGAACTCAAACGCGTACATATAGAGGCACAATACGAGGCATTAAAAAACCAAATTGACCCGCATTTTTTATTTAATAGCTTTAATGTACTCTCCGCTTTGGTCTATAAAGACCCCGACCTCGCAGCAAAATTTATCAAACAATTATCGCTGACTTATAGATATGTACTGGACACGCGGGAGAAGGAGATCATACCTTTGGCAGAAGAACTGAAAGCACTCGAAGCATATGCCTTTTTAATGAAAATACGTTTTGGGGAAAACCTCGACGTGGAATTAAACATCGCTAATCCGAACGGCGAAATGGTCGTTCCGCTCACCCTGCAAATGCTGGTGGAAAATGCCATAAAACACAACGAAATATCAAAAGCCAAGCCACTGAAAGTAGAGGTGGAAAGAGACGGCCCGGGCTATATTGTCGTGCGCAACAATTGGCAAGAAAAAAAACAAGCCCAGCATCCCTCTGGCGTCGGGTTGGAAAATATAAGGGCGCGGTATAAATTTGTTTCAAAAAAAGAAATAGAAATAATAAAAAAGGATGGGCAATTTGCAGTAAGAATACCGGTAGCAATAATGCTTGACTCCCATTCCTGAATATGCCGGTAACTTAATCAAAAGTAGCAAAGTCGAACTAAGGCTATACTGAACCATAATAACAAATAATTCCCAAAATGTTTTTTATATACTGAACCACTTTAGGTTTTGTGCATCGAGGGCAGGTACTCCCCTTCTGGGGCTGGGGGCTGGCGAGGGCAAATGCACAAAACCTAAAGTGGTTCAGTATAAACCTGTTTTTTTAATCTACTGGTTCGATTCGTAATTAGCGGACTATTTATTTTTTGGTAAATACCACATTGTCAAGGATTTGGCGAACTAATCACTAATCAACTAATTACGAATCACTGCACTACCCACTAAAAATAGCGAAGAAACGATAGCCCTTTCTCGGTAGGATCCCTTGCCGCAATTTCTTGTCGCAATAAGTTTTCCATAAAATTAGATACAGTTCCAATAGTGTGTATTTCAAAATTTCGGTGCGGGACGGCCACCCCTATGGGGACTAATGGGCCAAGCGGGGAAAGACTGAAGTGTTGAAATACACCCGTTCCAAAACTGTTGTCCCGAACTGACTTCTGGACAACGATTTTGGATATTTTAAAACTAAAACCTGCCAATAGCACATTGTTTTCTGGTTGCAGGTTTTAGGGAGTTTCAATGAAAGATTTAGCTTTGTCTAAAATTTTTATTACCTTTGTAAAATAATATTTTCAATGTCATGGAAACACACGCAGAAGAAGATTACTTAAAAGCCATTTACAGTATTTCGGAGAACGGCCCGGCAGCCGTATCTACCAAAGAGGTAGCGGAGTACATCAACAGCAAGCCTTCGTCCGTTACCGATATGATACAGCGGCTATCGGCCAAAAAACTGGTGGATTACAAAAAATACAAAGGCTTCACATTGACCAAAAAAGGAAAGGAAAAAGCATTGTTGATTATCAGGAAACACAGGCTGTGGGAACTTTTCTTGGTGGAGCATTTGAATTTTTCGTGGAGCGAAGTGCATGAGGTGGCCGAGCAATTGGAGCATGTCAGTTCCCCTTTGTTGGTGAACCGGCTCGATGCTTTTTTAAACTATCCGGTGAGAGACCCGCACGGCGATATAATCCCCGATATAAACGGGAATTTAAGGGACGACGATACGATTGTATTGACCGAAGTGCCGAACAAAAAAACCTGTTTTGTCACTTGGATAAAAGATTCCTCTTCTGAATTTTTAACCTATCTCGACCAAGTGAACATCGGCCTCGATACGGAAATAAAAATATTGGAATCCTATCCTTACGACCGTTCCATAAAAGTGAAAATCCCCCGGAAAAGCGCTATTACGCTATCCGAAAAAGTGTGCAAAAACCTATATGTCAGATTAAATGAAAACTAATGAACCGTCACGCAACCGCATTATTGGTATTCTTTATTATTTGCCTCGGTATTTATTTATTGTTCCGTCCGGGCAGGGGCTTTTATTGGGTCATAAAACGCAGCTTCCAACAGGACAATAAAATAATAATCGAGGATATATTGAAAATGCTCTACCATGCAGAGGACAATAGCGAAGGCATGAAAGTCAACAGTATATTCGACCGTTTGAATTCCAATAAAAAACACCTGCTCGATATATTGCAAAAAATAGAATCGGAAGGACTTATCAATTCCTCGGGAGATATAGTTAAACTCAGCAATACGGGCAGGGACTATGCCCTGAAAATAATACGCGCCCACCGCTTGTGGGAAAAATACCTGTCGGAAGAAACAGGTTACGATAAATTGGAATGGCATGACCGGGCGGAACATATGGAGCACCACTTATCGGAAGAAGATACCGACCACCTTGCCCTGCAATTGGGCAACCCCAGGTTCGACCCGCACGGCGACCCGATACCATCGAGCAAGGGCGAAATGCATAAAATAGCGGGAAAACCATTGCCCTCTTTTCCGGTCGGAACGGTGGGCAAAATAACGCATATCGAAGACGAGCCGGAAATTATTTATAAACAGATATTGGCCGAAGGCCTGCACATCGGTTCGCAAGTAAAAATAGTGGAAGCAAACGAGCGCAGGATTAAATTCCATTCGGTCGGGGAGGAATATATATTGGCGCCGATTGTGGCCGCAAACATTACTATTGAAGAATTAAAAAAAGAAGAAGT
>DROJ01000594.1 GCA_011321935.1 Bacteroidota bacterium | reverse complement strand
CGCCTTTAGGCGGATCTGCTCACGTTAGGGAGGCTGCATGGCTGCACTTCTAACGTAAACAGATCCGCCTAAAGGCGGATGACAAAGCAGCGGAGACGGGGGCTTGGCCTAAGTGCTTGAAATCACGTCAAAATTAACACTACCCCCTCCAAGTTTTAGTGTTCCCGAAACAAGACAAACAATGAAACTACAAGACCATAAAAAACTCAACAAGTGGCTCAACAAACTCCAGCGCGAAAGCTGGGAACTCGAACTGGTCACCTCCGGTTTTTCGATCTTCCTGATGCTGGGGGCATTGGAGGCATTGAAGAGTGTCAGGCGCGACATCTCCATCGCCACCCAAGCCTTTCACAGCGGCGACAACCCGCTCTCCTTTGTTTATATTTTTTTGATGGGCGCTTGTTTTTTCATCCTCATCAATTTGGTGGTGCATGTGCTGCTGCGGGGCGTATGGATCAGCACCATCGGCCTGCGCTATGTTTCGAGCGACATAGACTTTGATTCGCTCCGGCTGGCGCCAAAATTCGACCGCCTGCTAAGGCGCAAAGTCGGTAGCTTCGACCAGTACATTCTCACGCTGGAAAAAATATGCAGCACCGTTTTCGCCTTTACCTTCCTCATTGTTTTCATGCTGTTGGGCTTTGCCCTTTATATAGGTTTCATGATTTTTATCGGCGATTATGTGCTGGATTCTTTGCTCCCCTCCTTGCCAGCAACCACAGCCGACATTATCAGTGACACCTTCGGGGCAACGCTGTTTGTATGCGGCGTTTTATATTTTTTGGATTTCCTGACTTTGGGTTTTTTAAAAAGGATAAAATGGTTTTCCTATATTTATATGCCGATCTACCGGTTTATGAGCTTCATTACCGTTTCCCCTCTTTACCGCCCCATTTATTACAACCTGATCGACAATAAATTTGGAAGGTGGGTCGGTTATTTATTGGTGCCTTATGTGTTCATCATTATTTTCCTGCTCTCGGTCAAGACCCATTCGCACACCTGGTACCCCGACAAGCCCGGCGCCAACGCCCTGCTCAACAATGACTACGACGACCAGCTGGGCGAGAAAGCACTCATCACCTCCGGCAGCATCCCCTCCAAATTTGTGGACAACGGTTTCCTGCAACTGTTCATCGCCTATATGCCCAAAGACGACGACAAAACTTTGAAACACCGCTGCCCCGGTTTTGAGCCGTTCCACGAAGCTGGTTTCGGGTCTGACATCCAAATCAATTTGACCAAAAAATCAAGCATGCCCCGCACCAATGCCCGCGACACCGCTCTTACCTGCCTTTCACAATTGTATGAAATCAGCATTGACGACAGCCTGTTCAGCGACGTTCCGTTTAGGTTTCACCGCCATGCCAATTACCGGGAGTACGGCCTCGCCGCCATGTTCGACGTCGCCTACCTGCCCCGCGGCGAACATTTGATAGAAGTAAAAAAATGGAAAAAATATAAATCGGAGGACAAACAAGACTCGCTGGCCCTCGCCCCCTTTTTCAAAATACCTTTTTGGAAAGAGTGACTCAGTCTTCAGTCTATCAGTCCGCAGTCTTTCAGTCCACAGTCCGTCAGTCTTCAGTCCACAGTCTTTGTGGAGTCCTACTTTATGTGATAGTATAATCCAGCAACCAGAGTAGGATTCCACAAAGACTGTCCAAAGGACTCCTGTGGAGAAGACTGTGGACTAAAAGACTGCGGACTGAAGACTGTGGACTGATAGACTGCGGACTGAAGACTGACAGACTGACAGACTGAAAACGGGGGGTATGCTTTTTGACTTTGGTAGCATGGCCTTTAGGCTGTCCCGGTGACGAGCGTTTAGGCCCGGCTTCTGCCCGGCATTGGTTTGCAACGGCGTAAACGCCATTGGCCGGGACAGCCTAAAGGCCATGCTACCAAATAAAAACACCAACCATGCGCCACAAAATTTACCGTATTTTATTGCTGCTCAGTTTGGCCTTGATGTCGGCATTCATGCTGGTGCCACCTGCCCACTGCCTTCCCGACAACAACCGTTTTGCCCCGGAGGTGGTCTATCTAAAACCGCCCGTTGATACCCTTACCCTTTCTATCAGCGATGCCCTTGCCAAAAAAGGGGAGGAAGTTTGTGTGTCCGTAACAGCAAAAAATTTTGACCATATACTGACCATGCAATACACCGTGCAATGGGACGCCAAAGTATTGAAACTCAAAGAAATAAAAGACTTTGGCCTCGAAGGCATGGACAAACGGAATTTTGGGATGCACCTTTTGGATAAGGGGATGCTCACCTTCTCGTGGTACGACCATCAATTGAAAGGAATCACGAAAGATGACGGCACCGAACTCTATAAAATGTGCTTCGAGGCCATCGGCGAGACAGGCAGTGAAACAAGTATCGCAGTCAGCAGTAAACCAACGGTGGTCGAAATTTCCAATGCTGCCGGCTTGTTTTTAGATTTGCGCAGCGAAAACGGCGAAGTCGCCATTGATTAGTTTTCAGTCTGCAGTCTTTCAGTCCGCAGTCCGCAGTCTTCAGTCTTTCAGTCCACAGTCTTCAGTCTTTGTGGAATCCTACTTTTTATTTTTGTGCTATTTACTCCAGCATTAAGAGCAGGATTCCACAAAGACTGAAGACTGTGGACTGAGAGACTGAAGACTGAGAGACAAACCATTTCAACTTATGAAAATATATATCTCCCAACTTTTGTTAAAACTCTTGTTTGCCATTGGCATCTCCGTATTTTTCATCCAGTGCGGCAGCGACGACCCTGCCCGGGAGGCGGCAACAAAGTCGGCCTTGAAAAGTACTTCTGAAAAGAAAGCAACGCGGGCGCCGCTACCTGCCGAACCGGTGCAGCCCACCCTCGTCGACAACATTCCGATCAGCGCTTCCAGCGTCACCGCTTCCAAAGGTTCGGAGGTTTGTATCTCCGTGACGGCCCGCCAGTTCAACAAAATCGTATCCATGCAATACACCATGAAATTCGACCCGAAGGTGTTGAAATTCAAGGAGATAAAAAACTTTGGCCTGCCGGGCATGGGCGCCCAAAGTTTCGGGGCAAGGGCTGCCCACCTGGGCATCCTCTCCTATTCTTGGTTCGATGCCAATGTGCAGGGCGTCACCAAGCCGGATGGTTTCAAACTCTACGATGTCTGTTTTGAAGCCATCGGCAAAGCAGGCTCGAAGTCCGCTTTTGAATTTGCCGACAGGCCGGTGGTCATTGAAATTACGGATGCGGCCAGCCAGTTTTATGGTATTGAGGCGGTTAATGGGAAAGTGGAGGTTAGATAATTTAAAATAAAAATGAAAATGAAAATGAAAAACTCCAGTGGAGCATAAGTGGCCACTGGAGTTTTTCATTTTCATTTTTATTTTCATTTTCATTTCACCATGATAAAACGCATCGTAAAATTGACCCTCCGAGAGGAAGCCATCGCTGAATTCCTAACCATTTTTGAAGAAAGCAAGACAAAGATAAAGGCATCGGAAGGCTGCCTGCATTTGGAACTCCTGCGCGGGGCCAAGCACACCAATATCCTTTTCACGTACTCCTTTTGGGAAAACGAGGCAGCATTGGACGCCTACCGACGGTCTGGCCTTTTCAAAGAAACATGGAAAAAAACAAAGGCGCTGTTTGCTGAGCGGGCAGAGGCATGGAGTGTGGAAGTGGTGTCGGAGGTATGACCCCTTTTCCTGCCGAGTACGACGAAGGTTTCCCGCAAAGTACGCAGTGTTATACGCAGAGAGCGCAGAGTTTACAGGAGACGGCTACCACAAAGCTCTGCGCTCTCTGCGTATAACATTGCGTACTTTGCGGGAAACAAATTTGCCGGAGGCAATGCGTACCGATCAAAAAAAATTGCGGGGAAAAATCACTGCAAAAACCACAGCGCCAAGAACTGCGCAACGAAACCGACGGCCAGCCCGCTATACACCTGCCCCGGCGTGTGCGCTTTCAAAAACAACCGCGAAGTACATACGATGCCCGCCAAAACAATGACCAGCAGCAGCAAAAAATTGGTGCTGACCTCCAGCGTTCCGAACAGCCAAGTGTTCAGGCTGAAAGTATCGAAACTGAAATAGAACGAGTTGATGGCCGTCAGGCCGAGCAGCCCGCCGACACCTGCGGCATGGGCGCTTATTTTTGTGAAATTATTGAAAAAGAAAACCCCAAAAAGGGCTATGGTCGCCCCGAGGGCAGCCACGGTGAGCGCAAAAGGGATGGTCTGGTTGTGCTTGAAATTGACAAACATCCAAAGGTAAAATACCGCAGTGATGATGTACGGGCCAATGCGTTCCTTCCGCTCGTGGAGGGAGATGGACTCCACCATGTTCAGCGAGCGCATCAGCACGAGGGCAAAGGCCGGCATCACAAAAGTGGACAAAAAAACCAGCAGGATCAGCTTCCATTGGTCGGCTATACTGAACACCCCAAATTGGTAGGGATTGGACACCAAGAGGACGACCAGCATGTAGGTCATCATCAGCAAGGGATGGAACAAAACGGAGATTATGGTGGCTGCGGTCTTGATGAGTTTTGAGTTTTGTCCGAAGGCCTCCTTCGGAGAGTTGTTGGGCTTTGAGTGGGGCTTACTTGAAAAGGCCGCAAGTTAGGGCTTTTTGGGATTTGGCAAAGTGCTGCCTTTTTATGCGCTTGCTTCTTTTTTTCATTACTTTGCCGGGCATGGCGCAATTCTGAAAAACAAATATTGCCGGGATGGGACACTGATTGAACTGATTGAACTGATTTCCGCTGATCTGTGCAAATCAGTTATACCGCAGCACTTTAGGTTTTTTGCATTGAGGGCAGGTGCTCCCTTTCTGGGGTCGGGGGCTGGCGGGGGCAAATGCACAAAACCTAAAGTGCCGCGGTATAAATCAGTTCAATCAGTGTCCCATCCCGCCCAGCTTATTTCAATGCTCGAATTAGGAGGAATCATCATACTCGGGATATTGGCGCAGTGGATAGCATGGCGGCTCAAAGTACCTGCCATCCTGCCGCTCGTACTCACCGGTTTGGCCGTCGGCCCACTCTCAACCCTGTGGACGCACGACGGGGCAAAACTGCTGGAGCCGATGTACAAAGACGGCAGCGGCGAGGGCCTCTTCCCCGGCCAATACCTTTTCAACTTCGTGTCGCTGGCCATCGGCATCATCCTCTTTGAAGGCGGGCTGACCCTCAAACGCTCGGAACTGAAAAGCATCGGGCCGACAGTGGGAACTTTGATCTCGCTGGGTTCGCTGGTCACCCTGGTCGGCAGCACCCTGGCAGCGCACTTCGTGATGGGTCTGGGCTGGTCAATCTCGCTCCAGTTTGCGGCGCTCATCATTGTGACCGGGCCGACGGTGATCGCCCCCATCTTGCGCAACGTGCCCCTCAAGCTCAACGTGGCCAACGTGCTGAAATGGGAAGGCATCCTGATAGACCCTATCGGGGCAATGGCGGCGGTGCTGGTGTTCGAGTTCATCCAATCGGGCGGAACGGTGGGGGCATACAGCGGCCATGCCTTCATGGAGTTTGTCAAAACCATTTTGATCGGGCTGGCGCTGGGCGCTATCGCTGCCTACCTGCTTTATTTTTTGATAAAAAAAGAACTCATCCCCCACTACCTGCTCAATGTGGTGACGCTGGCCTCGGTGCTGGGCGTCTTTGTGTTTTCGGACATGCTGGCCCACGAATCGGGGCTGCTGACGGTGGTGGTGATGGGCACCGTGCTGGGCAACCTCGAAGTGCCCAATTTCCGGGAAGTCATCCTTTTCAAAGAGTCCATCAGCATTCTTTTGGTGTCCATCCTCTTTATCGTTTTGGCCGCCCATGTTGACATGGACAGCCTGCTATTGGTGATGGACTGGCGGCCGCTGCTGCTCTTTGGCATCGTTATATTGGTGCTGCGGCCGCTGTCGGTTTTTCTCAGCACCCGGCATTCGGAGCTGAGTTTCAATGAAAAACTTTTCATCTCGTGGATCGGCCCACGGGGCATCGTTGCCGCAGGCGTGGCCTCTCTTTTTGGGTTCAAGCTGATGGACGAAGGCGTGCCCGGGGCGGAGTACATCACCCCGCTGGTGTTCCTCATCGTGGTAGGCACGGTGCTGCTCAATGCTTCCACCGCCCGTTTCGTTGCCAAACTGCTGGGGGTCACCCAGACCAGTTCCACGGGTGTTCTCATCATCGGTGCCAACAAAGCCGCCCGCCTCATCGCCAATTACCTCCACGGCCACGGCCGCCACGTTGTACTGCTCGACTCCAACGAGGCCAAGGTGAAAAAAGCAAGGCAACAAGGACTGGAGGCCATCTCCGCCAATATCTATTCCGACGACCTCGCCGAGCGGGCCGAACTCAACAACATCGGCTACCTGATAGCCATGACCAGCAGCGCCGACGTGAATGAATACTCAGTGGACAAGTTCCGGGAAAAATTTGGCAAAAAAGGCGCTTACCGCCTGCTCTCTTCCGAGGAAATGGCCCTGCCCAAAGATAAACTCCCCGACGAGGGCATCTTCTCTTATACCGACGACTTCCTCAACCTCAACGAGATTGCCCGCGATTTTCCGACCGTCCACGAAATGCCGATCAGCTCGGCAGAAGAACTCGAACGTATCCGCGACCGCTTTTCCTTGCAGGAGGAACGGATGCCGCTGTTTATTAAATTCCCGGACGGGCGCGTGGAGGTGCTGCCAAAGGATTTGGGGAAATTGGATATCGGGGAAGGGGTGGAGTTGGTTTATATGGGGAAGGAGTTTGAGGGGGATAAAGTGGGGTGAACGGGTATTTTAAACTGTTTTTTGTGGACTGAATTGGATGTGATACCTTTAGGGCGCTTTAGGGAAGATTGCCTATTGTTTTCATAACATATTGTGGGATGGCTTTTGAGAAATCAAGAACAATTGCAGCATTGGTTCATTGTTTTTGCTAAATTGACGGGCGTTCTGTGTTTTATTAAATTTGTAAGTTGGCGGACACCAATAGCTTGTGCCTGTGCCTCTGAAACTTGAATGTTAGTCACTTGTGAATTCGGTTGATGCTAGTAAGTTTACTAGTGGTACGAGTTCTCACCAATTAAAAGAAAAGCAAAAGATGAAACCAAATAGCGAAGAAAAATCGTTAATTTGAGGTCAAAAACGACTAAAAATGGAATTGATAAATAAGAATCGAAAAGAGTTAAATAAAGTGTGTTCAACTTGTAAGGTTGATGAACTTTATGCTTTTGGCTCAATCCTGACAGATAAGTTCAACCCGAAGAGTGATATTGATTTCATTGTTTCAATACTTTCAAATGACCCGATTGAATATGCCGAAAATTACTTTGAACTGAAGTTTGAACTGGAAAGAATATTCAAACGGAAAATAGATTTGCTTGAACAAAAAGCAATTAGTAACAAGGTTTTTGAAAATTTGGTCAATAAGAAAAAAATGCTCGTTTATGCAAGACGAAACCAATGTGTGGCTTGAAGATATAGAAAAAGCCATTACCGAAATCAACGACTTCCTTCCTGAACCAAGAAATTTTCTTGAATTTGAAAAAGACGTAAAAACGAAGCGGGCAGTAGAACGGAATATCGAAATAATCGGTGAAGCGATGAGCCGAATATTGAAAGCCGAACCCGATATTTTAATAAGTGATTCAAGGAAAATAGTGGATACCCGAAACCGGATAATTCATGGGTACGATTCGGTTTCGGATGACGTGATTTGGCTGATAGCAATCAAGTACCTTCCAATCCTCGACAAAGAAATAAAAGAAATAAAAAAAGAAAACTAATCAGAATGAAGTGCAGCCGTCCATCGCTGTTTTGTGCAGCTATGGTGGCTGCACAAACCGTTAGCCTGTGGAAAAACCTCGACATTCAGAAACCTGACAATTGAATATTTGGAAACGTGATTTGTCCGCAGGTTAATTGAAATAGTATTTTGCGTGTCTATATTTTATGTTTGATTCGTCCTGCTTTTTAGAAATGAATTTAGGTATTTTCACGGACTGCCGGTGGCTACAATAAAAAAATAAAATGAAAAAGCTCTACCTCATAGCAATCGGATTGATGATTTCCAGTAGCCTCCAATCGCAAAATTATATCCCTCTCCTTATTGACAGTTTATACACCTGGTCATGGTCGGTTGATATTAAGGGTGACACATCAGTGGGTGAATTCTGGACGGGCTTTTCTTATGATTCGAACGATAGCTTAATTCAAAGAAGGAATCCAACTTCAAGGTTCAATTATTCTTATGGGGCGGATACAGTTTACTTGTTGTCCGAAACACTTGACACAAGCAATAATTGGAATGTTTTCAGTAGAAGTGCAACTGCCTATGACGACGGAAAAATAATCTCAAAGTTGACAGAACGCTTTGAAAACAATGCATTTGAGAATTCTGCATTACGTACCTATTTCTACGAAAATTCAAATTTGGATACTTTGTATCTGCTCCAACATTGGAACAACGGAACGTGGGTCAACTTTTACAAAAAAGAAAAAATATTTGATTCGAATGGCAACAATATAGAAGAGGCTGAATACTACATAAATTCAAATGGCGAATTCGATTACAACAGGGGAAAGCTATTCGAATATGACAACGCCAATCACCGTGTCCAAGAAATAAGGATTAACTCCTCAATAAACGGGGAATACCTTACAGGAAGAACCGATTGGGTGTATGGTAATGACAACCTGTTAGATACAATCAGGAGGTGCAACTACAGTTATCCCAACAACGGAACATGCAATAATGTGATAATGGCAACTTATGACTATTTAGGTCAGGACACAATCGTAAAAAACGGGTTTACTTGGGATGATGGCGAGTGGAGATATTATGGAAAAGAGCTGACTTTCAAAGGTCAAGAAATTTATAGCAGCAGACCTGATTCGGTTATTTTCTATTATTATTGGGAAGACTTGCTCACACACATCCCAACAATACGTCGGTATCTTCAATACGAAAACTTAGGAAATGATACGATATATTTTAAAGAGGAGGAATACAATTATTTTGGAGCTACGGATGAGTGGTTCTTGACCAGACTGATTGAAGAATGGTATCATTTAAAAACGATTGTGAATGTTGATAATACCGAGGATTTTAAAGGGTACATTTCAATTTTTCCAAACCCATCTAAGATTGGGCAGAAGTTGACAATCAAAACTGAACTAACAAATAAAGATGATATAGAGGTTCTTGTTTTTGATATGCAAGGAATGTTGGTTTCAAGGAGTGTTTTGATTAACCAATCATCATTTCCTGCCCCAAACCAAGAAGGAATTTATACAATTTTAATTCGGGAAAAAGGCCGTTTGATTGGGATTGCGAAACAAGTAATAATCAAATAGAAAAAGAATAAGCGAACAAAGTGTAGCTGTCCATCCGCCCTAAACGCCGGCACGTCAGCTACACTATCCGTTCACAACAAACCTAAAAAAGCAAAACAATCCCAAAATATTTAATGCAAGACAAGCCAATGAAAAAAACACAAGGCTACTTATCCGTTGCCACAAGGCTCCAGGCGGTCTTCGGCGAGCCGCCATCCCAATATTTCGGGCAGGCATTGCAGCCTGCATACCAATAATATTACTTTAAGCCTACTCGTTTTATTTTTCCCGATCCATCCAATTCATAAATCAATTGCCCAACTTTCCGCACATACTTTAAGGGGATTTCAGGCCAGAGATTTCCTAATTTCGCACCATGCAAACAGCGTATAACACAAAGATTGGAAAACAAATAATAGGCAATTCATTAGAAGTTTTGGCTTCCATGGACAACGAATCTATAGACCTGGTTTTAACAAGCCCTCCTTTTGCATTGCTAAGGGAAAAGGAATACGGGAACAAAAACCAATCTGATTATGTCGGATGGTTATCTCAATTTGCCTCATTGGTATATGATAAATTAAAACCATCGGGAAGTTTTGTCCTTGACCTGGGCGGGGCATATAAGAGGGGGCTGCCCGTGAGGAGTTTATATAATTTCCGGGTGCCCATTCATTTTTGCGACAATATAGGGTTTTATCTTGCAGAGGATTTTTATTGGTTCAACCCCTCAAAATTGCCAAGCCCCATCGAGTGGGTCAATAAAAGGAAGATAAGGGTAAAAGATTCGGTCAACAATATATGGTGGTTTTCAAAAGAGCCTTTTCCCAAAGCGGATGTGACCAAAGTATTGGCACCGTACAGCAATAGG
>DROJ01000593.1 GCA_011321935.1 Bacteroidota bacterium | reverse complement strand
GACGGACTTCGGACTGAAAGAGGGGGAATAAATTCCCCCTCTTTCGGAAGGGCACGGAGAGGGGCTAAAAAATATAGAACGGGGCTCCAGTCAGACTGCGGACTGACGGACTGACGGACTGCGGACTGAAAGAGGGGGAATAAATTCCCCCTCTTTCGGAAGGGCGAGGAGACGGACTAAAAAAGAAGCAAAAATTTCCCATCCCAAATATAGAACAGGACTCCAGTCAGACTGCGGACTGACGGACTGACGGACTGCGGACTGAAAGAGGGGGAATAAATTCCCCCTCTTTCGGAAGGGCACGGAGACGGGCAAAAAAAAAGCAAAAATTTCCCATCCCAAATATAGAACAGGACTCCAATCAGACTGCGGACTGTGGACTGACGGACTGCGGACTGAAAGAGGGGGAATTTATTCCCCCTCTTTCGGAAGGGCGAGGAGACGGGCTAAAGAATATAGAACAGGACTCCAATCAGACTGCGGACTGACGGACTGCAGACTGAAAGCTAAACTGCTTCCTCCAGCCACTCCAGCACATCCCCGAACACCTCTTCCCAGTTCACCTCGTTCAACATTTCGTGCCGCCCCTCCTCGTACAATTTATGCAGCACCTTTTTTAGGCCCGCCTTTTTATAGGCGTTAAAAACCTCGGTCACGCCTTTGCCCATGTCCCCGACCGGGTCTTTTGCGCCAGCGAATAAATAAATAGGCAGGTCTTTCGGGGTCTTTTCAAAAGTATTTTTGTTGTTTATCAAGCCGATGCCTTTCAATAGGTCAATGAAAAAACCTGTGGTGAAAACAGTGCCGCACAGCGGGTCTTCGACGTATTTGTCCACCTCGGCTTCGTCCCTGCTCAGCCAGTCATAAGCGGTGCGGTTGGGTTTGAACGGCTCGTTGAATTTACCGAAGGAAAGCAGGTTGAGGAGCTTGCTCTGTTTTTTCCTGCCCTTAAAAATGGACTCCATATTGGCAATAAAAGCGCCCACCTTTCCCAAAAAACCGGGGTCGCCTGCCGTGCCGGAAAGGATCGCTCCGCTCACTTCATTTCCATATTCTGCTATATAGTGCCGCGTCAAAAACGAGCCCATGCTGTGCCCAAAAAGGAAGTGCGGCAGGCCGGGATGCTGCTTTTTGGCGATGCCGTGCAGGCTGCGCATGTCGGCCAGTGCCTTGTCCCAAAAACTGCCCTCCTCGGTGTAGCCGAGCTGTTCTGCACCGCCCGCTGTTTTGCCATGCCCGCGGTGGTCATTGGCAAAAACTGCATATCCATTTTTAGCCAAAAAACTGGCGAAGCGGTCGTAACGAGCCGCATGTTCGGCCATGCCGTGGGCGAGCTGTACGGTTGCTTTTGCAGTGCTGCCATTGGCCGCAGGCCAGTAGTAATAGGTGACGTTTTTTCCGTCCGAGGCTTTGAAAGTTTTTTCTTGAAATGGCATGTTTTGTTTTTTTAGTGCTTAGAGGCGATGCCTTTGCGGGGGCTGGCGGGCAGAAAGGCGTTGACTCGAAAATGATTGACCGGGGGAGAGCCTTTCTAAACTGCACCACTTTAGGTTTTGTGCATTGAGGGCGGACTCTCCCCTTTTGGGGCTGGGGGCTGGCGGGGGCAAATGCACAAAACCTAAAGTGGCGCAGAATAACCACAAGTCCACCTTTTGGATGGCTACCGACAGTGGCTGGAACTTTGGGCTCTGAAAAATAGGATTGCTTAACCACAAGTAAGGACAAAATTAAACAATCCATCGAAAAACCATTATCAAAGCGACATTTTTTAAAATAAAAACCCCTGAACCGGCATTTTTCAAAAATAAAGTTTGGATTACAAAAAACAATCACTTTACTTTGAGTTCAGTTATGGCAGCCATTTTAACAAAAGATACCAGCAAGGAGGAGGACATCATCCGGGCCGCAGAAAAGGTTTTTTTTTCTGTCGGCTTCGCCAATGCCAAAATGGAAGACATCGCCAAAACGGCGGGCTACAGCAAAGTGACCGTCTATTCCTATTTTGGCAGCAAAGAGAACCTCTACATGGCGCTGACCCACAAGGCGATGCAGCACCTCATTGACGGCCTGTACGACTGCCTCGACCGGAACAAAGGCAAATCCGGCCTCGACACGTTCATCGCAATGGCCGAAAACTACCTCTGTTTTTGCGTCAAGTACCGGCACTACGTTGACCTGATGCTCAACTACCTGTCCATCGTCCGCATGACAGTGGCAGGCGAGGCGCTCGACAAAATTTCGCAGGCCATGCAGTCCAGTATTTACTACCGCAAAATAAGGGGCATCCAAAACGTGACCATTGACTTGACGGTGGAGGAAATAAAACGCGGGCAGGCCGACGGCAGCATCAAAACCAAAAAGTCCCCGTGGCTGCTGCACCACATGATGTGGTCTATGATAACGGGCTACGCAAAAGTAAACTACCAACCATCCGCCGACGAGTTCATCAATGCCGATAATAATGAATGGAAAAAATTGATGATTGATACGGTGAGGGGAATCTGTTTAGGGAGAATTTGAGAGGTTGAGAAAATGAGAGTTTGAGAGCAGTATCGAGAAGGGACTCTTAATTTCTCTGCTCCGATAATTAAGAGTCCCTTCTCGATACTGCTCTCAAACTCTCATTTTCTCAACCTCTCAAATTCTGTTTTTCTCAAACTCTCATTCTCTCAAACTCTCATTTTCTGTTATGAAAGCAATAGTCTGCAAAAAATACGGCCCTCCTTCTTCCCTCGTTTTGGAGGAAGTGCCTGACCTTAAACCAGGGCCAAAAGAAGTATTGGTAGCTGTAAAAGCGGCCAGTCTCAACTTCCCTGATACCTTGATTATCAGGGGCTTGTACCAATTTAAACCGCCCTTGCCCTTCACTCCCGGCAGCGACATTGCTGGCGTGGTGAAAGAAGTGGGCGAGGGAGTAAAGCACCTCAAACCCGGCGATGAGGTGTTCGGGATGGTCATGCACGGCGGCTTTGCCGAGCAGGTCGTTGTGCCCGCAAAAAGCTGTTTCCCGAAGCTGCCCGATATGCCCGACAAAGTGGCCGCTTCGTTCATGATGGCCTACGGCACTTCGCACCACGCCCTGAAAGACCGCGCAAAACTGAAAGAGGGCGAAACGCTGCTGGTTTTGGGCGCATCCGGCGGCGTCGGACTGGCGGCCGTGGAACTCGGCAAACTGATGGGCGCAACCGTTATCGCCGCTGCCTCTACTGATGAAAAACTCGAACTCTGCAAAAAATACGGTGCCGATCTGACGATCAATTACAGCACCGAAGACCTGAAAAAAAGGGCAAAAGAATTGACAGGCGGCAACGGCGTGGATGTGATATACGACCCGGTCGGCGGCAGTTATTCCGAAGCTGCTTTGCGGGCCATCGCATGGGAAGGCCGCTATCTCGTGGTCGGATTTGCCGCAGGCGAAATACCAAAAATTCCGTTCAATCTCCCGCTGCTGAAAGGCTGCCAAATAGTCGGCGTATTTTGGGGCTCGTTTGCCATGCGCTCGCCGCAGAAGAACATGGCCAATGCCTTTGAACTGCTGCAATGGTACTCGTCGGGGAAACTGAAACCGCATATCCATGCGACCTATTCTTTGGCGGATACACCGAAGGCGTTGGAGGCGATGATGAACAGGGAGGTGCGGGGGAAGGTGGTGATTGAGGTGGGCTGAGTTTTCTGTAAATTATTAACTTGCGGGAATTACGGCTATTTAAACAATCATCGAGATGAAAAAGAAAAAGATACTTAAAGGCAATTCCAATTTTGAGTACATCGTGGCCAACGGCGGGTACTTTGTGGACAAGACAATGCTCGTCAAAGAATTTTTGGAAAATGCAGACCATGTATTGCTGATGCCGCGCCCGCGCCGTTTTGGAAAGACGCTCAACCTTTCCATGATCGAGCATTTTTTCGATGTAAATAAAAAAGAAAGCAAAGCCCTTTTTTCGGAATATAAAATAAGCGCAGAAAAAGAATTTTGCGAAGCCAACCAAAATATATACCCGGTCATAAATATTACTTTGAAAAGCGCGAGGGGAGAGAACTGGGAAAGCTGTTTTGGAAGTTTGAAAAAAAAGGTTACGGAACTATATAGAAGGCACAAATACCTCCTCAAATCCGATAACCTGGAAAACTATGAACAGCAATATGTTGAAAAAATAATACTGGAAAAAGGTACGCAAAGCGATTATAAATTTAGCCTTTTCAATTTGTCGCAATATTTAAATAAACATTTTGGGAGAAAAGCCATCATCCTGCTCGACGAATACGATACGCCGATTATTACTGGGTTTACAAAAAATTATTATGATGAAATAATTTCATTTATGCAGGTATTCATGGGCGAGGCTTTTAAAGACAATAATTATATGCGGAAGGGGCTGATAACGGGCATCATGCGCATCGCAAGGGAGAGCATATTTTCGGAACTGAACAACCTCGGGGTATATACGGTGACGAATTTCCGATTTTCGGATATGTTCGGTTTTACGGAAAAAGAAACAAAGGACGCGCTTGAATATTTTGAGCTGGGAAAAAATTTCAGGGATGTGCAGCGCTGGTACAACGGTTATAAGTTCGGCAATATTGACCGCATATACAACCCCTGGTCCATTGTCTCCTATTTGTCGAGATATGAGGAAGGGCTGAAACCTTATTGGATAAATACGGGGGCCGACCCGCTGATAAAAGAAAGGATATTGGAAACAGATATTGACCGGACTTATGACACTTTGCAGAAACTTATTTCCGGCGATACCATCGAAAAGGAACTGCACGAAGATTTTGTGTTTGCCGATTTTAAAACTGACCGGGAACTGCTGTGGACGCTGCTGACCTTTAGCGGCTACCTCACGCAGGCAGGGCATATAGAAGAAGAAACTTATAGATTGAAAATACCGAATTTTGAAATAAGCAGGGTTTTTAAAAATATAATAATAAAATGGCTGAATGCGGACATCAAGGTGCACAAAGAACTGCTTTCCAAAACATTGCAGCACCTGACAAACAACCGCATCCCCGAATTTGAAAAAGGCTTTAAAAAAATAATGGGCGACACCCCGAAAAATCGGGGCAGGCTATTCAGTTATTTTGACGCAAAGGGAGAACCTGAAAATGTTTACCAAGCATATGTGCTGGGCATGCTCGCTATTATCGGCGACGATTATATAATAAGGTCGAACCGGGAAAGCGGGGAAGGCAGATATGACATCTTGCTCATCCCGCACGACAAAAAGAAATACGGGATAGTCATGGAAATAAAACAATTGAAAAAAGAAGGGGGACAACCGGAAAAGAAAATGGCCGGGAAAATAAACAGCGCTCTGTCGGCAGCAATGGAACAAATAGAAAACAATAAATATTACAAAGAACTGCTCGACCAT
>DROJ01000592.1 GCA_011321935.1 Bacteroidota bacterium | reverse complement strand
GGGTCGGCGAATAATAACCTTCCGATTTAGGCGACGTTATTTTTGATGCAGGCGATGCAAAAAAATAGAGCATAGTGGTTCTATTTGACATTTTTTTAAAGAAGCCTGCATTAAAAAGAACAAGCATAAACGGAAGGTTATTATCCGCCGACCCCTTAGGCAGTGGCCTTTTTTAACCGATATTTATAAAATATCCGTTCGACTATATTATGATTCAGTATAATTGCACGACTTTGAAGAAGGGAATTATTTTAAAAAAAATGACAGAAAATATCCTCCACCATTTTTTTGATTTTAATAAATTGATAAATGCAACTGCATTTGGCAACGGCCATATTAATGACACTTATAAGATTGAATTAAAAATAAATAACCGAATTGAAATATATCTGCTCCAACGCCTGAACCATCAAGTTTTTAGCGAGCCATTTTTGGTGATGGAAAATATACAGCAAGTGGCCGACCACCTTTCCAAAAAAAAATATCAACTAAAAATACTTTCGCCAATATTGACATTAAAAAAACAATTGCTTTATAAAGACAGCGGCGGCAATTATTGGCGGGTTTTTAATTTTATAAAAAATACAATTGCGGTAGAAAAAGCGGAAACGCCGGAGCAGGCATATGAGGCCGCAAAAGCATTTGGCGCATTCGCAAAAGCGCTCGACGATATTGATATTTCATTATTAAAAACAACCATCCCCGGTTTTCACGATGGCGAAAAAAGAATGGCCGATTTTATGCTGGCATTAAAAAATGCACCTTCTAAAAAAATTGCGGCAGCAAAAAAAGAAATAGCCGGAGTGCTGCAACAGAAAGCAATTTTTAAACATATAGCTGCGCTGAAATTGCCGCTCCGCGCCATCCACCACGACACCAAAATAAACAACCTGCTTTTTGATAAAACGACCATGAAAGCGGCAGCCGTCGTTGACCTCGATACGGTGATGCCCGGTATTGTGCTTTCCGATTTTGGGGACATGGTGCGCACCTTTGCAAGCACTGCCGACGAAGAAGAAAGGGATTTTACGAAAGTGGAAATACGGGCGGATATATACGGGGCGCTGACGGAAGGTTTTCTTTCTGAAATGGGCAACCTGCTAACCGATGCCGAACGCCGATCCCTCCACGAAGGAGGCCCGTGGATTACCCTCATGCAGGCCGTCCGTTTTCTTTCGGACTACCTCAAGGGGGATGTTTATTATAAAACAAAATATCCCGATCACAATTTGCACAGGGCGGGCAAACAATTGGCTTTGCTGCGTTCGATGCAACAGCAAACTTTTTCTCGCCGTTAAATCTCTGTTAAATGCACCAAACACCATTTGGAAATGTTAAATTTGTAATGTTTTGGTATAATAGCGGCCTGAAAATAGGGCCTGTTCCTTTTAGTATCCCACATTTTAGTCATGAATAAAAAAGTCATTTGGTTGATTATCGGGTTGATGAGCGTTGCACTTATTGGTGTTGCTGGCATGCAGTTGAAGTGGGTGTTGGATACCCTCAAGGCCAATGAGGCGCAGTTTGATAGCCACGTTTTTGATGCCCTGAACACCGTTGTCGAAAAGCTGGAATACCAAGAAAGCCTTGAGGCCATGAGACAAATAGACAGCGGCTGGGCAAGGGATTTTTATGAACAAGATTTGAAAAAACGGATCGAATCGGGCGAACTGCAAGTTTCCCTCAAAGTATCAGACGAACATGTTGACCACCCCGGCCACGTACATCTGACGAAGCAACAATTATTGGAATATACCATTTCGGCCAATTCCTGCAACTGCTCCAAATGCACCAAAGAAAAAGCTGACCGGCTGAGCCAATATGTCAGTTACACCGCAGGCCTCGACATGACCCCCATCACGGAAAGGGTTGACCTGAAAAAACTGGACGGTTACCTGCGGCAGCAATTTCAGGACTTGGGCATCAAGACGCCTTTCCGGTATGGCGTTTTTGACAACAACAAAAACAGTTTTGTGATCGCCGATGGTAAATATGTGGTGGAAGACAAACTTTCGCAAACGACCCTTACTGGTTATAAAAACCTTTACAATTCAGATTTCAGGGTCAATATGTTCCACGGCGACACCAAGTCGCCGGGCATGTTGATGGTCTATTTTCCATTGAAAAACAGTTTTATCTGGCAGACGGTCATCAAGACCTTGGTCGGCTCTATCTTTTTTATGAGTATCATCCTCTTTTGTTTTGCTTATACCATCTCTGTCATTTTCCGGCAGAAAAAACTGTCGGAAATGAAAAACGATTTCATCAACAATATGACCCACGAATTCAAGACGCCGATCGCGACTATTTCGCTGGCCTCCGATAGCATTGCCAGCCCGCGGGTCATCAACAGCCCGGAAAAGATCAAGCGCTTCACCAACATCATCCGGCAAGAAAACAAACGGATGAACAACCAAGTGGAAAAGGTGCTGCAAATGGCCCGCATAGATAGCCAAGATTTTACGATGAACATGGGCGAAGTGAACCTCCACGACATCATCTCGAAAGCCGTCGGGTACATCTCCCTGCAAGTGGAGAAGAAAGACGGAACGGTGACTGCCGACCTGAAAGCAACGCAGCCCGTCATCAAAGGCGACATGACGCACATCGCCAATGTGATCAACAACTTGCTCGACAATGCCAACAAATACTCGCCCGACAAACCCGAAATTTCTATCGCTACACGCAATGTGAACGGCGGTGTTGAAGTTATTGTTAGCGACAAAGGGATCGGGATGAGCAAGGAAGCGAGGAAGCATATCTTTGAAAAATTTTACCGAGTACATACGGGCAACCTCCACGATGTGAAAGGCTTTGGCCTCGGCCTCAGTTATGTGAAAGTCATCATGGACGCGCACAAAGGAAAGGTGGATGTGAAAAGTGAACTGGGGAAAGGGAGCAGCTTTGTTTTGTTTTTTCCGGCAAATGGCGTTTCATGAAAAAATCAATTCAAAACCTAATATATCTATGACCTCTACAACAAGTGGCAAAATTTTATTGGTCGAAGACGACCAGAACTTTGGGGACGTACTGCGCTCCTATCTCGAAATGAACGACTACGAAGTCACGCTCGCCGTTGATGGTATAAAAGGACTGGAAAGTTACCACGGCGGCACCTTCGACCTCTGCATCCTCGACGTGATGATGCCGCGCAAAGACGGCTTCACCGTGGCCCGCGAGATCAGGGAAAAGGACACCGAAATACCCATCATTTTCCTCACCGCCAAGACGCTGAAAGAAGACGTGCTGAAAGGCTTCGAGATCGGCGCCGACGACTATATCACCAAACCTTTCAATTCGGAAGAACTCCTCTTCCGCATCCAGGCCATCCTGAAAAGGACGATGCAAAAGGAAGAGCCCAAAGAGGAGGTCAGGGAATTTTTTATCGGCCGGTACCACTTCCATTACCCGCTCCGCATCCTCACTTTCGACAAAGGCGGGCCGGACGAACAGAAGCACAAACTCTCGCCCAAAGAGGCGCAACTGCTGCGCATGTTTGCCATAAAAATAAACGACGTGCTGACCCGCGCCGAAGCCCTCACCAAAATCTGGGGCGAGGACAATTATTTCACTGCCCGCAGCATGGACGTATTTGTGACCAAGCTCCGCAAATACCTAAAAGCCGACGACAACCTCGAAATCGTCAATATCCACGGCAACGGTTTCCAACTGCTGGAAAAGGACAAGGCGATTTAAATCAGTCTTCAGTCCGGCAGTCTTCAGTCCACATTCGGGTAATCTTGGCAACAAGAGCCTTTGGTAAAAAGTATGTTTGCCGAAGGCTTTATTTTTTCAAAAAATTTCCTTTTCCATGATAAAATATTACTCCGTAAATGGCCACATGGTGCTAAAGAAGCGGGGGAATAAATTCCCCCTCTAGCGGAAGGGCACGGAGACGGGAATTTAAAACACCGTCTCCGTGCCCTTCCAACAGCGGGGGAATTTATTCCCCCGCTATATGCCTCCGCTATATTCCCCCGTTATGATACCCTCGCGTTATATGTCCCGCCGCCCGCCCGTCAGATAGGGGCATCGTCCTTCTAAAAACATCTTCCAAACAAGGGCGCTGGAAAAAACAACCTGCCACTTCGCAATCAAATAGGACTGGACACAGATTAAACTGATTGAACTGATTGTCGCAGGTTATTTGCCATTTTATTAATCAATCTGTGCCGATCAGTTCAATCAGTTTAATCTGTGTCCAGTCCTATTTGGTAGTTTGTTTTCAGCCACTCCCCAAAAACGGAAAACCTGCCAACAGCGAACATTTGGATGAAATTTTGCCTTCTATATTTAAAGTTTATTTAAAACCCTCCCTTATTTATGGAAGCAACCTTTTCATCCGTTCTTAATATATGTTTCCACATTAAAATTTAACACTATCGGCACACCAAATACCTCCACCTGTTTCGTTTCATTTTTTTGCGTGCATCACAAATTAATGGCGTTAATATATTTCGCCGCGAATACACGAATAAAAACTGCCCCAAATAAATTCGCGCATTTGCGGCTGGTCAAATAAATAATACACTCATTTTTTTTAAAAACCTAAATTATGAAAGCTATATCCTTTTTCTCAAAATCATTGCTCGCCCTGTTATTGGTGGCTGCAGTCAGTTGCAACAAAGACGACGATTTTATCCCTGCCGACCTGTCCGAATTTTTCCGGCTGAAATCATTTGAAGTTGCCGTAGAACCAGAAAGCCGCACCGTGAAAGTGCTTTTCCAGGTCACCGATTATTACGATAAGGGAGCCGCTGCCCTCGACAAGAACGATTTTATCGTTACCGAAAACAACGGCAATATTGACTCGGAAGCCGACCTCCGGGTAGGCCGCAGTTCCATTCCTTTTTCATTGCGCACTGTTTTGCTTTTGGACATTACCAGGTCAGTAGAAGGGCTGGTGCCGCAGATCAAAAGCGCCGCCAAAAGCCTCATCCAACAGAAACTGCCGGAGCAGGAAATTGCCATTTATACCTTCGATGCAGGGACGGTGGAAGTGCAAAGTTTTTCCAAAGAAAAAGAAGCCCTGCTCAATGCCGTTGACGGGATACCCGAAACGGGGCTGGTCAATTCGACCAACCTTTATGGGGCCGTCATTGACGTGGCCGACCTTTGGGAAGACAATTATTCCATTGATGGGATAGTGGACGGCAGCCTCATTATTTTTACCGATGGGCGCCACAATGCCACCCCGGCCATCAAACTTTCGGATGCACTCGATGCGCTCGGAAACAGGAGGGCTTACGTCGCCGCACTCAACAGCCCCGACCTCGACGAAGGTGCGCTGCAATCATTGGCCAAAATATCCGACCGCTATTTCAAGGCAGATGATATTGCCGGCCTCGGTCAAATGTTTTTGGACATCCAAAACGAGATACAGTCGCTGTCCAGCAGTATTTATTTTTTGTACTACCAAAGCCCCATCTCTGACCCCCGGCCTTATGAAAATGATTTGAAAATAGAAGTGAAAAACAATGCGAACATCGGCGGCGACAGCCGCATTATCGAGACTTTCAATAGCGAAGGTTTTGGTGGGTAAACTTATATTTAAATGAGTGTATTCTGGGTCAACAGGTTTGCGAAATCTGTGGCGGAGGGATTTGGGAAAGCGTGATTTCGTAAAGCTTTAAGAAACTACCACTGCTCTAATCCGCCCACAAGTTTCTCAAAGCCGCCCCAAGATTGATACATACTCTATTTAAATGGGGAGGCAACTCTAAGTTGCCTCCCCATTACTTTTTCTATCACTCCTCGCCGTTCATCAGCGCCACTATTTCGGGGCAAGCCTTCTGCAAAGCAGCGGTTGCTTTGGCCTCGTTTTCTTCGCCTTCCACAACGCCGTATTTTTTTTCTAAAGCCTCCACGCAGGCCTGTCCTTCTGACTGTATTTTCATCGCTTCGTCTTTCATGGCTTTCACCTCCTCTTCCTTGCCTTCCCCCATCAATTTCATGACCTCTTTCTGAAATTCATACATGGGCTGCATGCACTTGCAAAAACCCTCTGCCATCTCGTCGTAATCAACATCGGCAGGTACTTGTTTCTGTTCGGGTTCGCTCGTTTCCGGGGCTTTGGGTTCGGAACTGCCGCAGCTAGAAAGAAAGAAAACGGCAGCAAAAAACAACATCGAAAATAGATTTTTCATAAAAAAAAATTTGTGCCTGCATGTACTCGAAAGCGCAGCAGGTTTTTTGATAAATAATAATCAGCGATAAAGGTGAGAAGAATAATTGAATTGGCAGATACGGACTCAATCCATCAATTGTTCCAGCGCTTCTTTCACATGCTGCTGCGCTTTCAGTTGCGAATCAAAAACATGTTTCACAATGCCGTCTGCGCCGACAATATATGTCACCCTGCCGGGCAATAGGCCAAACATGCTGCCCGGTACGCCCATCAATTTGCGCAGCTCGTTTTTTTCATCGCTCAGCAACACAAAGGGCAGATTATATTTTTTTGCAAAATCCAAATGCGAGGCGGGGCTATCGGCACTCACGCCGATTACTTCCGCTTCCAGCCCGCGCAGTTCGGCATAGGCATCGCGGAAACTACAGGCCTCTGCCGTACACCCCGGCGTATCGTCTTTTGGGTAAAAATATAGGACAAAGGGTTTGCCGATATATTGCTTGATGGGGGTCATTTTCCCATGCTGATCGGGGAGGGAAAATGCGGGGATTTTATCGCCTGCTTTGATGGGTTTGTTTTTCATAAAATGATGATTGTGAAAAGTGTGAATAGTTTTATAGCATAGCAATATAGCTACCGTACCGACCAAATAATAATATAGACATTATGCAAGTTTTATTTTTCGATTTACCGAATATAATTTAAGACACTAATTATTAGCGAATCATTCGGCAAGTAAATATCTGTATGTCCATAGGCTTTTGTTTTGACATAATGAATCGTCAAGTTGGGTTCATTCCTTTTCAAAATCTTATTGTACGCTTTTGCTTTTTCTGCTTCTATCAATTCAATCATTATCCTTTCAAAACACTCATTCGCATAAGCGTATTTGTGATCAAAATCCCTATATCTCCCATATTTACCAAAAGTGTCATACCTTAAAATTGAAGCAAAAGTATCTGGAATAATAAGTTCTTTATTATTGGATTCGGTTATCATTTCTATAAGTTGTTCGCATTCAACTTTGCTTACTATTTCTTTTAATCTTTTTTCGGAAAGATTTAGAACATCATCTTTTCCAAAGAAAATTTTCGCATCTTTTGTTTCGTATCCAATAATCCTTTCATCATTAAACCCATTCATTTTATATTTAACCTTTCGACTAAGCATATTACAATTGATGAAAATAAAACTCATCAAAACAAATAATACTTTGCATGATATTTTTATCATTATTCTTTTTCTTGTTTGCCCGTTACTTCGACCTTTTCTTAAAAAATTTCAAAAGCGCCGTCACATACGGCTCGTCGGTTCGGATGCTCAAAGAGTCCACCCCGCTTTTCGCAAAGGTATTTTTAAAATAATCAAAATTGCCTTTGAACCAGCCGGCATATTGTTCCCTCACCGCAACGGAAGAAGTGTCGAGCCATTTGAGTTCGCCCGTTTCTGCGTCCTTTGTATGGATGAGGCCGACGTTGGGCAGCGCCTCCTCCCGTTGGTCGTATAAATGGATGCCGATGATGTCGTGCCGTTTGGAAGCAACGCGCAACGGGTCTTCATAGCCTTTGGCCATAAAATCGGAAAGTATAAAGCCGGTGCAACGTTTTTTGATCACATTATTGAAATAGCGGAGCGCCTCGCCGATATTGGTGCCGCTGTCTTCGGGGTGGAAATCAATCAACTCGCGGATAATGCGGAGGATGTGGGAGCGGCCTTTTTTCGGGGGGATGAATTTTTCGATTTTATCCGTAAAAAAAATAACGCCCACCTTGTCGTTGTTCTGGATGGCCGAAAAAGAAAGCACCGCGCTGATCTCCGTGATGACGCCTTGCTTGAATTGGTTGGCCGTTCCGAAATAGGCACTTTGGCTCACGTCTATCAGCAGCATCACCGTCAGTTCCCTTTCTTCCTCGAATATTTTGACATATGGGTCGCCCGTGCGGGCGGTCACGTTCCAGTCAATATTCCGCACGTCGTCGCCGTATTGATAGGCGCGCACCTCGCTGAACGACATGCCCCGCCCCTTGAAGGCGCTGTGGTATTCGCCCGAAAAAATATGCTTGCTCAAGCCCTTGGTCTTGATCTCTATCTTTCTGACTTTTTTTAAAAGTTCGGTGGTTTCCATGAAAAAGGTTTTACGGTTGATTTGGTGTAAAGGTATAATGGTTTAGCAGTGCACCGGCAGACACCCCAACAACGAGGTGCACAAGCTGCCTAACGGTGAAAAAATATTGAACATTTTGATCCCCAGCTCCCCCCGTGGGGATTGGTTTCTTAAAAATAAATCCTTCGATTTATTTTTCCTTCGTTACTTATTTTAAAATCTTTTTATAATAATCAATGATTACCTGAAATATGCCGATGATGTTTTCGACCTCGTTCAGGTAATGGATTTTGGAGTCTATCTTTATCAAATCATTTTCAAGCACCATGAACAACCACTCATTTCCCGTGGTGACACAGCCGTATATTTTTGGGATTTCAACACCTTTGTTTTGGTTGAACACTTTGGCGCCGACCAATTGGGCAGCACATTGAGGAACGCCAAGTTCGAGGTCGTTCTTTTTGGCCTCGACAATCTGGATGATCGGATAATTGATATCGAAAGTGCTGACATCTTTGGCCAGTATAAAATCGCATTCCCCTTTCAGGCCTTTTTCTTCGTCGGCGTTCAAAAAGTCGCCCGAATGGATGGTAAAATATTTGTCGTTCCGGTTGCGCAGTTCCCGCAAAATAGGAACAACAATCCATTCCGATTTTGCCTTTTCGCTCCTCACGGGAAGCCCTTCCACTTCCATCAATTCTCTGGACAAATAGGTGCTTGGCTGTATTGGGACAAAAGTTTCGAGTATCCTTTCTTTCCGGTTTTTGATCCCGAAGTGGCTTTCTAATTTGGCCAGTGTAAAATCGCGGTATGACATGGTGCAACAGGTTTTGCCCGGTAATGGGAGTGAAAGTACAAAGTGCTTTGTGTTTGATGCTGTTAATGGTAAATTTCGCCAACTTTGCACAAAAGAACAATTTTTAATGAAGAAGCAAGAACAAATCCTCCGCCCGCACGCCGAAACAGTTTACGCCAAAGAACTGTCGGCTATCGCCAAATCAGACAAACATGCGCGGCCCACCAATTGGAAGCTCTCTCCCTGGGCCGTCGTGACCTACCTTTTGGGCGGCCAATTGGAGGACGGCACCACCATCGAAACCAAATATTTTGGCAGCCGCCGCCTCATCGAAATTGCGGTAGCGACATTGGCCACCGACCGCGCCCTGCTGCTCATCGGCATACCCGGCACCGCCAAAACCTGGGTCTCCGAACACCTCGCCGCTGCCGTTTCAGGTGACTCCACTTTATTGGTTCAAGGCACTGCCGGACTCAATGAAGAAGCCATCCGCTACGGCTGGAACTATGCCCGTTTGCTCTCCGAAGGCCCTTCTGAAAAAGCCCTCGTGCCCAGCCCCGTCATGCTCGGAATGCAGGAAGGAAAGTTGGCCCGCGTGGAAGAACTGACCCGCATCCCCTCCGACGTGCAGGACAACCTCATCACTATCCTTTCGGAAAAAACACTGCCCATCCCCGAACTCAATACCGAGGTGATGGCCCAAAAAGGTTTCAACGTCATCGCCACTGCCAACGACCGCGACAAGGGCATCAACGAACTTTCGAGCGCCCTCCGCCGCCGCTTCAATACCGTCGTGATGCCGCTCCCGGCCTCCCTCGAAGAGGAGGTAAAAATAGTAAAAACAAGGGTCGAAAAAATCGGCAAGTCATTGGAACTGCCGACCCAATCTGCACCCGTAAAAGAAATACAACGCCTCGTCACCATCTTCCGCGAACTCCGCAGCGGCAAGACCGAAAACGGCCGCACCAAGCTCAAAACGCCGAGCGCTACCCTCAGCACTGCCGAGGCCATTTCGGTGGTGCAAAGCGGCCAAGCGCTTGCCGTTCATTTTGGCGACGGCCAATTAAAAGCGAATGACCTCGCCGCAAGCATCACCGGCGCCATCGTAAAAGACCCCGTGCAGGACAAAAAAATATGGCTCGAATACCTCGAAACAGTGGTGAAGGAAAGGAAGGGATGGGGAGATATTTACCGGAGCTGCAAGGAGTTGTTGTAAAAAAAAAGCGGAACAACGCATTGGTTGTTCCGCCCAAGTAATTTCACCTAAAAATATTTCAGAGCTTTAGATTGAATGTCTTTCCGTTGACCGTCAAAGTCGCTTTGCCGTTGCCCTTAAAAGTAATCTCTCCATCAAAAGTGAAACTCTCGCCCGAATCCGTTTTGCCGGATGCGTTGACCTGTGCGATGCCCCCCGTGATCTCCTCCGATGCCTTGTCAATGGCGAGGTTAGTCACGGTCATGTCCATTTTTGATTCGGTGTAGGTACCATCTGATTTAAAGGTTTGCTCGCCGTTTCGGGAGTAGACGCCGTTGGCTAAAAATTCATTCACATTTTCGTTGAGTCCGCTCAGTTTCCAATTGGCATCGCCGGAGTCGTTGGAGTTCATGCGGTTGTTGCTGTAGCTGCCCTCGGTGTGGCACACAAAATCGTAATTGAGCGGCGTCACATCGTTTTCGCATTCGAGTGTCCAAGTGTAATCGGTGGTGTAACTGGCGCTGCCGATAAGTGTTTCGTTTTCGCTCACGATGGTAGTGTCTTTGGTGAGGCCGCATTGGGCCACCACGTTTTGCTGCGCAATGTCAACCATGGTGGCCACCTGTTCGGTGAGACCTGCCATTTCTTCTTGCAGCGCACTTTCCACGAGGTCGGCAAGCTGCTGGTCGGAAATGGCCGCTTTGATGGCTTCGCGGTCTTTCCCGCAGGAAGTAAAAGTCAAAACAGCGAGTGCAAATACAATTGAATTCAAAATTTGATTTTTCATGTCTTTAGATTTTTGATTTAGTGAAAAATAATTGTTGTTGTTCGATGGGGCAAATATGGGGGGCTATTTTCGGTGGGCAGCAATCTGTTCAACCAATGGGAAGGGAATTTCAACGTTCGGTAGCACAGCGTTTACGCTGTCCTGGTAAACGACGTTTACGTCGTTGGTAACAAAGGCATCTACAGGCGTAAACGCCTGTGACCGGGACAGCGTAAACGCTATGCTACCAATATAAAAAAATGCAAACCCATATTGGATTTGCATTTTTCATTGAATTTATATTTGCCTTTATATTAGGGTCAAAAAAAGAATTCCTTCACCCCTTCCCAAAACATTTTATCCCTTCCCTTTTCATATTTTTTATATTGCGGAGCAGTGAGCACGTTTTTCAATTCCTTGTCCTTTTCTTTTTGAATTTTCATTATCCGCCTATATCTCGACCAATTGCCGAGTTCTTGCCGCACCACTTCTTCCTCTACTTTTATTGAAAACCGGAGGTTTATTTCGTGGACTGCGGGATATTGGTATTCCTGCAAACCCAGACCTGTCTGCATCATTGAATCTATTTGCAAGGTGCGTTCTTCCGGTGTGCCGTATTCGCCGTTTTTTATTTCTTTAATTGATATTTGGCCAAAAGAAAAAACAGAAAATTGCAGGAAGCAGAAAATCAAAATGGTTTTGGTTGTTTTAATTTGTTCGATTTTTTTATTGTTGAAATCCATGCCCTTGTTTTTATGAAATATTTTGTGATAAACAAATCGGGAGGCATTTAAAATGCCTCCCGACTAATGTTACAAATAAAACGGCTTGAATATAGAAAGGGGAAATTTTTCAACGAGCGGGGCAGGAGCTTCAATGAACGGCAGCCACCAAAATCAGTGTTTAACAAACTTATCCAAAAGCACTCCTTTCGCAGTTTCTATTTTTATAAAATATATACCGCTGCTCAGACCTGCCACATTGATTCCATTATTTGCCGTATTTAATTTCCCGTTTAAAACCAATTGCCCATAATTATTGAAAATACTAAAACCGCTCACCTTTATATTATTTAAATCAAAAAACAATTTATCGGAAACAGGGTTGGGGAAAAGCTTTATTGTTTCGTTTGTTATTTTCTCTTTTGTGCCCGAGATCACCATGACATCTTCGCACCAAAGGTCATTTTCGATATTGCCGTCGGTTTTGTTATTGGGGGTGGAAGTCCAGAAACATAGTTTTTGGAAATCGTCGTCGGGGTCTTGATTGGATGCAATTAATAAGCCCCAATAAACGGAAGTTTCTTCACCGGGGAGGAGGTTCAGGTCGTCAAAAAATTTAGAACTCGAATTCCAACTGCTTTGGCATGGGGGACCATAATCGGGAAATAAGCGGTTATTTATACGGACTTGATTGATGGCACTATTCCCGAAATTTTTGATTACTAACGAAACAGAATCGAAACGATGATAGTAAGTAAAAAAAGTATCCCCTGGAGGTGTGACAAATGAAGACTTTATCAATTCTCCATCTTTTGGCAAGGAAATACCGACAATCCCTGCATCTAATCCATAGTCAATATTGTTTCCATCGTAATCAAATGATTTCAATAGTGCAGCGGTATTATTATAGATGAATTCACTGCCATATAATTCATGCCCTACCACAATGATTTCGTCTGACGTAGTCGTTACGGCATTAAAAAATTGCGCATCATTATTTGCCACAAAGTCTGTTGTTAATTGAAGGTCAAGGTCATAAACCCGAACTTTTGTGTTTTCTAAAGATGGGTGAACAATACAAATTTTTTCTCCCGGAATATTTACATTTAATATTTCAGGCCAGTTAATATCCAGCGCTCCAAGAGAATCAAATCCGGCACTTAATTTAACAACTTCCTCATCGTTTATTCCAAAATATTCAGGAACAGATGATATCTTTATTTCATGGAAAACAAAGTTTTCAAGTACTGAAATAATTTCCCCAACCGTATCCAGTAAAACAAGTCCTTCTTTTGAAGCCACTACCAATGTGTCATTGTTATTGTTCAATATATCGTACCATTTAGTATCGGGAAAATGTTTTGTCCAAATGACATCACCAAAAGAATTGAGCTTAACCAATGTTGAGGTGCCGTCGAAAGAATACGGGGATAAAGATCCAATGGCATAGATATCGCCCAAACTGTTTTCAGTGGCCGATAAAATAGAAAGGTCTTCAAACATAGTTGCCCATTCCAAGTTCCATGCAAGATCAAATTTTACCAAGCCACCACCTTCTGGGCGGTAATCGCATTCAAAATTTTTTGTGGTTGAAAATAAATAGCCGTTGGTTATTTCTTCCATGTTGCCATAATCAACCGGAGGGATTTCCGCAACAGGTATTTCATTGCCTAAGTCGTCAAACACTTTGAACAAATGAGAACCAGTGGACGAGCCTGACGCGAAATTAATTGAGGGGGAAATAACATACTCTCCAGTCGAAGTATATTCAATGCCATCCAATGTGTAGAAGTCATATAGCCATTCTTTATTCTGGCAAAAAACAGAAAAAGACAAAAAGGTAAACAAGAAGCAAGCTGTTGGTTTTTTCATGCGTTTTGAATTTTTATAAATAGGCAGTTTATCCCGAATTTTCGGGAAGGCAATAAATTTATAGCGAATATCTTTTCAATCAAAGGGCATTGAATAAATTGGCAATCTGGATTGCATATATTTTACAAATGGGTAAAACAAAAAGCAGGTTTATTATTTCATTTATTCCTTTCCCGTTTCCGGCAAAGGCGCGGTCAGCAATCCGTAAATAGTTTTTGTCCCGTCAAAAAAATTGCCGAGCCTTAAATTTTCGTTCGGGCTGTGCTGATTATTATCACTATTTACTAAAGGTACAATTACGGCGGGCACATTTAAAGTATTTATAAAAGGAGAGGTGGGCAAAGTGCCGCCCATCGTGCGCAGCCGGATAGGGTCTTCTCCAAACGTATTTTTAATAGTATTAAAAACCCAAATGCCGAGGCCGGAACCGAAATCCGTGCGGAAGGCTTTGGTTATTTTTTTGCCCATATTTATTTGGCATATTTTTTTGTGCAGCACCCGTTCCCTCGATGTCGGTTTAGTTTCCGTAATATAATAGCCCTGCCCTTCTATATGTTTTTTAATTAATTCCCGCAACCGTTTCCCGTCCGATTCGACGACCAGCCGCAGGTCAATTTCGGCGACCGCCGTTGCCGGAACGATCGTTCTTTTTTCCTTGCCCACCCATGCCGAGGAAAGCCCGCGTATATTGAGCGACGGATATTGCAGCGACTCCTGGTAAGTGCTGCCGACCTTGTCCGTTTCGCCGATGCCGAGTTTGGCCATCAGTTCTTTTTCATTGTCTGGCACGGCCGCCAATATTTTTTTTGTTTTTTCGTCGAGCATTATACCGTCGTAATAACCGGGAATTGTTACCCGCCCGTTTTCGTCTTTCATACTTGCCAATAATTGGGAAAGGCGCAGCGCGGGATTGGGCGCATAATTTCCATAATGCCCGCTGTGCAATGGATAGGTCGGCCCAAAAACCTTGATGGTCATACTGGTAATTCCCCGTGCGCCAAAGGCAATGGTCGGCTGGTTGTTGAGGTGTTTTGGGCCATCATAAATAATCAACATATCGGCAGCAAGGGCGGCCTTATTGTCCAGCACAGCCTGTGCGAGGCTGGGCGAACTTTTTTCCTCCTCAAAATCAAGTATTATTTTTAAATTATAAGGCAAGGACTGCCCCCTGGCTTTCATTGTTTCGAGCGCAGCGAGGAACATAATAAAAGGCGACTTGTCGTCGGAAGAGGAGCGGGCAAATATCCGCCACTCGGGGTCGAGTTCCTTTTTTTGCAGGTTGTCCCAATCAATATCCACCCAGCCCTCGCCTTCTTTTTGTTCTTTTAAAACGGCTTTGTACGGATCGTCCTGAAACCAGAAAGAAGGGTCAACCGGCTGGCCGTCAATATGGAAATAAAACAGGACGGTAGGTTCGCCTTTTAATTGTTGTTTATAAGTAGCCAGCAATAAAGGGACGGTCGGTGTTTCCAATCTATTTGTGGCAAAGCCGTGTTCCGATAATTTTTGTGCGCACCACGCGACGTTTTTTTCGATGTCTTTTTTGAAATTTGCATCGTTGTGGATGGCCAACAATTCTTTTAACAGGGACAAAGAAGCCCGCGCATAGGGATAGGTCTCATGCTGCGTATCAATAGGCTGGGCAGAAAGGGCATTGCCGAAAAACAATAAAAAAATAACAGAATAAAACAAGTGCTTTTTCATGGTTGCTGATTTTTGGGCAAGGTAATTTAATTTGGCCTTTTTGCCAATTATACTGAACCACTTTAGGTTTTGTGCATTTGCCCTCGCCAGCCCCCAGCCCCAGAAGGGGAGTACCTGCCCTCGATGCACAAAACCTAAAGTGGTTCAGTATAATATAATTTCAATGCAATTATATTTTTGCCTTTTTGCCTGAAAATTGGGTAGTGTCAATTAGTGAGTGATAAGGTTTACTAAACTTTCAAAGTTTAGTAAACCTATGGCCAAGATAATCGCTCATTATTTTACACCACCAAAATTGAACCTTTGTAAGAATAATAAACCAAATAAATAATATTATGGAAGAAACAAGCCTGCTCGTCAAAATACTCGTCGCAATCGTCATCCTCCACCTGATTGCCGGCTTTGGTTATATGATATATAAATTGTCGCCGAGGGAAGGGGACGACGACGTTGATGATGATGAGGAAAAGTGAGGTCGGGGGGGCTACCCAGGCACTCCAAGTTTTTTTCCGAAGGAACTCGGGTGGAGAAAATTGAGAATATCTAATTAAAACCTATTATGGTTCAGTACAACTTCCGGCCAATATTCGGAATTAGGTAATTCAAGTGACAATAGAATGTTTTACATAACAATGCTAAGTGCTTAATTTGGCAAATTATTTCATTGTTCAATCTCTAAATTTTATTTTTTATGAAACTAAAACTAAACTTCGCGTTAGCGATATTATTCGCTTTTTCAATTCTTCAAACTGGTTTTGGACAATGCCAAACCTCCTCCATCGAATACCTGAGGGCCAATCAGGTAAAGGCCGCGATAACCAACGGCGGCGATTTTTTTTGGAACCGCAACGACGGGCAATTCGTGGTGCCTTATGTGCCGGGGCAATCGCCGGAACAGAGTGTCATATTTGCAAACGGCCTTTGGCTCGGTGGCTTTGATGCTGGCGGCAATTTAAAAGTTGCCTGCCAAACATATGGCAATGCAAATGGCCGATCCGATTTTTGGCCGGGACCGATTGATGAATCTACTTCTCAGGTTTTTACTGATGGCTGCGAAAAATTCGACCGTATCTGGAAAGTAAACCGGGGGGCTATATTGCAGGTAAAAGAGGATTTTGCAGACAACGGAACGATTGATATGCCGCTGCCCGCTACTATCCTTTCGTGGCCGGGACGGGGCAACCCGCATTTTCAAAATGCGATGGGCTTTGAACTGCCCGACCAAGAACTCGCCCCGTTTTTTGACCGCAACAATAATGACATATATGAGCCTATGAACGGCGAGTACCCTATATTGGAAGGTTTTCCGAATGCGGTGCCCGATGAAATGACCTGGTGCGTATTCAATGACATTCAAAGTGACCACGAAGAAACAAATGGACAGCCATTAGGGGCGGAAGTCCATTTTATGACTTATGCTTTCAATTGTTCGGAAAATGAAATGCTCAACTACACGGTGTTCACCCGCCATAAAATATTCAACAAATCGGCAGGAGATATATCAGGTTTCAGGATGGGGTTTTGGTCGGATATGGACTTGGGTTGTTTTGCTGACGACTATTTAGGTTGCGATACAATCTTGAATACGCAATACTTTTATAATGCAGACAATGACGATGATGATGCACTATGTTCGGCCTCCGGAGTTAACGGATATGGAGAAAACCCTCCGGTGCAGGCAACGACTTTTTTGAATCAAAACATGAGCTCATTTATGTATTATAATAACCCGGTATTCGGCAATCCTGCCCCAGATATTGGCAGCACAGACCCCGCAGTGAGTGGCGGATTTTATAATTTTATGTCGAGCCGGTGGGGAGACGGTACGCCGTTGACCTTTGGCGGCGACGGATATGATACAACAAGTTCGAACACCGTCAACTTTGCTTTTTTCGACAACCCGAACGACCCGGACGGCTGGTCAATGAATACCGAACAATTGCCCAGATATGACCGCAGGACGGTAATGACCGCAGGGCCTTTTGATTTGCCGAAAAATGAAAATATAATATTGGATGCTGCTTTTTCCTATCACCGGGAGGCAGGCGCAAACCATCTTGAAAATGTCGATTTTGCGCTTAATAATATACCAGGCCTGCAAAATTTTTATAATCTCGGACTTATGGAAAACTGCTCGCAATTTACGGCCTGCACCGACGACTGCATATGGCCGGGCGATATTGATAGGAACGAAATTGCCAGAAATGACGACCTATTATATTTAGGCGTAGCAATGGGCAAGGACCCGGCGGGGGCAAACCGAAACCCAGCGTCTATATTATGGGCCGCGCAACCATCTGAAAACTGGCTGCTTGAATTGCCCAACGGGGCCAATTATAAAAATGCGGACTGCAACGGCGACGGGAAAGTGGACGACCTCGATTATTATATCCTCGATTTAAATTATGACAAAAGGACGCCCACATATATGGCCGATGAAACGGTGGCCCCATTTGCCGAAGGCGGACTATATATTGACCTGAGCAAAGAGGTGGTAACGCCTACCGATAATTTTGTAAAACGGCTGGTCAAAGGCGATATATATTTGGCTTCGGAAAACGAACCGCTGCCATTTTTATACGGTATTTCTTTTTCGATAAAATATGACCCCGATATATGGGAGCCGGGCCTTGGCGGGCTTGTTTTGCCGGACAGCACGTTTTTGGGCAATGCCGACGGGGTGCTTTCCATTGGTAAAATAATTCCGGAAGAAGGGCGGATAGAAGTGGCGTTTTCGCGCAAGGACGGGCAGGCGGTGAGCAATGCCTGGGGCAAGTTGGGGCAGTTCAGGTTGATATTGCGCGAAGACGCCCCGATCATGGGCAGCAACGGAACGGAGGATATTTCTTTTCCGTTTTTCGATGCGCAAGGTGTCGGCAACCAAGAAAACTTTTTCTTGCTCGGCGCAAAATCCGATACGGTGACCATAACCAATATGCCGACCACGGTGGCCGAAAAATATTCGGATAATATATTGCTGCAAATAATGCCGAACCCGAACAGCGGGGCATTTAACCTGTTTTTTGAAAAAAACAATTTGCCGATGGAAATATATGTTTTCGATTTTCAGGGGAAATATATTTGGGGAGGGGAAGTGCCGGTTAATTCGCAGCGCTTTTCCGTTGATTTATCCGAGACCATTCCGGCGGGTTTATATTTTATAAAATTAATGCGGGGGGACGGGTATTTTACGACGCGGAAAGTGATTGTAAAATAAATGTACTTTTGCATTTTGGTAGCATAGCCTTTAGGCTGTCCCGGTCGGTGGCGTTCACGCCGCCAATGTATTTCAACGAAAAGATGCAGCGGACTGCAATGACAGTTGGTCTTGCGTTTCCTTGCGCCTCCTCATCCTTGCATTGTATATTTTGGCGGCGTGAACGCCGCCGACCGGGACAGCCTAAAGGCTGTGCTACCAAAATGGCCATGCTGCCAAAATACATTTGCCAATAAAAAAATGACACCAAAAACAGTATCCTTTTATACCCTCGGCTGCAAGCTGAATTATTCCGAAACCTCCAGCATCGGCAGGTTGTTCGGGGAGGCGGGCTATCAGGAAGTGAAGTTCGAGGAGGGGGCGGATATATGTGTGATAAATACCTGCTCGGTCACTGATTTTGCTGACCGCAAATGCCGGCAGATAGTGAGGCGCGCGCTGCGCAAATCGCCGGAAGCGAAGGTGGTGGTCATCGGTTGTTATGCGCAATTAAAACCAAAAGAAATAGCAGAAATACCCGGCGTGGATCTGGTGTTGGGCGCAGCCGAAAAATTCCGCGTTTTGGAATTTATCGAACATATAGAAAAGGCGCCGGGCAAGGGCATGGTGCAGGCAGGTGAAGTCGCGCAGGCCAATACTTTCAGACATGCTTTCAGCTTCGGCGACCGCACCCGTTCGTTCCTAAAAGTGCAGGACGGCTGCGATTATAAATGTGCCTTTTGCACTATCCCGATGGCGCGCGGAAAAAGCCGCAGCGACACCGTGGAAAGCGTGGTGGAAAATGCGCGCAATATAGCGGGGATGGGCGTGAAAGAAATTGTTTTGACGGGCGTGAATATTGGCGACTTTGGAAACCTGCCTACCGGACAGGCAGGTAGGACGGAAGTAATAAAAAGTGCGCACCCAAAAAGGGAAGCTCTATTTATTGATTTAATTAAATCATTGGATAATATAGAAGGCATCGAACGTTTCCGTATATCTTCAATTGAGCCGAACCTTTGTACCAATGAAATTATCAGTTTTGTGGCGCAGAGCAAACGCTTTGTCCCGCATTTCCATATCCCCTTGCAGAGCGGCAACAACAAGCAATTGAAGCAAATGCGCCGCCGATATAAAAGGGAACTATATGCCGACCGCGTGGCATATATCAAAAAAACAATGCCGCACTGCTGTATCGGCGTGGATATAATTGTCGGCTTTCCGGGCGAGACGGAGGAGGACTTTTTGGAGACTTATAATTTCGTAAATGAATTGGATGTTTCCTATTTCCATGTATTTACTTATTCCGAGCGCGCCAATACTTTGGCCGCTGAAATGCCGGATGCGGTACCGATGCCGGAACGCCGCCGCCGCAATGAAATGTTGACTATATTGTCGCAAAAAAAACGGCGCTATTTTTACGGACAATATATCGGACAAACGAGGCCCGTACTTTTTGAGCGAAGCAAAAAAGCGGGCATGATGTCGGGTTTTACGGACAATTATATTAAAATAGAAACGGCATTGGAGGAGGGCTTGTTAAATAATATATTGCCCGTGAAATTGGAGGGGGTGAATGCGGAGGGGGACGTTTCGGCGAGTGTTGCTTCGTTCAGTGCTGTTAGCGCTTAAAGGACTAACAGCATTTTGCAAAATTATAATACCTGATTAACCTATCTAAGCCAAATGCGGAAATATAAGCGCCCGTCTCCGTGCCCTTCCAAAAGAGGGGGAATTAATTCCCCCTCTTTTGGAAGGGCACGGAGACGGGCTAACAGATTCGGTCATTTGCTTTGAAAATTTAAAAAATACATATCATCATATTTTTAAAAAATATAGCCTGCCATTTTATGCCCCGGACGCTTTATATCTTTCTGCTATTCTTTTCGATATTTATTGCCAGCAATATATCGGCACAAAGCCCGCAAGAAGAATACCTGCAAGAAAACATAGCGCAGCATAAATTCGACGAAAAAAAATATTCCGAACTCACCAAAGATATTGATTTCACAGAAAAAGAGAAAAAAGAAAAAAAGAAAAAAAAGAAATCGAATTTTGATCCGAACAAATTTGATGGTTTGGGAGATTTGTTCAAATTTCTCTTTATTGGCGCTGGCATAATAGTGCTTGTTTTTTTATTGATAAAATTGGCGACTGGAGAAAATATGTTCCTGCCTCGCGACAAAAAACTAAAACCCGCCGTTGCCAATATTGATCTCGAAAAAATAGAAGACAACCTGGAAGGGACAGATTTAACCGACCCTATCAGGCAAGCGATTGCTGCGGGTCATTTTCCATTGGCGGTGCGGCTTTATTATCTGGCGGTATTGAAAGAACTGTCTTTGAAAAAAACAATCCGCTGGAAAAAAGACAAAACAAACGGGGAGTATTTAAGGGAAATGGCGGGTTCGCCTATATTTAAAAATATGCAGGAAATCACTTTGATATTCGAGCGGGTGTGGTACGGGGATGTGGAATTGGATGAAAAGGATTTCAGGGAAATAGAACAGGGTTTTCAATCCATGCTGTTCAGCATGGATTGAAAATAAAAATGAAAATAAAAATAAAAATGAAAATTAAAAATTCAATCCGTTCACTTGCTATGGTATATGAACAAAAGCTAAACAACTGAACGGGCTGGGTTTTTCATTTTCATTTTCATTTTCATTTTAATTTATAATGACCAACAAAAGAACATTGATCATATTCGGAATCATGGTCGCCGTCATGGCGGGCTTGGTCTATATGTTCAGTGGCGGCGAAAAAAGGCATAATTGGCGGGAGACCTATCGGCCCGATAAAGTAGAGCCGTATGGCACTTCTATTATTTATGGTTTATTGGAAGACTATATGGATGGGGACAAGATGAAAGATATAAAAGACAGCCTGCATGTTTATTTATCGAAAGAAGAAACATCGGGCAGTTATATGTATTTGGGGCCAAGCCTTTGGCTCGACTCTGTCCGCATATCGTCCCTGCTCGGTTTTGTGAAAAGGGGCAACGATGCTTTTATTTTTACGCCTTATATATCTTTTGAATTGTTGGATTCTATCGGCCACGAAAACTGCATTGACCTGACCTATGAGCGGGACTCCATGGATTACGATGCCGTGGATTATTATTTGGAAGATACTTTGGTGCAATTGAATTTGACGCACCGTGAACTGAAAAGGGATTCGGGATATGTTTATAATTTTCGGTACCGGACAAAAGATGAAATATATGATTGGCAATATATACCGCCCGACCTTTTTTGCGAATGGCAGCATGAATTTGCCTCATTGGGAACGCTCAACGATACGCTCATTAATTTTGCGAAAGCGGAATATGGCGACGGTAATTTTTATTTGCATACCACACCGCTGGCATTTACCAATTATCATTTGGTGAGAAAAGAAGGCCGCGAATATGCAGAAAATGTTTTGTCGCATATCGAAAAAGAACCAATACTCTGGGACAAAACAAAAAGGAGTTTTGCCTTTCCGCGCCGCCGCATGGCTTTTAATGATACCCCGCTGAAATATGTGCTGTCGCAACCGCCGCTTGCATGGGCATGGTATATATTGTTGGGCATGGCGGTATTGTATTTAATATTCCGAGCGAAGAGGCGGCAGCGCGTTATCCCTGTTTTGGAAAAAAACGAAAACACTTCCCTCGAATTTATCAATACCATCGGACGGCTGTATTTTATCAATAATAACCACCGGCAATTGGCGCTGCAAAAAATGAAACTATTTCTTGGTTTTGTGCGCGAGCGGTATAATATGCCGACCAAAGAATTAAATGATAATTTCAAAAAACAATTGTCGGTTAAATCGGAAATACCGCTTTCGGTTATTGAAAAAATATTTACCGTGCACGGCAATATAAAACGCTCGCAGTTTTCTTCGGAAAATACTTTGGTGGGCTTTCACCGGGAGATGGAGGGGTTTTATATGAAGTGTAAATAGTGGTTAGTGATTAGTCGGGCGGGCATTTTTTATAGATAATTTACGGTGAGGGTGTTTGGGTATGGGTTGGAGTTTATATTAACCACTTCGACCCGGCTGGTCAGCCAACTCAATCCTTTTTTCAGGTTTTTCCTAAATGTAGATTGCATTATAATTTGCTTCCTGTCCGGAAAAGAATCGGGTGGCGGGTCTTCTTCAAGCCATAATACGGCGTGGACTTGATAATTTTCATCTGCCAATATTTTTAAATATTCTTTCCATTTTTCTTTTGAATGTGTGGAGTTTCTTGCGCCTCCTATTATTCCGGGCATGGTGTCTCTTATTTTTTTGGCAAATTCCACAGCAAGCGGGTCATGGCCTTTTGGTATTACTCGCTGAAGGTTTTCTATTCTATGTCCTCGAAAATTTTTAACTTCAATAATCACTAATTTTTTCTCGTCCCATATTCCGATAAAATCAACGGCCTTTGTTCCTTCTATTGCTTCGTTCAGGTTTTTATAATCCTTTTGTTCGTCGTATTGCATAAGGGCAGACCAATGGCCTGTGTCAAATTCAAACTTTAACCCGCTTTCCTTAAATGTAATTATTGGCATTTTTAGTATGGTTATTTCCAGAGTGCTTTTTCCCGGGCATCGTGTGCAATAAATTCTTGTATAATTGCATCGTTCTGAATATCGGCCATTGAGCGGCCTTCTTCTACTTGAGTGCTTCCATCTTCACCTTTGTATAAGGCAAAGAATTTAATATCGGGAGCATTTTTTATTTCTTTTTTATATTCAGCTAATAGTGATAGTTCTTGCACCAATAAATAATCATGCGAAGCGACGAATATCTGCAGGCCTGCATTGGCCAATGTTTGCAGGAATTTGGCGACGATAGATATATATTTTGGATTTAAACTTACTTCCGGTTCATCCCAGAATAGAATGGTATTTTCATCAAGAGAGCCATTATTTATTAAATAAATAAGCTGGGCTATTTTATTAATTCCCTGTGCAACAATCGCAGCTTCATGTTCATTCCCTTCTTTTATAAAACGAATGTAAAACTTTTCATCCTTTTTTAAGACCTCAACATTCATTTCCTTTTCTAATTCAGCGGCTAATATTTTTGCATCTTCCAGTGCTGAATTTCTTAATGGCTGAAGTCCCAAAGCCACGGACAAATCGTAATATACTTTATCAAACGATATTTCCCTTTTTACGTATAAACTTGAAAACCCTTTATACCACGAAAGCATTTCTTGAGGAGTTATAAATAATGTATCGAATCTTTTGTGAGGTAGAGTCCCGTCAGCAAAAAATCTGTCGTTTAACCCAAAT
>DROJ01000591.1 GCA_011321935.1 Bacteroidota bacterium | reverse complement strand
CCCAAATCCTGTTGCGTCTTTGAACTGACGTTCTGATTTTATTTCCAAGTAATTCATTTTTTATGTGTTTTTAATTTTGCAAAAGTACATAATTGTTTGATTATCAAAACCGAACAAGTCTAATAAGGACAGGCCATTGGAAAGGACAATATAATTGATTTGTTTTTTTGCACCATCCATCAAAAAAAAGTCCCTGCGTTTCAATACTGAAAAATAGGGACAAAACAAAATTGATTTGTTTTTTTGCGGTGTAAAAATAGAAAAGTATATTTGAAAAATTGAACTTCAAACTGGAAAAATAATTTACGAAAAGGTAAATATTTTTCGAATTAAGGGTGGCCTTAGTTCATACCAAAGTCAACCATTAGTGATTAGTCCGCCAAATCCCTGATAATGTGGCATTTAATCAAAAACTAAATGGTTAGCTAATTACGATTTATACCACTAATAATGTTAAAGCCGTTTTGCGCAGCAAATATACTGAACCTTTAGAGGTTTTTCCGCAGGGCGGGCAAACCTAAAGTGGCGCAGTATATATGGGTCGAGAATAAGTATAGTACAGCAACAAAAAAAGCCCTGCATTAAAATATATGATGCAGGGCTTTTTTTTAGAAAAAATATACGGTCACATATTTTTGATTTCCTCCAAAAGTGCATCTGTGGAGGCGTGGTCTTCGCCCGCAGCTTCTGCCAAAGCAATGGCTTTGTTTGCAGTGGCCAGTGCTTTTCCTTTTTTGCCGAGGCGGTAGTACAGTGCCGCCAATGTATCGTTGTTGTAATAATTGCTGTCCATGCTGACCGATTTTTTCGCCCATTTCAGTGCGCGCTTCAATTCTTTTTTGCCTTTTGCTTCTTCATAAAAAAGCCAGGCATATTCGTTGAGTTCGTCCCAGCTTTTGGGCGGGTATTTTTTATAAAAAGAATTGGCGGCTTTGGCAAAGCCTTTCCAGTTTTCTTTTTGTGCGTAATAGCCTATTTTCAACCGGCCGGCCATTTCGTCTGCTTTGTTGGGATATATTTTGGCATATAAGTTTTCGATGCTTTTCAGGTCGCCTTCATTTTCTGCTTTGGCCACTTTGTCCTGCACCAGTTCGATTATTTTGGCACTTATAGCCCGCTCTCCCAATTGCTCTTCATATGCTTTTTTATTATTGATAATATGCTGCGCCATTTTGGAATCCAAATCGCCGACCATGCGGTAAATGAATTCCATGTTTATTTTTTTGTTCCAATCTTTTTGTGTTGCCAGGTATTCCTCGGCCACTTTGGCATGGGTGCCGTCGTATGCGTCCAATTTAGCAATTGCAAGGTTGTATAACAATTCTGGGGATCGGTCGCCGTCGGCATATTTGCTCTCGATGCTGCCCATGTTGCGGGCGGGGTCGAGGGCCGCTTCGCCGAGTTCGAGCAGCAGGTCGGTGCTGTGATAGCCGACCGAACGGTGTACCACATCGCCGCTGCTATTTACAAACAATAAAGTTGGATATGCCATTATGCCGAAGCTATTGGAGAGGCCCGGGCCTTCTCCTTTTTCCATGTCTATTTTAGCGTTGATAAAATGGGCATTATAATAATCGCCCACTTGCTTTTGGCTGAATACGTCCCGTTCCATTTTTTTGCAGGGGCCGCACCAAGAGGCATAGGCATCTACAAAAATCAATTTGTTTTCTTTTTTTGCTTTCGACAAAAGTTCTTTCCATTCTATTTTGTCAAATTTAATTCCGTCTTGCGCAAAAGCATTGCTGCCGAGCAGCAGTGAAAAGGTGAATATGATCAATAAATTTTTCATGGTACAATATAAATGGTTGAATGGCCAAATGGTTAAATGGTTTTTGCATCAAGTTGGGAAAAACCGTTTAGCCATTCAACCATTTATTTATTTAACTATTTAATTTTTGGAGGAAATTTTCGACAGCCTGCTCCGCTTTTTTGTCTTTTTCTTTGGCTAAAGAGAGCGCCGTATTGGCCGCTTTTTTAGCTTGTTTCTTTTTGCCGTTTTTGTTCAAAATATAGGCGTAGGTCAGGAAGTAGTTATATTCTTTCTTTTTGCTGCAGGCTTGCTTGGCAAATTTTTCGGCCATTTTCAGGCAGCCTTCATGTTCAGGAAAATCAGCGGCAATATTGTTTGCCAATTGGTCGAGCTGTTTGGCATCGCCTTTGGCGACATGTGCGGCATATGCCGCACATGCCTTGCCGTATTTTTCAGCGTCGTTTGTTTTTTTGTAAAATTCGAGATCGGCTTTTGCGGCGAAGGCCGCAGCTTTTTCTGGGTAATATTTTTGCATTTTATCCTTTGCCTCGTTCAGCAAGTCTTCATATTCAAACTCCACTGCTTTGGCTGCCGTATTTTCGCAGGCCAATAATATACGGTCTTTTAATGCCTGCAAGCCCATCAGTTGGCCGATCTTTTTTTGGTGCTCGACCAGCAATGTAAAAATGCGGGAATCGGCTTCCACCGCAGCCTCGTGAATGAAGCGGAGGTTAAAATCAGTGTTCAGGTTTTTCTGCGAGCGCAGATATTCGTTCGATATTTTTAAACTTGGCTTGCCCGATTTGTTGAGCGACTTCACATATTCAAGGATGAATGCGGGGTCTCTTTCGCCCTCCTCGTATTTGAGGGCATATTCGCGGCTGTAATCAACTTTCCGCAGCGCCATTTCGGCAATGGCGATCAGCCCTTTTACATCCTTTCCGCCGACTGCCTTGTGCAGTACCTCGCCGCTTTCGTCAATAAAAAACAAAGTCGGGAAAGCCGACACCGGGTATTTTTTGCGGAACTTCCGGCCCATGCTTTCCTCGGCGTCTATTTTCACGTTGATGAATTTTTCATTAAAATATTCGCCCGCCTCCTTGTCCATAAAAGTTGTCCTGGCCATGCGCTTGCAGGGGCCGCACCACTTGGCATAGGCATCCACGAAAAGGGGCTTGCCCTCCGCTTTTGCTTTTTCCAATGCCTCTTTCCAAGTGCCGTGAAAGAAGTCTATGCCCTGCGCGCCTGATTGCGAAGCGACAGCAAAAGTCAAAAAGAAAATAAGGAACAGTCTCATGTTTTTGATAGGTTTTGTTGAATCGAAAGAACAAAGTAAAGGCCATAAAATATTTTACGCCTATTATATAGGGACAATACTTGCAAATTTAACGCTTTGGTAAGGGTGGGGGGGAATTAGAGCAGGAATAAATTCCCCCTCTATCGGAAGGGCACGCAGCCCTGTCCGGGCATATCGGCCTATCAAAAAAATGGTTTGTCGTGGGCTTTGGTTTTTGCGCTATCCTTTGCCTTAATCAAACGCAGCGTTGGTAAAAACCAGGACTACTTGCCCTGCCTAAAGGAGGAATTAGAGCGGGAATAAATTCCCCCTCTGCCGGAAGGGCAAGTAGCCCTGCTTCTGCATGACGAGTATGTCAAAAAAAATGACGTGCCGGGGCTTTGATTTTTTTGCGTTAGCCTTTGCCCTAATGCAGTGATTCGTAATTAGTTGATTAGTGATTAGTTCGACAAATCCTTGATAATGTGGAATTTACAAAAAAATAAATAGTCCGCTAATTATGAATCGAACCACTAATCAAACGCAGCGTTGGCAAAAATCAGGACTACTTGCCCTTCCGGCAGAGGGGGAATTTATTCCCCCTCTAACTCCCGCTCTAATTCTGCCTCTCCCCGTTTTGGAATTTTTTCACCAAGTCGTCCGGCGGTATTTCGACCACTCGCAAGAGTTGCTTCACTTGCGTGGCCAACGAATCGTTTGGGTATTTTTTCAAAAAATCTTTGTAGTACTTGCCGGCCATTTGAGTGTTCTGCAGGTTGCTGTCGAAAGTGAAGCCTTGCAGAAAGAGTGCCATCGGTGCTTTTGGATGTTCAGGGTAGTTGCGCCAAACGAGCCCCCACAACTGAACGGCCTTTGCGTATTCCCCTGCCCCCCTTGCAACATCGGCGGCAAAGAACAACCTTTTGGGAGTGGCCTCATCTTTAGGGTAGGCTTTGGCAAATTGCAGCGTTTTTTCCACCAATGCTTTCGATGCGGCGGGTTCTTTTGAGGCATCGCCCGTTTTGACGACCTGCTTTTCGAGGGCCTTCAGCTCATTTATGAATGCCTCTTTTCCCTGCTTTCCGTTTTGCTGGCAAGCAGCGGCAAAACAGAGCAGGAGCCCCATGTACATCAATCCTTTTTTCATGCTTTATTATTTTTTGCGAAAATAGGAAACCGGAATTAAGCAAGCGGCAATCGGCAACTTTTTGGCAGAGAATTGTCCTGCCATGACATATTGCAAAACCTTTTTACCTTTGGAACAACGTGTTCGTTTTCGGACGTTTTTTGTTCACATCTGCACGTAGTTTGCCCTGATTTTTATTTATAAAATATTGAAAAACAGTCACTTGAACCAATGGCACAGCCGTTGCCTAATTTCTAAAAATTAATTTCTAATTTCTCAATTTCCAAAACATGATCCACCTGAAAGGCATCGAAAGGTTTTATAAAAGTGGCCTGAACAAAACTTACGTCCTGAAAAACATCAACCTTGAAATAAAGGAAGGCGAGTTTGTCACTATCATGGGGCCAAGCGGTGCCGGCAAATCAACCCTGCTCAACATCATCGGAATGCTGGAAGCCCCTTCCGGCGGCGAGTATTTGTTTTTTGACGAACCGGTCCACAAGTTCAAAGAGCGCAGGCGCAACGAGCTGCACAAACATTACATGGGCTTCGTGTTTCAGGCCTACCACCTCATTGACGAACTGACCGTTTATGAAAACATCGAAACGCCGCTGCTCTACCGAAAGGTAAAAAGGGCCGAACGCCAGTCCATGGTTGCCGATGTACTCGACCGTTTCAATATTGTCGGCAAAAAAGACCTCTTCCCCAGTCAGCTTTCCGGCGGGCAACAGCAGTTGGTCGGTGTGGCAAGGGCCATTATCTCGAAACCAAAACTCCTGCTTGCCGACGAGCCTACGGGCAACCTCCACACCTCGCAGGGCGAAAGCATCATGGGCCTGTTCAAAGAATTGCACAGCGACGGCGTGACCATTGTGCAGGTAACGCACTCGGAAAAAAATGCCCAATATGGCAGCCGCATCATCAATTTATTGGACGGGTGGGTAGATAGTGACGTGAAATTGTAAAATGCAGCAAACTCTTGGCTTTATGTATTTTTCCATCTTATAGCGGAATGGGAAACCGGCATTCAATACTTCACTTCCGACAAAAACAAACCCTCCGCCGGAACGCTCCAGCTCTTCTCCAACATCGCCTGCTTGTCCATCGCCTCCCTTACTTTTTGGATGCCCAGTTTGCCCGTTGCCACATTGACGCACATGCCGACGACGAGGCGTACCATGCCCCGCAGGAACCGGTTGGCCGAAATATGGAATACCAACCTTTTGTTTTTTTTACCTAAAACCCACTCGCAGCGGGAGAGGTCGCAGCGCATGGTTTTGGCGTCGTGGTTGGTTTTGCAGAAAGGGAAAAATTCGTTGTAAGCGAGGAGCAAGGAAGCCGCTTCGTTCAACTTGTCCACGTCCATTTTTTTTGCCAGATAATAATGCCAGGCCGTTTCTGTTTCAAAAGGCGTTTTTTCAAAAACAAGGTGGTACTCATAGCTCCGTCGTTTGGCGTCAAAGCGGGCATGTGCATTTTCGTCCACCTCGTAAACGCTGCGGACGGCAATGTCCTTTGGCAAAAATTTGTTGACCCGGCCGAGGAACCCCTCCGGCCATTTCCCCCCAAAATCGAAGTGCATAAAATACTGGCTGGCATGGACGCCCGTGTCTGTGCGGCCACAGCCGACCACCTCTATTTGGGTATTCAAAATAGTGGAAAACGCCTGCTCTATTTCCTGCTGCACGGAGTTGGCATTTAGCTGCTTTTGCCAGCCGTGGTAGTTGGTGCCCTTGTATGATAGTTCGGAAAAGTAGCGCATGGCTTTGCAAGTTTCAAATAAAATTCGAGTGAAACGAAACCCCGCATTCCTGCCTTTCGGCAGGTTGGCCGGGAGGCAAAAGTAAAAAGGGGGGCTGCTAAAATTTCACGTAAAAAAGAATTTTAATGAAATAAAAAATGCACCTGCGATAAAACACCGCAAGCGCACTTTTTAAAGAGTCGAGAGGGAGAAAACTTTATCCGATCACGGCATCGTCTTTTGCATGGCCCGAGGCATACATCCATGCCGCCCCTGCGAGGGCTATGTTCTTGAGCATTTCAAAAGGCTGGGTGTCCCTGACCATTTGCGGAAGCTGCTCGTTGCCCATCATCTGGACGTGGGAGACGATGAACAAGAGCAACATTACCCCAAGCAATGTGGTGGCGAGCTTGTCCATTTTCCCGATGAAAATACTGATGGCGGCAGCGATCATTGCCAGCCCGGTGATGTAAACCACTATCTCTCCGCCGAAAGGGGCCATGGCTGCCATTTCTTTGGCGCTCATCAGGTGCATGATGCCAAATAGGAGGAAGGGGATTGCAAAAAGGTACTTGCCAAATTTGAGTAGTCCGTTCATAATAAAAAGATTTAAAAAAAGTGAAGGTTGTTGTTTTGAAAATGTTGTAGGTACATGTATCGGGAAGTGAAGGTAAGGCAGAAAGGGCTGGCGGCGAAATATTTGTTCAAGAATTTACAAAAATGCCACTTCTTGTTTTGGAGAAAACGTTGTTTGGGAAATAAGATTTCCGGCAATTGCCTGCCGATGGGCATCTCCTCAGGTTTCCCAAATTTCGGTTCTTTGGCAATTTCCCAAAACAGTCCTTCGTCCTCTCCAATGCAGAACAATATAGGCAAGGATGGCTTTTTTCAGCGCTAGGCTTTTTTTCAGCGCAAGGCCGCAACGGTGCAAGGGAACGCTAGGTAAGACTTTTCGCCCTTGCGTTTCCTTGCGCCTTTGCGGCCTTGCGCTGAAAAAAAGCCTAGTGCCTTCGGCACTAGATTTTTCAACGCAAGGCCGCTAGGCCGCAAGGGAACGCAAGGCAAGACAAGACAAGGCTTTTAACCCTTGCGTTTCCTTGCGCCTTTGCGGCCTTGCGCTGAAAAAAAGCCTAGTGCCGAAGGCACTGTTAAAAGCCACGCCTTGCGTTGAAAAATATAGTGCCGAAGGCACTAGCGCTGAAAAAAGCCATCCTTGCTTACATAGTTAGTTCCATGCTGCTTCGCAAAAATTGCCGAAGGCCCCGAATTTCTATTTTTTACAAAAAAAAGCACCCCGCAGAAAACCATTCTGCGGGGTGCTTTTTAAGCTCGGAATTGTTTTACCGGTCAGGCCGCTTTTTTCAATTTTAATACAGTCAGTTTAGAGCCTTCCAGTTTTTCAAAAGCATAATCGGCCGTGACCGTAAACTCTTTGATGCTGCGGTCAGAAGGCAGGTCGAACATGGCATCGTTCATCACTGCTTCGCAAATGGAGCGTAGTCCCCTCGCCCCCAATTTATAGTCAATTGCCCGTTCAGCAATATAGCTGATTGCTTCTTCCGTAAAATTGAGGCGGATGCCTTCGAGGGCAAACAGCTTGGTATATTGTTTCAAAAGTGCGTTGCGCGGCTCGGTCAAGATGCGGATCAAGGTTTTGTGGTCGAGCGGCTCCAGGTAGGTGGCCACGGGCAGGCGGCCCACCAGTTCAGGTATCAGGCCGAAGCGTTTGAGGTCTTGGTGGTTCACGTATTTTATCAAGTTCTCTTTGTCAACGGCAGCTTTTTCTTCTGCTTTGAAACCGATCACATGCGTGTTCATGCGGCGGGCGATGTGTTTTTCGATGCCGTCGAAAGCCCCCCCGCAGATGAAGAGGATGTTTTGGGTATTTACCCGCACCAGTTTTTGTTCGGGGTGCTTGCGGCCACCTTGCGGCGGCACGTTCACTTCGGTGCCTTCCAGCATTTTGAGCATGCCCTGTTGCACGCCTTCCCCGGACACGTCCCTTGTAATGGAAGGGTTGTCGGTCTTCCTTGCTATTTTATCAATTTCATCAATGTAAACGATGCCCTTTTCGGCGGCGTTCACGTTGAAATCGCAGACCTGGAGCAGGCGGGAAAGAATGCTTTCCACATCTTCGCCCACGTAGCCCGCCTCGGTAAAAACGGTCGCATCCACGATGGCAAAAGGCACGTTGAGGTAGCGGGCAATGGTCTTTGCCAAAAGGGTTTTGCCGGTGCCCGTTTCGCCCACAAAGAGTACGTTGGACTTTTCGATTTCAACATCATCGTCCTCTTCATTGGTCGTGTTGCGCAACCTTTTATAATGGTTGTAAACGGCAACGGAAATCGTCTTTTTGGCTACCTCTTGCCCGATGATGTACTCGTCGAGGTAATTCTTGATGTCCCTCGGGGTGATGTTGTCGGGCAGGTTCAGTTCGGCAGGTTGCGGCTTGGGTTCGGGCGCTTCTTTTTTATTGTTGTAAAGCTCCTCTTCGATGATCTCGACTGCTTGCTCGACGCAAACTTCACAGATATGGCCTTCGATCCCGGCAATCAGGATCAGTGCTTCCGATTTGTCTTTTCCACAAAAAGAACAGCGGTAACTTTGTTTATTTCTCCTCATATTTTTTTGGGTCGAAGACCTTATAAAAATGATTAATGGATAATGGTTAATCAGGTTTTTGTTGGCCGTTCAAGCACCTCGTCTATCAGGCCGTACTTTTTGGCTTCGGGTGCCCTCATCCAATTGTCGCGGTCGCAATCGGCTTCGATGGTTTCATATTTTTGGCCAGTATGGAGGGACAGTATCTCGTAAAGGTCTTTTTGCATGGCCTTGATGAGGTGGTAGGAGATTTCCATATCGGTCACTTGGCCCTGCATGCCTCCGAGGGGCTGGTGTATCATGACCCTAGAGTGCTTGAGGCAGGTGCGCTTGCCTTTTGTTCCGGCAGCCAAAAGCACCGCGCCCATTGATGCGGCAATGCCCGTGCAGATGGTTCCGATGTCGGGGGAGACATACTGCATGGTGTCGTAAATGCCGAGGCCTGCGGTCACTGACCCGCCGGGGCTGTTGAGGTACATCTGCACATCGCGCTTGTTGTCGGTGGAGTCGAGGAAGAGCAATTGCGCTTGGATGACGTTGGCCACATAATCGTTGATCGGCACACCGAGGAAGATAATGCGGTCCATCATGAGGCGGGAAAAAACATCCATTTGGGCGATGTTCATTTGCCGCTCTTCGATGACGGCAGGGGTAAATGAACGGATATTCGGATAAGCAGCGTCCATTGATTTTTCGGCATATTTTTCCAAGTGCATGCTGCTCATGCCGAGATGCATGGTCGCGTACTTTTTGAATTCATCTTTGTGGAACATAAATTTTTGATTTTGAAATGCACCCGCAGTTTGGGTATTGCTGCGAAACTCGAAATAGAGCTTGCGCAAGTTTATGAAATATAAAATAAAATAAAATTGATAGCGCTGCCTGTCCGTTTTTGGAAACCTATTTAGAACGCCTTACCATCTGTCTGGTTGAAAAACGGGGGAATTTATTCTTCTTCCTCCGTTGCGGCGGGGTCAAATTTAGCCCGGGCAGCCTTGTTCTCTTCCTCCAGTTCTTGCATTTTCTTTGCCAAGTCCTCCGAAGAAACCGGCACCTCGTTGAGCGTTACTTCTTCTTTCAATTTAAAAAACAATTTATTGCTCAAAACTTCTCCGGCAAGGCGCTGCACTTCATTGGGGTCTTCCATGCTTTTGTTCACGAGCTTGTCGAGCATGTCTTCCATGCCGGGGTACATTTGGCCACCGAAGTAGCCCATGATCCGCGACCTTGCGGCCTCCCTCACATCTGCTTCATCTATTTGAAAGCCGTATTTTTTGAACAGCTTGTTTTTGATCAAAGTCCAGCGCATGTCATCGGCGAAATCTTCAAAGTTGTTCAGCACGGCTTCGGATTCTTTGTCGTAAGCTACTTCCACCCAGCGTTTTAGAAACCCTTCGGGCAGGGGCATATCGGGCTTGTTGATTTCCAACAATTTTTTGCGCATGTCATTGTAAAGGATGGAGTTGGCCAGGGTCTCGTCGGGGGCGGCAATGTTTAGGCTGATGAGGTCGCGGAGTTCCTGCTCATTGGAAATGCCCCCGTCGGGAAACATTTCTGCAAATATTTCCGGGGTGAGTTCGGCCGGTATAAGCCGCTTCACCTCTTCGATGGTGGCCTCGTATTCTTCGTTGGTCTCCGTGCCTTCTTCGATGTCGGCATCGGTAAAATAGAGGAGGTATTTTTTGACGTAATCCGGCTTGGCATCTTTCTCCAATTTATAAATATTGAAGCGGACGGTATCGCCTTTTTTCTTTTTGAGGATTTCCTTTTTTATTTCGTCCTCAAGGCGGGTGACGATGACGGAAAAAGTGGTCTCCCATCCATCTTCTTTTGGTTCGCCGTTTTCCAGCTCTTTTGCTTTCAAGGTGACGATGTCTTCTTCTTGGATGTCGTCTTCCACCAAAATGCGCTCGCCCTTTTGCCTTTTCAAAAGGTTGATCTGTTCATCTATTTTTTCGCCCGGCACTTCCGCTTTGTAAAAATCATAAGCGACGCTGCCGTCCACTCCTTTGACTTCAAAATCGGGGGCCGTTCCGACCTCAAATTTGAACTCATAATCAATCAAGTCGTTCACCTCAAAATCAACGGGCGGCTGGTCTTTGACCGGAATGGGCTGCCCGAGGTAGTTGGATGTTTCGGCATTTACTTCTTTGGCAAGTTCCTCTTGGAGCATCTTGGTCACGATGTCGTGGAGCAGGTTCTTGCCGTACATTTTTTTCAGGAAATTGATGGGCGTTTTGCCTTTTCGGAATCCTTTGATGTTGGCGGTGCTGCGGATTTTTTTGAGCTCGTCTTTGAAGGTGGTTTCGTAATCCTCTTTTCCGATCACGACTTTCAGGATGGCATTTTGGCTGTCAATGTCTTCTCTTATAAGGTTGGGCATAATGTCTTTGCTTTTTATGAAATATAAAAAAAGGAAGGGAGTGGTTTGGTTGATCGGTGCTTGTTTGTTTTTTTGAAAAAAGAAAAAAATGAGGTCAAAATGAATTGACCTCATTTTTACTTATAAGTGCGGGTGGAGGGACTTCCCGATAATATCGGGATGAACTTCTCGACCCTCCAATCCTTACTTTGTGCGGGTGGAGGGACTTCCCGATAATATCGGGATGAACTTCTCGACCCTCCAATCCTTACTTTGTGCGGGTGGAGGGACTCGAACCCCCAAGCCTCGCGGCACTAGATCCTAAGTCTAGCGTGTCTACCAATTTCACCACACCCGCAACTGATTGATTATCAAGGTGAAATAATGGCCCTTTGGCCAAAACGGCTGCAAAGATAAACACCTTTTTGAAAAAATAAATTCGGGAGAGGCTTTTCGGAAAATTATACTGAAAAAAGCTGGTGAGAACATCTGCACAAAATTTTCCGTAAAACTTGTTTGCCTGAAATTTCGACAAAGTTTTTGTTTAGTTTTGTAAAAAAAAGACAATGCCGGATGGCCGGCAGCATTCTAAATTTCAATGCAAGCCATGATTTATTAAACCCATAAACCAGGACAAACTCCCTAAACTCAATAAAACCTTCATCAACCTTATTGCCACCATGCCACTCGTTGCAACCACCTATTCAGAAAAAGACATGCGGCTGATCGAAACGGCCTACCACCACCTGCTCGAAACAGTTGAGCCCAAAATGGACGACGAAGACCGGGCAATGATGCAAAAGGCTTACGAAATGGCATTGGACGGCCACTCCCGGCAGCGGCGCAAAACGGGCGAGCCTTATATGCTGCACCCCATCGAGGTGGCCCGCATCAGCATCGAGGAAATCGGCCTGGGGCCAACGGCTGCCATCTGCGCCCTGCTGCACGATGTGGTGGAAGACACAGAATATACCCTCGACGACATCACCGAGGCATTTGGGAAAAAGGTTTCTATCATCGTTGACGGCCTCACCAAGTTGGACGGCACGCGCACTTTTGAAAGCCCGCAGGCCGAAAATTTCAGGAAAGTAATCAGCACTTTGGTCATTGACGTGCGGGTGGTCTTGATAAAAATGGCCGACCGCATGCACAACATGCGCACCCTCGGCGCCATGCCCCGCCACAAACAGTTGAAGGTAGCGGCAGAGACCAGTTTTATTTATGCGCCGCTTGCCCACCGCCTCGGCCTTTACAATATCCGTTCGGAATTTCAGGACTTGTGCCTGAAAATCACCGAGCCGGATGTTTACCAAGAAATAGCCGAAAAAGTGCAGGCAACGGAGAGCGGCCGTACCCGCTACATCAACGAGTTTTTGAAACCCATCAAAAAACAGCTCGATGAGGCCGGGGTGGCCTACCGCTGCTTTGGCAGGGTGAAATCGGTGGCCTCGATCTACAATAAAATCAAGACCAAAAAAGTCCCTTTCGAGGAGGTTTACGACATCTTCGCCGTGCGGGTCATCATGGACGTGGAGCAGAAAAAAGAAAAGCAGGCCTGTTGGCTCGCCTACTCCATCGTCACCGATGCGTACAAGCCCATTCCCGAACGGTTGAAAGATTGGGTGACGGTGCCAAAATCGAATGCCTACGAATCATTGCACACCACCGTGATCGGCCCCGAAGGCCGCTTCGTGGAAGTGCAGATCCGCACTGAAAGGATGGACGAAATAGCCGAAAAGGGTTTTGCCGCACATTGGAAATACAAAGGCGTATCGAACCAGCCCGACGTGTACGAAAAGTGGCTCGACCAAGTGCGCGAACTGATGGAAAACCCCTCCTCGGATGCCCTCGAATTCATCAGCGATTTCAAGAACAACCTGTATGCCCAAGAGATTTTTGCCGTAACGCCGGCAGGCGACCTGATAAACCTCCCCAAAGGCGCCACTGCCCTCGACTTTGCCTTCCACATCCATACCGACATCGGCTACCATTGCAAGGCCGTAAAAGTGAACAACAAAATAGTGCCGATGGGCTATAAGCTTAGCACGGGCGACAAGGTGGAAGTGATTACCGACAAGCGGCAAAAACCGAACGAAAGCTGGCTCAAAATAGTGGTGACCGGAAAGGCGCGATCAAAAGTGCGCTCGGCCATGAAAGAGGAGCGGCGCAAAAAAGGCATCTTTGGAAAAGAGGCCATCCAGCGCAAGTTCAACAACCTCAAAGTCAACTTCGACCAGGGAGTGGAGGCTTTGGTAAAACACTATGGCTTCAGGTCGCACGCCGACCTTTATTATGCGCTGGCAAAGGAAGAAGTGGTGCTCAACGACCTGCTGAAACCTTTCGAGGTGAAAATGCACAAACTGGTCGAGATACCGGTCGAAAAGCCAAAACAAGAGGGAGAAAAAACAGCAGCCGAAAAGCCAAAAATCTCGGCAAAGACCAAAATACTCGTCAACGGCGAACCGGCCGAACTCTACCATTACAAGCTCGCCAATTGTTGCAACCCCGTGCAGGGCGACAATATTTTTGCCTTCCTAACTTCTTCCGATGGCCTGAAAATACACCGTTCCAGTTGCCCCAACGCCACCAATCTTTTGGCAAAATATGGCTACCGTGTCATGAAGGCGGAATGGGTCATCAGCGGCGACAGTACCTTCGTGGCCGAGCTCAAAATCATCGGCGTGGATGAAGGCGTCGGGGTCATGCAACAGATCATGAACACCATCTCCTCGGAAATGGGCATCAACATCCGCTCCTTTAATATTCAGGGCGGCGACGAGGGCTACTTCGAGGGCAAGACGAGCCTGATGGTCATCAATACCAACCAATTAAACCAGATCATTAAATCCCTGCTGAAACTGGAAGCAGTTTCGGATGTGATGCGGATTAAATGAAAATAGCCTGCCCCGAAACCTCGGGGAAAATTAAAATTAAAATGAAAATGAAAATGAAAAACCCCGTCCATTCTTATGGGCAGCACATATGCACTGCTCCGGCATTAATAACGAATATTAAATATAGCAACGAACCGTGTTTTTCATTTTCATTTTTATTTTCATTTTAATTTTATTCTCCATTTCTCTATCCGGCGCATATTTTTTTATTATTTTAAAATATAAAAGCGCGTGGCGGGCTTGCCCGGAGTGGCATGTTCCAAATAATTATTTTCCGAAAACAAAAGTTACCGTAATCGTACCTGCCCGCAACGAAGCTAAAAATATAATTGCCTGCCTGCAATCCATTTCCAAAATTGAATACCCAAAAGAACTGCTCGAAATTATAATTGTTGACGACCACTCCACAGACGGGACATATCAACTCGTTATTGATTTTATAAAAAATAAAAAATGTTTTAAAATAATAAAACTCGCCGATTTTATAAATAATAAAAACATTGGCTCATATAAAAAAAAGGCCATCGAAACGGCCATTTCCCAATCTTCCGGCGAACTTATAGCAACCACCGACGCCGATTGTATAGTGCCTCCCGCATGGCTGCCGTTATTGGTTTCTTTTTATGAAAAATATAATTTAAAATTTATAGCTGCGCCCGTTAATTTCCATCGGGAAAAGTCAGTGTTCGAGCGCTTTCAGTCCCTCGATTTTTTGGGCATGATGGGCGTGACGGCAGCGGGCATCCGGTTGAAATGGATGAACATGTGCAACGGCGCCAACTTGGCCTATCCAAAATCTGCCTTCCTCGCGGTGGATGGTTTTGCAGGGATTGATAATTTAGCGAGCGGCGACGATATATTGTTGATGCAAAAAATAGCCGCCCGTTTTCCCGGTAAAATTGGTTTTCTGAAAAATAAAAATGCAGTGGTCCGCACGGAAGCAAAACCCAGTATTTCTTCTTTTATATCGCAGCGCCTGCGGTGGGCCACCAAGTCAACTTCTTACCGGGAATGGAAAACCACTTTCTTGTTGGCCATTGTTTTTTTATATTGTTCGGCCATTGTTTTTTCTTTTTTCCTGATTCCTTTTTTGGGCTGGAAAGCTGCCGCTTTATTTCTTTTTTTATTTTTAATAAAAACAATTGCGGATTATATTTTTCTGCGCGAAATGGCAGATTATTTTGGACGCAAAGATTTGATGAAAATATATTTGCCAGCCCAGTTATTACACCTTATATATATAGTGGTGGTCGGTTTTTTTGGAAACGTGAAAAAGAAATACGCATGGAAGGGTCGAGAGGTGAGGTGAGCGGGACACCCCTCAGGCACATAGAGGCGATGCCTTTGCGGTGGAACAGCGGGGGAAAAGGCGTTGACTCGAAAATGCTTAACCGAGTCAACTCCTTTTCCCCCGCTGTTCCACCGCAAAGGCATCGCCTCTATGTATAAAAAAAACGAAACAATTACTCAGGTTCCAAATCATTGACAAAGCCCCAAAGGATACGTATATTTGAAGCCGATTATTTAGCTATACTGAACCATAATAGGTTTTGTGTATCGAGCGCAGGTTCTCCCCTTCTGGGGCTGGGGGCTGGCGAGGGCAAATGCACAAAACCTATTATGGTTCAGTATATTTGCCAACAGCCAATAGCTAAATGCCAACAGCATGAAAAAACTATGCAGCAGCGCCACCCACAGACAAACGAAATAGAGGAACTCTACCGCATGGCCGTCGAATACGACCGCCGGGGCGACGTATATAATGCCGTGAAACTCTGCAAGCTCATCGTCCGAAAATCGCCCGATTGGTCGGCGCCATATGCCTATCTCAGCCACATATACAAAGGCCGCACAGAATGGAAACCGACCCTCCATTACTCCCTCAAAGCGATAGAATACAACCCTTTCAACGAGGGCACTTGGGAAAACATGGCCCTCGCCGCCACTGCCCTCGAAGATTGGAAAACGGCCCGCCAAGCATGGAACCAATTGGGTTTTAAATTTAAAAATATAGATGAAGAATTAAGGCTCGACCTCGGCCTTGTGCCTGTGCGCCTCCTCCCTAATACGCAGCCGGAAATAGTGGAGGCCACCCGCATCGGCCCGGCAAGGGCGATCATCGAAAGCATACCGCAGCCATCGTCCGGACGGAGGTACAAAGACCTCGTTTTATTGGACAGCAAGCCCAACAAAAGTTTTGTTTTGCATGGCCGGAAACTTGGCGTGTTCGACGAACTGCAGGTACTGAAAGAATCGCTGTGGCGCACATATGCCCTTATATTGTTGACCCCTTCCGATAAGGATGTTGATATATTGGCGAACCTTTGTGAAGAGGCCGGTTTGGGTTTCGATAATTGGTCGAACGCTGCCCGTTTTTTCCAATCGCACCTCCATCCGAAAGTAATGGAATATTACGACAAAGCTGTTTTCGGGAAATTGGAACGGGAGGCCTTTTTGGTGGCAATAGCCGCAGGCAAAGATCAGGAGGTATTGGAAGTATTAAAAAATTGGGAAATCATTTCTTTGAAAAAATACGAAAATTTGGAACGGCTATATTAAGTCCATATTCGACAAGTTTTAAAATTCTATTCCACAATATTATTCATTGGAAAACGTACCGAAAAAAAAACACCTTTCAAAATCAGAAGCACTCAGCAAACTGCAGCGCTACTGCGCCTACCAAGACCGTTGCCACAAAGAAGTGCGGACAAAATTGCTCGACCTCAATATATATGGCGACGACCTCGAAGAAATAATGGCGGAGCTGATCCAAGAAAAATTTTTGGACGAAGAACGTTTTGCCCGCAGTTATGCGCGCGGCAAGTTCAGGATAAAAAAATGGGGGCGCACGCGCATAAAACGGGAATTAAAAATACGGGACATATCTGCCTATTGCACCAAAAAAGCAATGTCGGAAATAAAAGAAAAAGAATATAGAAAGACCCTCGCCGATATTTTAAAAAAGAAAAATAAACTGCTCAAAGAACCCAGCGAATTTACCAGAAAAAATAAATTGGCAAAATATGCGGTGGGCAGGGGCTTTGAATATGAATTGGTGTGGGAAGTGGTCAACGGGATGTTTACAAAATAAATGGCAGGCGTAAAACCTCCAAGATTTTTAAAATCTTGGAGGTTTAGGCATCGCCCCTGCCTCCTCTTTCCTTCCCTTTTAAAAACGGCACAAAACGGAAGCCGCCCCAATCTTCCTCGGCATATTCATTCTCCGATTTTTTTATTATCCGCTTCATTACTTGCGTTTCTACCCCGACGGGGATGACCATCATGCCGCCGATTTTTAATTGTTCCAATAATGCTTCCGGCACTTCGCCCGCACCTGCCGTCACAATTATTCGGTCATATGGAGCGAATTCTTTTAAGCCTTTTGTGCCGTCCCGGAAATAGCAGCGTATATTTCCAAAATCCCCGCTTTCCAATATTTTTTTTGTTTTTAAATACAGTTCCTCTATCCGCTCGACGGTAAAAACCCTCGCCCCCATCGTGCCCAATATAGCAGCCTGGTAACCCGAACCCGTCCCTATTTCCAAAACCCGCATCCGTTTTTTTATTTCCAATAATTGCGTTTGAAAGGCGACCGTATATGGCTGCGAAATGGTCTGTCCCCCGCCAATTCCAACCGCTTGGTCTTTATACGCCAAATGGGCAAATGCGCTGTCGAGAAAAAAATGGCGCGGCACGGCCTCCATTGCGGACAGCACATTTTCGTCGGTGATGCCTTTGCGGCGGATAGCTTTAATCAGTTTTTGCCGCAGGCCTTTATGTCGGTATGTGTCTTCCATGCTTTTTACTTGCTAAATTTATAGCTCCACGTTTACTTTGAAAGTTTAGTAAACGTATGCCGAAACAATCCATTAGTCATCTAATTCCTCGATTTCTTTTTTAGAAAAACTGTCCACCTGTTCTTGGTTTTTTAGGAAGCGGCACCATTGGCAATTGTCTTCTCCGCAGCCTTCGTAAAATTCCTGCCGCATTATTTTGGCATATGTTTCTTTAATTAAATCTTTTACAAAATTTACATCTTTTGGTTCGAAGGTCATTATATGTTTGGGGTAATCGCCTTTTTTCAGGTCGGGTTCCAAATAAGATATTTCAGCGCTAACGGCGCGGCGGGGATTGTTGCGCCAATTTTCAAACAATATTTTATAAAAAATAAGCTGCCGCCAATAGTTGCCGCCGTGGGGGTCTTTTTCCGTCGGTGGTTTTAATTTCTTTTTATTGTGGCTGCCCGTTTTATAATCAACAATATGCACCGTGTTTTTATCCAAAAAATCAATGCGGTCAATGACGCCCGTTATGGGTACGCCTTCCATTTCCACATTTTTAAATTCTTTTTCCACCCACACATTTTTTTTCCAGCTTTTAAAATTGCTGCGCACATATTCTTCCATATATTGGCTGCCGAGTTCCATGCGGCGCCCGTATTCTTTTTTGCTGAAAAATGCGCGGTGCTTTTCCAGTTCTTTTTTGAAAATATTCACAAAGCCGCGTTCCGTCGGAAATGCTTTTGGCTTGGAGGTCAGCATGGTTTCAAAACCTTTGCAGAGCGAATCGTGGAAAGCGATGCCAAAAAAAGCGGCCTCGCTTGCAAGTACCGGTACGCGCAATATATTTTCATAATAAAAACCGAGCGGGCAAAAAAGGAATTTATTTAAAGAAGAAACGCTCAAAGTAAAGTTTTCCAATATCTCCTGAACCGCTGCCCGGTCATGTGGCTGCACTGTCGGCTTGCTTTCCAACAGCAGCGCTTTTTCTGCTTCCAATATATTTTTGGAGGAGGCCTTTTTATATTTTAATTCAATGAGCGGCGCATTTTTTTTATTTTCGGGAAACAATATTTCATCCAAAAATATAGCGCGCTGCAATTCTTTTTCTTTTTCGTTTTTGGCGGCATATGAAATGTGCAGCGTTTCCTTTGCCCTCGTCATGGCCACATAAAACAAGCGTCGGCGGGCTTCCTCTGCATCTTCCTCGCCGCTCAATGTCAATGTGTCGGGAAAAGAAAACCGGAAATTGCCGCCCCTTTTGTTCGGCTCCCAATTATCTTTTACGCAGTCCAATAAATATACTTTCCGAAATTCCAATCCCTTGGAAGAATGCGCCGTCATTAAATTGACCGCCGACTGCTGACTGCCGACCGTGGACTGTGGACTGTGCACTGATAACTGAATCCGATTGGCGTCCATACTTTTAAATAAATCTAATAACCGGCTGAGGGTCAGGCGCGGAGTCCGTTCTGATTCTTTTTTTATAAAATTAGTAAATGCAAAAAGGGTTTCTATTGTTCCGTCCTGCCCTTTGTCCAAAACGCGTTTTATCAGACCGCTGCGGTTGATTATTTTTTCAATAAAAGCGGGAACGGAACAATTAATATATTCGCCGATCATTGATTCTATAAATGCAGAAAAATGTTTGAGCGGCTCTATATTTTCCAATTTACATTTTTTCAAAAACCTCGCATCCTTTATTTTGTCCCGCCAACGGGGCGGTTCTTTTTTGTTTTTTACATTGCCCATCGCAGCAGAAAACTTGGCCAAGTCATGCGGCAATATTTCAAAAAAATCGAAGTGCATGATGCGGAACAATAAATGCTCGCCACCATAAGGCTTGTGAAATTCTGTGTTTAGATATTCCAATAAAAGCCGCAAATTTTGGATGAGCGGCAGGTCGAGTATATTTACCGAGCGGCGGGTAATGTACGGGATTTGTTTTTTGTCCAATAGTTCCACCAAACGTTCCGACTGCCGGTGTTTTGAAAAAATAATGGCCACCTCGTCCATCGGATATTCCTCTTTGATTAAGTTTTCCAATTGCTGAACAATATCCACTTCCTCGTGCAAGCGGCCGGGGTATTCTATTATTTCCGGCAATATTTTTATTTTGGCGACAGCCGCATTTTTTGCTTTTAATGTTTTTTCGATTCCCAGCCCTTTGATGGTATT
>DROJ01000590.1 GCA_011321935.1 Bacteroidota bacterium | reverse complement strand
TTTGGCCGCTTATTGATCTATTGGCTTTTTTGCCTTATCTTTCGCCAAAACCAGAACCTATGAGAAACTTGCTCCGACCCGTTAGGGATCTCGTCTATCTTTTGTACCCGCACCTTTGCCTCGCCTGTGGCCGCAATGCCCCTCCTTATGGACAGGACATCTGTACTCCCTGCAAGGCCACCCTGCCCGAATCCAATTTCCACCATCAAAAGGTCAATCCGTTCACCGAAAAGTTTTGGGGAAGGCTTCACCTGCAGACCGGCGCAGCGCTTTATCTTTTTACAAAAAAAGGAAAAGTGGCGCAGCTCATCCATAATTTCAAGTACCAGGGAAAGAAAGAAATCGGTACCGCATTGGGCAGGCGCTACGGTCATGCGCTGAACCGGGCGGAACATTTCCGGGAAATTGATTGCATCGTCCCCGTGCCCCTGCACTGGAAAAAGCTGCGCCACCGGGGCTTCAACCAAAGTGAAATGTTTGCCAACGGCCTATCCGAAAGCATGGGCGTTCCCGTCATCAAAGATGGCCTCGAAAGGCTTTCTTTTACCAGCACCCAGACCAAAAAATCGAAACTGGGCAGGTTGGAAAACATGGAAGGCGTGTTCGCTGTAAAAAAACCGAAACGGCTGGAAGGCAAGCACATCCTTTTAGTGGACGACGTGCTGACGACTGGTTCTACCCTAGAGGCCTGCGGCATTGAACTGCTCAAAGTGCCGGGAGCTAAGTTGAGCATGGTTACTATTGCGATGGCGGTGAATTAGGTGGGAAGGGCTTTTTCGGAACTTGACCTTCAATTTTTCGTTCTCGCTTCACAAAAAAAAAGCAAGCCCTATACTCAGGACTTGCTTTTTTTATTTCATAAAAACCCAAAAACCATCACCTCTCATCAAGCCTCCACCAAGGTGCCTATCGTTTCCCCCTGCACTATCCGCAGCAGGTTTTTTCTATTATTTACATTAAAAACGATGATCGGGATATTGTTTTCCTTGCAAATGGTAAACGCCGTCATGTCCATCACGCCAAGCCCCTGGCTGATGACTTTTGCAAAACTGATGCGGTCGTATTTCACGGCGTCCGGGTTTTTTTCGGGATCGGCAGAATAGATGCCGTCCACCCTCGTGCCTTTCAATATCACGTCGGCGTCAATCTCGCTCGCCCTCAGTGCGGCGGCAGAATCGGTAGTAAAATATGGGCTGCCGGTACCCGCGGAAAAGATGACTACCCTCCCTTTTTCCAAGTGCCTGATGGCCCGGCGCCGGATGTACGGCTCTGCGATCTGCTGCATTTGGATGGCCGAAACGAGGCGGGTAAAAACCCCCGCTTCCTCTAATGCGCTCTGCAAAGCCATGCCGTTGATGACGGTGGCCAACATGCCCATATAATCGCCTTGCACCCGTTCGATACCGGAGTCGGCAGCCTGCAGCCCACGGAAAATATTGCCGCCGCCGATGACCACGGCCACCTCTGTACCGAGGCCGATGAGCTGTTTGATCTGAGCGGCATAATTGACGAGCATGCTTGGGTCAATACCGTACTGCTTGTCCCCCATCAGCGATTCGCCGCTGAGTTTTAAAAGGATTCTTTTGTATTTTACCGACATGGTTTTTTATTTTAGAATAAATAAAAAGTAAAATTGAGCGAAGCGAAACCCCGTATTTCAATCGGGAAGGCAAGTATAAAAATAAGGCCGAGGGGGGCATAAAAAAAGGCGAATTAAATAAATAATTCGCCTTTCGGTCAATCAGGGCATCAGCCCAGTTCGACATGCTTGAACTCAGTGACTGTCAAGTCTTTATGGAGGCTCTTCAAGTAACTGGCCACCGATTGCTTGTTGTCTTTGACATAAGCTTGGTTGAGCAGAGTCCTGTCTTTGTAGAACTTGTTCAGCTTGCCCCGGGCGATCTTTTCGAGCATGGCTTCCGGCCTGCCGTCTTGGCGGGCCTGTTCCATTCCGATCTCGATTTCTTTTTCAATGGTACTGGCGTCAATGCCGTCTTTGTCCAAAGCGATGGGGCGCATGGCAGCGATCTGCATGGCCACGTTTTTGCCCGGCTCTATAAAATCAGGGCCTTCTTGGTTGAGTGCCACTATAACACCTGCTTTGTAGCCCATGTGGATATATGGAAGAACTTGGCCGTCGCCTGCATTGGTAACGATTTTTGAATAATGGCTGACCTCCAGTTTCTCTCCGATCACACCGACCTGCTCGGTCACCTTTTCACCAACGGTGAGGCCGTTTTCAAAAGGCAGCGCCAATAACTCTTCTGTGGTCTCGGGGAGGTTTTTGAGTGCGATGTCCGCAATTTTTTTGGCAAAATTCACGAAATCTTCGTTTTTGGCCACAAAGTCGGTTTCGCAGCTTAAACGTATGAGTACGCCGTTGTTGCGGTTTTTAGAAGTCGCCGCTATCACTACTCCTTCTTTTGCATCCCGGTCGGCTCTTTTCGCAGAAAGTTTTTGTCCTTTTTTGCGGAGGTAATCAACGGCCTTATCGAAATCGCCCCCTGATTCTACAAGGGCTTTTTTACAATCCATCATACCTGCGCCTGTATGATCACGGAGTTTTTTTATATCTGCAGCAGTCATGTTTTATATAAATTTAAATGGTTAGTGATTAGTTGATTGGTGGATCAGTGATCAGTGATTAGTGATTAGTGATCAGTGATTAGTGAATCAGTGACTAGTGATCGGTGGTTTTTTGGCCTACTGATCTACTGGTCACTAATCACTAATCACTGGTCACTGGTCACTAATCACAGCTTACCCTTCCACCGGTGCAGGGGCCGCTTCTTTTTTCTGCGGCTTGCTGGATTGGCGCTGACGTTCTTCCAATCCTTCGCGGATGGCTTCTGTCAGGTAGTTGGTGATGATGCCGATAGACTTGGAAGCATCATCGTTGGAAGGGATCGGGAAATCTACCTGCGTGGGATCTGAGTTGGTGTCAACCATCGCAAAGGTGCGGATATTGAGGCGCTTGGCCTCGGCCACGGCAAGGTGCTCGTGCATGATATCCACCACAAAAACAGCGGCAGGAAGCCTCATCAGGTGCTCTATACCACCCAACACTCTCCTCAGTTTGATTTTCTCCCTTTCAAGCGTCAGGCGTTCTTTTTTGGTCATGCTGGTAGCACTGCCACCGTCGGCCAATATGCGTTCAATGCTGTGCATTTTTTTCACAGAGCGCTTGATGGTCGCAAAGTTGGTCATCATGCCTCCCAGCCAACGCTCTGTTACGTATGGCATGCCGACAGAAGTGGCTGCTTTCACAACGATATCGCGGGCCTGTTTTTTAGTGGCTACGAACAAAATTTTCCGGCCTGACTTAGCGACGGCACGCATGGCGTTGGCAGCGCGTTCGAGGCTTTCAGCGGTGCGGTTGAGGTCAATGATATGGATGCCTTTGCGCTCCATGAAGATATATGGAGACATTTTGGGGTTCCATTTTTTGCGCATGTGGCCAAAATGGACGCCGGCATCGAGCAATTCTTTATAGGTAGGTTTTGCCATTATTGATATGCTGTTAGCGGTTGGCTTTTAGCTGTTGGCCTGCAAAGTGCCAATAGCCAAAGGCCAATAGCTGAATTAACGTTTTGAGAACTGGAAATTCTTTCTTGCTTTTGGTTGGCCGTATTTTTTACGTTCCACCTTACGGGCATCCCGTGTAAGCATTTTCCCTGATTTGAGCGCCGGACGGAAGTCCGCGTTCAATTTGATAAGTACCCGGGCGATGGCCATGCGGACAGCTTCTGCCTGCCCTTTGAAACCTCCTCCGTGTACGTTGACTTTTACGTCGTAAAGGTTGCTTTCGAGTTCCACAGCAGCAAAGGGTTCGACCACAGATGGCTGGATGTGCAATTGCGGAAAGTATTCTTTGAAATCTTTTCCATTCACGGAGATTTTTCCAGAACCCTTGGTCAAGTAAACCCGGGCGATGGAACGTTTTCTCCGGCCGATGGCATGTATCATTTCCATATTGAAAAAAATAATGCTGTTGGACAGTGGCCCTTAGCTGTTGGCTTGGTTTGCCAATGGCTAATAGCCCGTAGCCAATAGCCAATTAAAAATTAAAAGGTTCGGGTTTTTGTGCCTGATGGGGATGCTCTTCCCCGGCATATACAAAAAGTTTTTTGTACATCGCACGGCCCAGTTTGTTTTTGGGCAACATGCCCCGGACGCCTTTTTCGATGACAAAATGAGGTTTCTTTTCCAGCATGTCAGCGAGGACGACCCTGCGCTGCCCACCGGGATAACCTGTGTGGCGTACATATTCTTTTTGCTGAACCTTATTGCCGGTAAAGCGGATTTTTTCAGCATTGACAACGATGACATAATCGCCGGTATCAACATGTGGCGTAAAAGATGGCTTGTGCTTGCCCCTGAGTACATGGGCGATGCGGCTGAACAGGCGTCCTGCTGTTTTGCCATTTGCATCTACAACGTACCATTTGCGCTGCACTTCTTCCTTCTTTGCCGATTCGGTATTGTAGCTCCGAGTTTTCACGTTCTTAATGGTTTGCGGCTGTTTCTGTCGGCATTTAGCCTTCGGCAAATCAAGGCTCTGCTAAAGGCTAAAAGCGGACGGCAAACAGCAAAATGAATCTAAAAAGGTTCTTTGTACGGGTGCTTTTTTTGGCAGGGCACTGCCCTTCTTCAAAAGCGGCTGCAAAAGTAAATTTCTTTCTTTTAAAAACCACCTGTTTATTTGTTTTTTTTACGCCACGCCTCTGTAACCGACTGATAATCAGCAAAATTTTCGCACAAGAATTTTAAACGCCGCCTTTTTCTGTCACATCTTGAACTGATTTTGACTTGCTCCACGCCTGCCGGGGGCACATCTTTTGGCCATGCCCCGTCGAGGACTATCAATTTCTACAACGGATACTCACCTCTTCCCGACGCTTAATAATTTGCGCTGGAGTCTGCTCCTGTTTCCGTGCAACTTGTTTTCAGCTAAAAAAACAGCACTGTTCCTTTTCATAAAATCACCAAAAATGACAAATAAAAAATTCATCGCCTTGAACTTGTTGGCTACCGTGGCGGGTGTTATTTTCCT
>DROJ01000589.1 GCA_011321935.1 Bacteroidota bacterium | reverse complement strand
GAAATAACTTCTTTTTTCATATGAGGCTTGTTTTTTAGATTTTTTGACACTACAAAAATAAGCCTCTTTTTTTATTCTTCCGCCTAAATTGGCATCTTCTCTACCATCATATTATGGTTTTTAAGTTTTATCATGTAGAGTAGTATTTTCCATAATCATTAAATAGCCGTTGATGGGTAGCTGCATTTTGTGCCGATATGTTTCCGGCAATAAAAAGGAGGAATAAAATGGTTCGCATTTGTTTTTGTTTTAAAAAAAAATAGTTGCAGGCAAAATTAATTGCCGGAGCAATCACTGTTTTTTTGGTTCTTCGCCGTTTTTTATTACAAGCCCTAACTGAAAAATCCAAATGTAGGGTATCTTAAAAAAAAAGAAAAAGGCCAGCGCCAAAGAAATCCATTTATCATAAAATGACGTCAGGGGCATAAGCTGCCCAAAGGGCCGCGCAGTTGGCATTCTGGTTTAAACAAAGTAATTTTGTTGGCAAATCCATCAATTTTTCAATCATCCTAAATCCATATTTCATGCGTACCCTAAAGCTCGCCCTGCTCTTGACCTGTACCTTGTCAACGCTGTTTTTGTTTGCCCAAAAAGACCCCATCAAATGGGGGAAGATACCCGCCGATGACCTTGCCATGACCAGTTATGAGCAAGACCCCTCCGCGGGGGCGGTGGTGCTTTGCGACTATGGGCAGATCTATTTCAACATCAGCCTGCAGGGCACGGAATACAATTTTAAGAGGCACAAACGGATCAAGATTTTAAAGCGTTCCGGCTTCGACCAAGCCAACATTGAAATCCCGTTTTTGGAAGGGCAGGATATCAGCAAATTAAAAGCCCATATTTATTCCCCTGACGGCAGTGTGACCGAGCTGGGGAAAAAAGATTTTTTTGACGAAGAAACGACCAAGTTTTACCGAAAGAAAAAATTTGCCTTCCCAAATGTAAAAGAAGGCTCCGTCATCGAGTTTTCTTACATCATCGAATCAACCAACCTGGTAAGCCTGCGCAACTGGTATTTCCAAGAATACATCCCCGTCCGCTGGAGCGAGCTCAGGTTCAGCGAGCTGGGGTGGTTCACCTATTCCACTGTCCAAACTGGCTTTCAGGTACTGAAAATCATCGAGCGGGAAACAGGCAGCAAAACCCTTTTGGACTACCCCGTCAAGACCTTTGAATCGCGCTGGGCAGCCGAGCATGTGCCGGCCATGAAGTCCGAGCCTTACACCGCATGTTTCGACGACTACCGGTCAAAAATCCAGTTTCAGCTAAAGTCCATCCAACTGCCCTTTTCTTATACCGAACCCTTTTTTAAGGATTGGGGCGAAATTGCCGGCGCCTTGTTCAAAAACCCGCACTTTGGGAGGCAGTACCTCAAAAAAGGAGAGAACAAAAAACTGCTGGAAGCCGCTGCCCCGGCAATGGCGGCCGCCCCTACAAAACTGGAAAAAGCAATCGCCGCATATGATTTCGTCAACGGGCAGATCACTTGGAACGGCACATATTACCATTTTTCAGACGAAGACCTGAACAAGGCTTTTGAAAAAAAATCGGCGTACAGCGGTGAGATGAACCTGATGGTTTTGGCACTTTTGAAAAAAGCGGGGATCAGGGCCTTCCCGGTATTGGTAAGTACGCGCTCAAACGGCAAAGTGAACAAATATTACCCGATGCTCGGCCAGTTCAACCACACCCTCGTCTGGGCCGAAATAGACGGCAAAGAATACTGGATTGACGCAGGCGACAAAATGCGGCCTTTTGGCACCCCGGCCATGCAGTCCCTCAATTTTGAGGGCATCCTGATAGACGATGAAAAAAAGACCTACCAATGGGTCGGCATCAAACCTGCCAAAACAAAAGACGTGATGCTGGTCAACGCTTCGGTCAATGAAGACGGCGAACTGACCGCCGACCTCACTTGCAGCCACACCGGTTACAGCGCCCTCAAAGAGCGCAGTGCCTGTGCCGGCAAAGATGGCAAACAGCACTGGCAAAACCGCCTCGACGGCCAACACCCCGATGCAGTCATTGAAACGATCAACCTGCAAAACCAAACAGCCCCCAACAAAGCACTGAAAAACAAAATGGCACTCGACATCCCCGGCGCGGCAATGGCCAACGGGGACATGCTCTATCTCTCGCCGACCATCTACTCCCAGTTTGCCGAAAACCCTTTCAAAGTGGAAGAACGCACCCTGCCCATCGAGTTTCCTTACCCGCAAACGGAGCAGGTCATTACCAACCTGACCCTGCCAGAAGGCTATGCCGTTGAGGAACTGCCCGAAAGCGTAAAGCTGTCTTTGCCCGAGGCTGCCGGCTCCTTTTCGTACCGGGTGAGCGAGATAAACGGGAAGGTACAGATCATCAGCAAAGTAGTGATGAAAAAGACTTTTTTCTTGCCCGAAGAATATGCCGCCTTGCGGAACTTCTTTTCAATGGTGGAAGAAAAACAGGCAGAACAAGTGGTGCTGAAAAAGCAGACTTGAGGGGACGGGGGACGGGGGACGGTGGACGGTGGACGGTGGACGGTGAATGGTGGATGGTGGACGGGGGACTGCCTGCCCCGAAACCTCGGAGGCGTTCAAGCCACCCGGTAAAACCCCGCCTTCAAATATGCCCCTTCGGGAAACCCGACCGGGTGGTCCACGTCATGGAACGTCTTTTCCAATAATTCAACCTTCCTGCCGGAGCTTTCCATTTCCGGTTCCACCGTTTCAAAAAACAGCCCTGCCCCTACCCTGCTCGAACAGGAAGCCATCAGCAAAACGCCGCCCCTCTTGACCAACGGAACAGCCAAACGGGCGAGGCGGGCATAGCTGTTGAGTGCGCCTTTCACCTCGCTTTCTTTTTTGGCAAACGACGGCGGGTCAACTACCACTACGTCGAACATTTTGCCGGAACGGCGAAGCTCTTCCATGCCTTTGAAAGCATCCATTTTCATGGTTTTGTGATGCCCCCGGTGGGGGTTGAGCGCTGCGTTTTTTATGGCCATTTGGAGCGCTTGCCCGCTGATGTCGAGGCTCGTCACTTCCCTCGCCCCGCCTGCCAACGCATGAACAGAGAAGCCCCCCGCATAAGAAAACACATCCAAAACGGCCTTCCCTTTTGCCAGCCCGCCGATGCGTTTGCGGTTGTGGCGGTGGTCGAGGAAGAAGCCCGTTTTGTGGCCTTTGACCACATTGGCAGAGAAGCGGAGGCCATGCTCCCGGAAGGTGACTTCCTCTTCCTCCAATTCACCAAAAACAACTGATCCGTCGCTCCAGCCTTTCGGCAAATTTTCATTTTGCAAAGAGCGGCTGAGGCGCAGCACGAGCGTTTTGCAGTTTGAAATTTTCAACAAAATAGCGAAGATGTTTTGCAGGTAGGGCAGCCAAATGGGCGAGTACAATTTTACCACCAACACCTCTGCGTACACATCGGCGACGAGGCCGGGGAGGCCGTCGTTTTCTCCGTGGACGAGGCGGTAGCTGTTGGTGCCGGTGAGCAGCAGCGGCCTACGGAGCTCGAAGGCCTGCTGGATTTTTTGCTCAAAGAATGCCTTGCCGACAGTGGCAGGTTTACCGAAGGAAATCAATTTGATGCGGATGGGGGAAGCGGGGTCGTACAGCCCGACGGCGAGCAGTTTGTTGTTTTTTTTGTCAAAAACAATGGCCGTGTCGCCTGCCTGCCCCCCGCTGCTTTGCTTGACTATGCTGCCCTCGAATACCCAGGGGTGGCCGTTGCGGATGCTGCGCTCGGCGGCGGGCTTTACTTTTATGGCGATGCGTTTGGAAATGGCCGGAAAGTTGTTTTTTTGAAAATATCGGCTTCGCTGAAAAAACAAATGCGGATCGGGCCGGCCCGATCCGCATTTGTTTTTTGTGGGAAATAGGAACTCACTTTTTTGCCTTCTTTTTGGCCAATTCTTTTTTGATTTTTTTTACAAAATCAATGGTGACACCGAGGAACTCCACAATTTCCTGATCGGTAAACCGACCAGTTTTAAGCATTTTGGTAACGCCATCGGTGTTCTTTTTCAGCTCTTTTGCTTTGGCTTTTGCCTCGGCTATTTCTATCCCTTTCTCGATCCCTTTCTTTTCGCCAATTCCTATCCCCTTCTCGATCCCTTTCTTTTCGCCAATGCCTATCCCCTTCTCGATCCCCTTCTTTTCGCCAATATCTTTGCCTTGCTTAAAGCGGATGTCTGTTTCTAAATCATATAAGAATGCCATGTCGTTGGATATTTTGATGAACAATGGTTGCAATTTACGCAAATTGGATAAAACCTCCAAACGCCTGACATGCTGCCCTTGTTCGGTCTTGTTTGTTGAAAGTTGGTCTATCTTCAGTAATATTTCCTTGATGACCTCCTCTGGTTTTTGCCCCTCATAATCGGCAAGTATGGCCCAGATGGCCGCTTCGGGAATGTCCGTTTCAAGAAAGCGTTTATAGCTGAAATCCTTTAGCCTCACCACTTTAAAGCGGTGGTCGGTATAGTTGTCCTTAAAAAATGGCCGGAGGTTTTTCAGCTTCTTTTTGTCTCCCAGATAAACGACATACTGCAAAACGGGCAGGTCGGTAATAATGGTCAACATCCCTTTTTTCAAGAGCATGACCTTGCCGAGGTCTTCGTCTTTCACATGAAATTCAAGGTGCATGACCTGGTGCTTGCGCTCGTCTTCCAGTACCAGCATTTTTAGGTGGTCGCCTTCGCGTTCGAGGGTGTATTGGATTTTGTCTTCCATCTCCATTGCCTTTACATAACGGAGGCTGAGCAATATCTCGACAAGGGGCTGCAAGGTAGGTTCAATGATCTCTTTGATGATCCGGTCGTAGATGTTCGCCATAGCATGTTTTTTTGGAATAAACAATGGCGTGAAAATAGGAAAAAATGCTTGAATGGCTAAATGGCTGAATGGTTCAATAGCTAAATGGGTTTTCCGCACGGCGAGTACACATCTTGGGGGAAAACCATTCAACCATTTAAAACCTCACATTCGCCAGTCCTGCCAGTTCCTTCACTTCCTTGACCGTCTGCTGTGCCCGTTTGCGGATTTCGGCAGAAGATACCTTGATCCGGTTTTTCACCTCTTTCCTCTTGGACATAAGTTCGGCTTTTCTTTCGCGGAAAGGATTGGAGATTTCGACGAGTGCATCGGCAACGGCTGTCTTCAGGTCAACGTAGCGGAGGGTCCCTGCTTTGTAATCGTCCATCAGGGAGGCATGGGCTTCGTGGCCGCCCGTTGCTTTCAAAAGGTTGAAAAGGTTTTCGATGCCGGGGCTCATTTCCCCCTCTTTGGTATCGCCCGTATCGGTCACGGCAGATTTGATCTGCTTGCGCATCCGGGCCTCGTCGGCAAACACATTAATATAATGCTTCTCGCCCGCACTCTTGCTCATTTTACGGGCCGGGTCGGCAGTGGAACGGACGTTCGGCGTCTCGGTGTGCAGGGTTTCCGGCGGCACAAAATAATCTTTTCCGACCATATTGTTGAACCGCTGCGCAATGTTGCGGGTCAGTTCCAAATGCTGGTCTTGGTCTTTGCCGACCGGCACATAATCAGCTTTGTAGATCAAAATATCGGCGGCCTGTAAAACGGGATAGGTGAACAGCCCTGCGGAAATATAGCCACCTGCCTTCTCTTCGCTCTGCGAACTTTTGTCTTTAAACTGGGTCATCCGGCTCACCTGCCCATAGGAGGCAAAGCAATTGAAAATCCAGCCCAGTTCGGTGTGTTCTGGCACCAGTGATTGGATGAAAAGGTTTTCCGGTTCGACCCCCACGGCCAGCAGGTTGATGACCAGTGACCAGACCGATTCTTTCAATTTCTTGGGCTTATAGGGCATGGTCATGGCGTGGTAATCAACCACCCCGTAAAAGCATTTGTACTTGGGCTGCAGGTCAACCCAGTTTTTTACTGCCCCGAAATAATTTCCGAAGTGCATGTCGCCCGTGGGCTGTATGCAGGAGAGGACTGTCTTTTTCATGTTGAATTAGGTTTATTGGCTTAATGGTTTATCGGTTTAATGGCCGTCAACCGTCAACCGTTGACCGTCAACCGTTGACCGTTGCCCCCCGAGGTTTCGGGGCAGGCTGGCAGCCGTTCATACCGCTGCCGTTACCGATATTTCGATATTGACAAACTTGGGCAGGTTGGCCACTTCCACCAGTTCGCGGGCAGGCGCCCAACCGGGGTCGAAGTACTCGGCATACACCGCGTTGATCTGTCCGTACTGGTGCATGTCCTTTACAAAAACGCTCACTTTGAGCACGTCTTTATAGGTGCAGCCTGCGGCTGCAAGGATGCCGCCCACGTTTTTCAAAACTTGGTGCGTTTCAGCCTCTATGTTGTCCTGTACGAGCTCGCCCGTAGCGGGGTCAATGGCAATTTGGCCGGAGGCATAAAGGATGCCGTTGTGGACGACCGCTTGGTTGTAAGGCCCAATCGCGCCGGGCGCATTTTTGGTGGAGATTATTTTTTTCATGCTGGGGGTTTAGTGGATCAGTGATTAGTGATTAGTGATTAGTAGATCAGTGATTAGTGATTAGTAGATTAGGGGTGTTAAGAGAAATTTTTGAAGCAAAATTTTTGTGGGAATTTTCATCTATTTGTAGAATAAATGCTTGGTTTGATTTCCCCTGATTCTTGCTTTGAGAAATATTGTCGCCCCGCAGGGGCTTTGAATCACTTTTGACTTGGTTTTTTACAAATATATCCGCCCCGCTGGGGCTAAAAAAATTGACCAAAAATTTCTCTTAACACCCCTAATTAGTAGATCAGTGATTAGTAGATCAGTGATCACTAATCACTGATATTCTGATCACTGATCTACTAATCACTGATCACTAATCTACTAACCACTAATCACTATTTTACAGAAACACAAGAAGCCCCTCATCATTATGATCCGATGGGAGCTTCTGTTTTTTTCTTTCAAAAGAAGTAGAACGGCTGGTTGTTCAAGCCTAATCGTCGTACTCGTCCTCTGCCTTTATAAGTACCTGTCCCCTGTAACGCATGTTGCCTTCATCGTCGTAATAGGCGCGGTGGCGTTGGTGTACTTCGCCCGTGGTAGGGCAGGTTGACAGGGTAGGCAGCTCTTTTTTGTAATGCGTACGGCGGTTGCGTTGCCTGCGCTTCGAATGTCTTGTCCGTGGATGTGCCATCGTAAAATATTAAATGGTTTAATGGTTTAATGGTTTAATGGTTAAATGGCCCGAAAACCATTTAACCATTTAACCATTAAACCATTTAAATTTCAATTTTCAAAATCCAAATCCTTCAATGCGTCCTTGAACGGGTTCGGGGCGGGTTTGTCCCCCTCCTCACTGTCCAGGTATTTGAGCATATCAGGGTTGCAACTTTCTCCGGCATCGTCGTGGGTTTTGCCCAGGGGCACAGCGAGTACGATAAACTCGTAAATGTACTTGGCCACGTTCAGCGAAGGAGTACCTTTCAGGATGTGTATGACATCCGCATCTTCCCACTCTTTTTCGTCAAATTTGACCAAGAGGCGCTGCCTGTTTTCTATCGGCAAGCCAAAATGGTCAAGGCAGCGGTCGCAGGCGGCATTCACTGTTCCCTCCATCGAGAAATCCATCACGTAGAGGTCTTCCCGTTTGTCGAAATCAAGGTGGACGGCCACTGTGCCTTTGCGGATGGGCGAACTTTCAAATGCTTGGAAGAAGTCATCTTCAATGCTGAAATCATACCCGTGGAGACCGTTGCCCAATCCCGAAACCGGGATTTTGAAATGGTCTGTAATTTCCATTTTAAAGAACTTTTTTGAAAAGGAGCGCAAAGGTAAGGAAATGGGGGGAGAAAAATAACTGCCGGGTTTTGTTTTTTTTAAATACAAACCACGGTGATAAAACAAGGCAGGCACATCCAAAGGCAGGGCAAAAAAAAGAGCGGCAAACGAGATTCGAACTCGCGAGCCTCCCGACGTGAAGTCGGGATGCTCTACCAACTGAGCTATTGCCGCTTTTTGGGTTGGAAATCCAAAGGTATAAATGTTTCCTGAAATTTTATAGCCATTTTTCATTTGCAGAAGGGCTGTGCAAGCCCGACAGCACAGGGCAACGCATTTTTGTTTTGCAACTGTTCAGCAGGCCCCTTTGAGGCGATGCCTTTGCGCGGGAAGAGCGGGAGGAAAGGCGTTGCCTCATTTGGATAAAGTCTGAGGCAACGCCTTTCCTCCCGCTCTTCCTGCGCAAAGGCATCGCCTCAAAGGGGCCTGCTGAACAGTTATCTTTTTTTCAAAAAAACAAACAGCACGGGCACAAAATACAGGCTTGCCAAAGTGCCTGCCGACAGCCCCCCGATGACCGCCATCGATTTTTTGTAAAAATACGGGAAATGGAGGTAACTCTACTGGGGTTCGTCAGTACTAATGATGTCTGACTGCTCAAATATAAAGGCATCTACCTGTCTATCTCTTCTCCTATCCTGCCCCCGTTTTGCACATTCTCCCGAAATACATACCTTTGACCGTCAACGGCTTAGATGGGAGGTTTTGAGAGTTTGAGAGTTTGAGAGAATGAGAGAATGAGAGTTTGAGAGAATGAGAGTTTGAGAGTTTGAGAGAATGAGAGAATGAGAGTTT
>DROJ01000588.1 GCA_011321935.1 Bacteroidota bacterium | reverse complement strand
GATGTTGGCGGTTTACCTTTGGGCTTCTTTTCGAGAAGGGTTGATTTTATTTTCATTAAATATATTGTGGGATAGACTTGGAAGGCTTGGGCTTTGGTTGCGCCTTATATGTATTTTGTATGTGAAGAAAATCTGTTTTTAAATCGTTGAAAATATTTTTTTTATGTGATGGATATTTATAGATGCACAACTTTGATAGGGGGATATGCGCTATATGTAGATATACATAAGTTGGCACGCAATCAACCTAATACATAAAGCATTGACATTCAACTATTTAAACCGAAAAAAAATAAACACCAGCCACGGAGAGTTAAAAACTCCGCACAACACCCGTTATAACGTCCATCCTCCCTAAACGGTCGGACGGCGTATTGCTATAAGTTAGCATCAATTTACCAAATACAACAAATTGAAAGTCAAGGAACTAATCAAAAAATTGGGCGTCAAAAACCAAATATAATAACTGCTCGTTCCAAGATTCGGTAAAGACCTTGTATCCGGAAACACGATGCTGGCCGGAGGTTCATGTTCACTAAAAAAAGTCTAAAAGCAATATTGCCAATTAGCGGAGACTTGCCTCTTGAAATGAACGTGACCGCGATAACACTTTTTAAAATTTTAAACCGATGAAAAAACTGATTTTTGCTTTTAGTCTGGTAATTTGCTCTGCCGCGTTCTTTTCGTTTACGCCCAATGAGGGAATAGAGACCACTATAATTGACGAAGAGGGTAATGTATTTACCTATGATGATGGATACGATTGTTTTATTCACTTAGGAGAAGATTGGGCAATCGGTGACGATTGTTGATTTTTGTTGACTTATAAGCCCGATGAATTCTCCGCTTAAGTCATTCTTTCCGGAAGGTTCATTGGGTTTATTTACCTCCAGTTTTTAGCAATATCCTAAACCTATAAACTATGCAATATTTTTTTTCATTTTCATTATTTTTCCTTGCCAATTTACTATTGGGGCAGCAAAGCCCTCCTCTATGCATAGTGTACGAAAATGTTGATGCTTATAACCCTTTGCAACGCTCACCTCACCTCGCACCATATTTAAACCGAGACGGTAAGGTTGAATTCATAAAAGGAAAAGAAAGAAGCACTTTACGTTTGTATGAACATGCTGGTATCTTCACTACTGATTCAGTATATGTGGAATTTCCAGGCAAAAAAGCCAAGGCTTGGCGATATTCGATCATAAGCATACGGGATTATGCCACCGGTCATAAACTCTCTGTTTATCCCAATTTACCTGCCGGCTTTGCCTATTTTGAAAATTGCGATAACGAATTGGTATGGGAAATTGACAAAACCAAAACCAAGAACATATTGGGCCTGAAATGCTATCATGCTTCTGCAAAGATCAATAAAGTAATCCATCAGGTTTGGTTCACAAATGATTTTCCTTACAGGGATGGCCCTATTCATTCGAGGAAAAAATACCACTGCAATCTGCCCGGTTTGGTTTTGGAACATATCATGGGCGATGGCAACACAACGAGAGCCGTTGATATCAGGTTTATAGATCCTATTGCAGGTTTGGAAAGCAAAGTCAGGCAAATCCGGCAATGGGAAAAAACACCAAAACCCAGCTATCCGCCCGATGACCCCGATTCAGATGGGTTTATGCTTATAAATAATGAATTTCCCACGCAAACCTGGATTCCTTTGATCTATGCCTCTGAAGGGCATAAAGCATGGTTGCCCAATTAGGACTGCTTCCGATGGGCTTACCATTTGTCTTTCTTAAGTAACGATCAAATAATAATTACACGATTTTAGGCTGAATTACCTGCCGGCAGGTAATTCAGCCTAAAATCGTGTAATTATTATTTGATCGTTACTTAACCGATAATGAAAATTGACAGATACAAAATGCATGCGACCAGATATTTACTCTTGGTCAGCTACGTTTTAGGCTTTGGTGTCTTGGGTTATGGTCAGCACACCCTCCGGGGCATTGTTTCGAGCGATGATGAAATCGAGAAGTCGTTAATGGAAATCGAATTGACCGATTCTTCTTTCAAACAAATAGGCTATCTCATTTTGGAGGAGAAAAACTTTTTTGAATTTGATATTGATACCTCCCACAATGTAGTCAACCTATTAGTTTCGGTTTTGGGCTGCACGCCCTATCTCCAAAGGGTGGATTTTTCTGAAAACAAAACGGTTTTTTTAGCCATAAAAATGCAAAACTGCACCCAGCAACTCGATGAGGTGGTAGTGGCGGCCGAGCAAAGTTTCATCCGTGAGGACGGCGATACGCTGACATTTGACGTGGAAGGCTTCAGAGCCAAAACAGACCTCACCCTGGGCGACATATTAAGCCGGATACCCGGTATCGAAATCAATGCCAGCAACCAGATACTGTACCAGGGCAAACGGGTCAAACAGATCTGGGTGGAAGGCAGGGACATACTGAACAACCAGCACAGCCTTGCCATAGAAAGCCTACGTGCAGAAGACATCGAAAAAATCCAGATTGTCCACGAATACAAACCCTTTCACCTGCGCTTTTCGCAAGGGCATTCACCTGATGTGGCCATGAACATCGGTCTCAAAAAAGCGGCGCGGGGCAAGGTGAACGGCAAGGCCGAAACGCTGGCCGGGACAAATAAAAAATACCAACTGAGCGCAGAGGCCCTTATGATAAGGGGCAAAAGCGGAGAATCGGCCTTTGCGCGCTCCAACAATATAGGGGCAGCCGTCATCCGGCCTTTGGAGTACCTGGGGCTGTTGCCAGACCTTAGCTCAATCGGCGGGGGAAAGAGCGGAGAAGTGGAGGTAGTGCCGAAGGCACTTCTGCCGGATGCGAACGCCTTTGAGGAAAACCAGCACCTTTTTTCTGCCAGCACCGATAACGACATCGGTAAAAAAAGCAGGGTAAAAGCAACACTCATGGGGCTGTGGAAAACCGCTAGGGAACAGGCCAATGTAGAGACCGAATTTTTCGATGACAATGCCACCTTCTTGGGCCAAGGCAGGGGCCAGGCCCGCTTTCCCATGTTCTTTGGAACGTTCAACACCGAGCACGAACTATCGGAGGATTTTCTGCTGGCCATTGATATGACCGCCCGGTTCAACAAACAGCATTCGAACGATACGCGTACCGGCATTTATAGGCAAGGACCCTACTTTTCCGGGTTTGCCAGCACCGACCGTTCTTGGCACTACTTACCCGCCGTATCCGTGAACATGAGGCACAAGTCCAACTGGTTTTCGGGGCACAGCACTGGTATAGACTTCCAAGACCAGGCCCTTGACCTTGCTTTTTTTGAGGATACTGGCAGCGGGCCGGCCTATGGCCAAAGGCTGGACAACCGCCGCCTGAACGTGTTTTTGTCCTCTTTTTTGGAAAACAAACACAACATCTTCCTGCTTGAAATCAAGAACCTCCTTGAGCTTGGCCGCCTCCGTACGGGCATCCAATTTGATCGGCTTCCGGGGTTCGATAACATCCCCAGCCACTCATACAACTGGAAAATCTGGCAACCGAGCATCCGGTATGGCATAAGGACAGACCATTGGATGACGCACCTGCAACTAGAACTGGCGCACAAGCACCTGAACATAAACGACAGGATTTACCGGCGTACTTGGCTGAACCCCCTGTTCCGCTTCAAGCACAACTGGAGTTTGGTGAAGTTCATAGGGTTCTCCCTGCGGCAGACCCAAAAGTTCATTGACCAGCGAAACGCCTTTGACCTTTACCAGCTCTACGACAACTTACAGGTCATTCACTTTGCCTTGGAAGCAGGGCAAAGTTCCCGCACCCGACAAGTGGACTTTTATTTTTTTAATTTGCAAAGGGATAAAAAATCCTCCATAAACTGCACGTTCAACTACCAAGAGAAGACCAATGCCATTTCACGGTTCAATAGATTTGAAAACAACTTTGTTGTCAGTGAGGTCTTCTTGGCTCCCAAATCGCACAGCAGCACCTTTGCCCTGTCATTTTCACAACCTTTGGCCAAAAAAAATTATAAGTTGAAGACAAAGCTAAGGGCAATGCTCACCTCCATACAGCGTGGTCCTCTTGCCGAAATAGACAGCCGTAACTTGAACCTCGGCACTTATTTTTCTTCTCTATGGAAAGATGAATGGAACGCCAATCTGAAAGGGACATATCAATTGTCCGATCAAAAACAAGGGGCGATTGACCAAGTATGGCACACTTGGACGGTAGGTTCTGGCATACGGTACAAAACCAAAAAGTGGAACGGCAATGTTGATTACGACTGGCAACTAAACCGGATAGCCGGCTCTTCCATCCACCTTCACGAATTGGGCTTCAGGTTGGATTATGGTTTGAACACGTGGCTGACGCTTAGCCTCTTCGGGCAGGACATATTGAACCTGAACAGTTCACAAACCCTTAGGCTCACCACGGCACCTGCATTTATAGAACAAGCGGAATACAAGCGGTTACAAGGAAGCCTGATGGTTGGTGTTAAGGGCAGTTTTTGATCCTTCGGGATGGAACAATGGTAAATCATCAAAAAAATAAAAACTGATGCCAATAATGCAACAGCGGCAATAGCCAGCAAAAACTGG
>DROJ01000587.1 GCA_011321935.1 Bacteroidota bacterium | reverse complement strand
TCAAAGTAGAATTACTCCCCCAACAAAACCCAATTAAAATTCACAAAGTCCCCGGTTTCATCCTTTACCAAAATCCGATAAAGCCCTGCTGCATCCGGCATAAAAAACCCGTGTCTTGATACGCCCGGTAAAATGTAAACCTGTTCGGCCTGAACCAACCTTCCGGCCATATCCCAAAGCTCTACTTCCAGATTTTGCGCTTGCTGTCCATCGAACCGCAACCATGCGCGCCCGCCTGTTACAGCAGGGTTTGGAAATATCTCCACAACCAGCCCATTTGCCAAAACTTGCTTGACAGCCACCTCTATATCAACCGAAAAGAAAAACAAATATCCGCAGCCCAAAGAATCGGTCACGGTCAGTTCATAATCTCCCGGTGGCACATTTTCCAATGATTGGGTGGTGGCGCCAGTATTCCAGAGGAAAGAAAAAGGGGCAATGCTGCCCAGCACGTCGGTCACATGTATGGCGCCGTCCTGTGCAGTTGCGGAGCTTGCGTGTTCGATGGTAAAGGTCAGTTCCACGGGGACAACGCCCGCTATCTCGACAGATTGCTGGCCGCTGCACCCATGAGCATCTGTAACGGTGGCCGTGTAAATGCCCGTCCCGATGTTCATCAAAACAGGCTCCGTTTCACCAGTGTCCCATGTAAAGGAGTAAGGTTCTGTGCCCCCTGAGGCCGAAGCTATTGCCGTTCCGTTTTCGGTACACACCACGGGCGGGGCAGCTATTTGGAGGGTCAAAGAATCGGGCTGGCCCACGGTGAGCATGGCAGTGCCCGAACAGCCGATTGCATCTGAAATGGTCGTAGAATAGCTGCCTGCGGAAAGGCCGGAAAGGGTACTTCCAGTTTGGCCGCCCAGCCATTCCCAAGCAAAGGGCGGGACTCCGTTGCTTGGCGTGGCCGAAACAATGCCCGTACTGTCGCCGTGGCAGGCAAGGTCGGTGGCCAGGCCGTTGATGCCGAGTTCCCCGTTTGTTTCTACCCAAAACGAATCAAGGACGGGGCAGCCGAGCGAGTCCGTTACGGTGAGGGCATAGCTGCCGGGCAATAGATTAGTAAGGGTACTTTCGCTGCTACCTCCGCTCCACAGATAGGTGTATCCTCCGTTGCCAAACGGGGTGCCGCCACTGACCTCTGCGGTAGCGACACCGAGCATACCGTTCGCGCAATCAACGCCCGTGACCGAAGCAAGAGAAACAAGTTCGTCCGGTTGGCCGATAGTAGCTTGCACATTGGCCTGCCTGCCCTGCGCATCGGTGATGATAAAATCGTGGATGCCTGCGGGTAAATTTAGTACTGAAACAGGAACCGTTTCCGCAACACTGCTCGCTCCGCTGAACACTAAAACAAAGGGTGCGCAACCAGACAACACCCCAATTTCCACCCCTCCAGTACTCTCCCCATGACAGGTGACGTTGATGATGGTATCAATGGTTACCGTGTATGCAGGCGTCTCATAAGCTCCCATGTCCACGATGCTTTCGAGGATGCGAGGCTTGCCGTCGAGGTCTGTGCTGTTACTGTCCGAGGTGGCATTGTTGCCCGCATTGCGGGCAGGGGAACAGGGCTGGAGGCGGAAGTCGCTTTGGTTTGGATTGACAAAAAGAGGGGCTTCGTCGAAGAGGTTGCCTGCCCCGCAATCAATGGAAACGAAAGCGCTTCCATTAATGCTTTCATCACAAGTATTGCTGTCGAACAGGCAGTGGTCAAATGATAGTTCGCCTGTATGGTTGAGTTCCCCTAAACTCGAATCAGGGTTGTCGATGGAAGTATTTTCCTGAAATATGCAGTTGGAAAAAAATTGGTGGAAGGGCATTTGGGACAAGCCTGTGTTCAAAGTAAAAGCACCTCCGTTGTGCTGTGCCAAATTGGCAAAAAAAGTACAGCCGTAAACCCGGCAAGTGTCGTTGTCAAAAAAATTGAGCGCAGCTCCATTATTGGATGTGTTCCGCTCAAACAAGCTGTTCGCAATGGTTGTTTTTTCGATGCCCCCCATGAGGATAGCTCCCCCACCATCACCATCTTCGTTGTTGTGCCGAAACAAACAGTTGCGGATGATGATGTTACTGGGCCGGCCAATGCTTTGGGAGCCAAATATCTGCAATGCCCCTCCCGAACTGTTGGCGTGGTTAAAGAGGAATTCTGAACCGGATATTTCAAGATCAAGGTCATCCAATTCTCCAAAAAAATGAGTGGAAAGAATAGCCCCGGCCTGCAAAGCGTCATTGCCCATGAACGAACATTGCCTGATTTTGAGATTGGCATTGTCGTTTTGGTCTTCATTGTAGATCACTCCTCCTGTGCGCCCGGTATTATAATTGAATTGGCAGCCGGTGATTTCCAGCGAAGCTGTTCCCGATGCGTTGAAATAGTACAGTACGCCCCCACTTATCGCATCGTTATGGTTGAATTCACAATTCAGTATTTTATTGTGGCTTTCGACATTGCCGCTTCTTTCCAAAAAAATGCAGCCGCCTCTGTTCGCAGTATTGTATTCCAACAGGCAATTTTCAATGATAGGGCTGGCCGATCCGTCCATCGAACTATTGAAAAAAATACCCCCGCCCTGCAAAGCGGCCGCATTGTGCGACACCTGGCAGTTCTTGATATGGGGCAACGAAAATTGGCCTGCGCCGCTCCCATCGATGTAAATGCCACCCCCGCTTTTTGTCCTTCCCAAAACAGGGTCAACTGGTATGCTGCTGTTGGCATTGCCACCAATAATAGAAAAGCCGTCCAGCAAAGTTGTCGAATCGGAATAAGCGAAATAGACCACTGTAAAAGCATTGTCGGTACTGTCATTTTGGACACCTATATCTCCGCTCAAAATGGTCTCGTGTTCTTCCCAGTCCCTTTGTTCCAAAAGCTGTTCGATGCCGGAAAAGCCTCCGTAAAGGGCCACTCCGCTGGGGATTTCAAAAGAGGCATTCCTGTCGAGACCTGTGGTCGGGAAATAGGCGCCACCTGCGACCCATATCTCGTCGTCAGGTTGAGCAATGTCAAGGGCTTGCTGTAAATCGGCAAAAGCATTGGCCCAAGACGTGCCGTTCTGGCTGCCAGCCTGCACATTTGCATTTACATAAATCACAGATTGGCCAAGACCACTAAAACAGAAAAGGGTGCAGAAAAAAATAAGGGAAGCAAGATTAAGCGAATTCATGAGCGTAATCGTTTTTTAGTTGGGTATTTGCTGAAAAGAAGTCCAAGGTAGGGCTTTGTATTCACCTCTCCAAATCCCTATTATTTTCACCGTTCCTAAGCAATGGGCGGAGTCCTTTGATACGGTGAAAGCGGTCACCCTCACTCCAGCCCCACCACTGCATCCCCTTGCTCCACCAAAGTTTTTTCTTTTAAAAATAACTGCTTCACAACGCCGCTTTTAGGAGAGACGACGGTACTTTCCATTTTCATGGCCTCGATGGTAAACAGCGGTTGGTTGAGTTTTACGAGGTCACCTTTTTTTACCAAAATACTGCCGAGGTTGCCCTGTAAAGGAGCGCCGATTTCATTTTCCCCCTCCGCTTTTTTATGCCTTTCGATGCTTGGCTTAACCGATTTGTCCTGCACCAAAATAGAGCGGACAGTGCCGTTGTAACGGAACGAAACAGCGACTTTGCCCTCGGGGTCGGGTTGCCTTTTGTGCAGGTATTGCACCAGCAGGGTCTTGCCCTCGTCTATCTCGACGAGTGCTTCCTCATTGGCCGTAAGGCCGTAAAAAAAGAGGGGTGAGGGCAGGCGGCTGAGCTGGCCAAATTTGCGGATGGTTTCCACGTAGTCGGGAAAAACTTTTGGGTAAAGTTTAAAAGAAAGGAAGTCTTCCATTTCGTACTGCTTCCCAAATTTCTTTTGAAATGCCTTGAATTCGGCGACAAAATCAATGGGCGGCAGGTGCGCATTGGCTGCGCCCCGCAGCGGCTTCTCTCCTTTTAAGACCACTTTTATCATTTTTTTGGGAAATCCGCCCGCCACTTTTCCAAGTTCTCCGCGCAGCAGCGATTTCAAACTTTCGGGGAAGGCGAGGCTGTCCCCCCGTTCGAGAACGTCTTCCGGCGTCAGGTCATTGGCGGTCATGAACATGGCGAGGTCGCCGACCACTTTTGAGCTTGGCGTCACTTTCACGATGTCGCCGAGCAGGAAATTTGCGGAGCGGTAGTTCTCTTTTATTTTATCAAATTTTTCTTCTAAACCGAGCGAACGCGCCTGCGGTTTGAGGTTGGTATATTGCCCGCCGGGTATCTCGTGCCGATAGACTTCCGCAGTGCCTGCCCGCAGTTCGCTCTCGAAAGGGTAGTACATTTCGCGCACCGCTTCCCAGTAATTCGAGAACTTGTTCAGCAAATTCAGGTCAATCGGGTTTTCCCGTTTATGCCCCTCCAAAGAGGCGGCGATGGAGTTGAAATTGGGCTGCGAAGTAAGCCCCGACATGCTCGCCAAAGCCACATCAATCACGTCCACCCCCGCTTCGATTGCTTTCAAATAAGTAGTTGACTGGATGCCTGCCGTATCGTGGGTGTGCAGGTGGATGGGGATGCCGATGTGCTTTTTGAGCGCCCGCACGAGTTTGTCGGCAGCCTGCGGTTTGAGCAGCCCGGCCATGTCCTTGATGGCGAGGATGTGCGCGCCCTCGTCCTCCAACCTGCGGGCGAGGTCGAGGTAATAATCGAGGTCGTATTTTTTGCGCTCGGGGTCGAGGATGTCGCCGGTGTAACAGATACATGCCTCGGCCAGCGAACCGGTTTCTTTGCGCACTGTCCGGATGCTGGTTTTCATGGAAGGCAGGTAGTTCAGGCTGTCAAAAATGCGGAAAATGTCAATGCCGTTTTTTGCGGCCAGCACCACAAATTTTTTGACCAGATTTTCGGGATAGGCTTGGTAGCCGACCGCGTTTGTCCCCCTGAAAAGCATTTGCAGCAGCGTGTTTGGAATGGCTTCGCGCAGCTTCCGCAGCCGTTCCCAGGGGCTTTCGTGCAAAAAACGCATGGCCACATCGAAGGTCGCCCCGCCCCAAACTTCCATGCTAAACAGTTGATGGCCATGTGCTTGCGCAAAATGTTCGGCAACGTGCAGCATGTCGTAAGTACGTACCCTCGTGGCCAAAAGCGATTGGTGGGCATCCCTGAAAGTAGTGTCGGTAAAATGGATTTTCCGTTGCTTCTTCAGCCATTTGGAAAAGCCTTCCGGCCCAAGTTTTTCAAGCTGTTGCTTGGTGCCGGGGAGGCAGCCGTTCAGTTCTGCTTTGCCTTTTGGGTTAGGGAGGATGTCGGGCACATTTGGCCTCCGCAACATTCTGTTTTTTTCGGTAAATGGAACATCGGGATTGCCGTTTACCATCACCTCTGCCAAGTAGCGCAGCACCTTCGTTCCCCGGTCTCGCCGCGTCGGCATTTGCATCAGTTCGGGGTGTTCGCCGATAAAATTGACGGTGGCTTTGCCTGCCTGAAAATCAGCGTTTTCGATGAGGTTGACGAGGAAGCCGGTATTGGTTTCGAGGCCGCGGATCCTGAATTCGAGGAGGCAGCGGCGCATCCTCCGGCAGGCGCCCTTGAAGGTCCTTCCCCACACCGTCACTTTCACCAAAAGGCTATCAAAATACGGTGTGATATGTGCGCCGGAAAAGCCGTTTCCCCCGTCCAAACGGATACCAAAACCCGCCGGGCTGCGGTAGGCGATGATGGTTCCATAATCAGGTTGAAAGTCTTCGGCGGGCTTCTCGGTAGTGACCCGGCATTGCAGGGCGAAGCCGTCGCAACGGATGCTTTCTTGCCCGTCAATCCTGATCTGGTCGCCATTTAATGGGTGTCCCTGTGCTATCAAAATCTGCGCCCGCACGATGTCAATGCCCGTTACTTCCTCCGTTACGGTATGCTCCACTTGGATGCGCGGGTTGACTTCGATGAAGTAAACATCTTCGTTTTTGTCCACCAAAAATTCGACGGTGCCTGCGTTGTTGTAGCCAACGTGTTCGGCTATCTGCTTCGCAAAATTGTGCAGCCGTTGCTTTGTATTTTCTTTGAGGTCAATGCTCGGCGCTATTTCGACCACTTTCTGAAAACGGCGCTGCACGGAGCAGTCCCTTTCGTAAAGATGCACGATGTCGCCGTGGTTGTCGCCCAAAATCTGCACCTCGACGTGCTTCGGGTTTTCGATAAATTTTTCCAAAAAAACAGTGTCGTCGCCAAAGGCCGTGCCGGCCTCTTTTTTGGCTTCCCGGTAATTGCCGAGCAGTTCTTTTTTGCTCCGGCAAACCCTCATTCCGCGCCCGCCGCCGCCCGCCACGGCTTTGATGATGACCGGGTAGCCGATTTTTTCTGCCCATTTTTCGACCTGCTTTTCTGTCTTGAAATCCTTGCTGCCCGGTATCATTGGCACGCCTGCCGCTTGGGCTGCTTCCTTTGCTTTTAGTTTGTCGCCGAGCGCCTCCATTACCGAAGGTTTTGGGCCGATAAAAGTAATGCCCTCTTTGGCGCACTTACGTGCAAATCCTACATTTTCGGACAAAAAACCATAGCCGGGGTGGATGGCATCAGCACCGCATTTTTTGGCCACGCGAATGATCTCGTCCATGTCGAGGTAGGGTTTCAAGGGTTCGTTGTCGGCGCCGATTTGGTAGGCTTCATCCGCTTTGATGCGGTGCAATGAAAAGCGGTCTTCGTAAGTATATATGGCAACGGTCGGTATGCGCAGTTCGGTAGCCGCCCGGAAGATGCGGATGGCAATTTCGCTGCGGTTGGCGACCAATAATTTTTTGAAAGGACGGATCGTATTTTTCTGCATTTCGGGTAAAATTTTGCGTAACTATTCAGCCCGCACAAGGGTTTTCCCGCAAATTACCGCTAAGTTTTCGCAAAATCACGCATAGCGAATCTACGTGTAGCTTTGCGTGACTTTGCGAAACCTTAGCGGTACTTTGCGGGAAAACTCCTGTTTGGGCTTATGCTGAACATTTACAATTTTGCTTGTCAAATGAGTGTCGGCAATACTACAAATTAACCACTGATTTAGCACTTCAAAATTGGGAAATCTATGCCATGTTGGTTGGAAAATAAAAAGCGGTTGATTTTGAAACCAAATCGGTATTTATATTTTTAAAATGAAACAATGCGCGGGGTGGCAGGTTAAATGCAAGTTAAACGCTGGCCAAAATCAAAAAAAAAGGAGCAGCTACCGTAAAACCCATTATCTTTGCAACCATTATTGGCGGCTGATAGTAATAAAGCAAAGCCCCTGCTCGTTCAGTCTCAAATAATCAAAAAGATATTTATTCACATATCCAAAAATTAATTAAAATGAAAAAGAGCACCATAAAACAAGTCCTCGTTTTGGTAGCGTTTTTTGCTTTCGCAGCCTCCATTTCTTCTTGCAACAAAGGTTACGGATGCCCCAACAATTTTAAAGTTGTAAAAAACGTCGTTCAAGCGATCAAATAACCGAGCATTCGAATTGCTTGCTTTGGTGGCCAGTCATATCATTTGGGTCTGACTGGCCACTGATTTTTAGGGGGCGTTCATTTTTCTGTGTCTCACGCAAAAGCGCTAAGTCGCAAAAAGTTGATTTCCAATACTTTGTGACTTAGCACCTTTGCGTGAGACACACTTTATTGAACTCTCCCGATTATTACGAACAACTACATTATCAATGAATTGGATTCCTCTCACAAGGGCTGAGCAGTTAAACCAGATAGCCGAGCGTTCCCACCAAGTCCCTTGCCTGCTTTTTAAGCACAGCACCAGTTGCAGCATCAGTTCCATTGCCAAGTTTCGCCTCGAAAGTGACTGGCCTTTTACGGAGAATGAGATGCCTGCTTACTACCTCGACCTGCTTGCTTTCCGCAATATTTCAAATGCGATAGCGGAGCAGTTTCAAGTCCACCACGAGTCCCCGCAGGTCATCCTTGTTTGGAAAGGGGAGGTCGTTCTGGATGCCTCCCATTTGGATATTTCAGTGGAAGAAATAAAAGAAGTGATGAGCAATGCAACAGCCTGAAGTCCGCCCTATCGCAGATAGGAAGCCCCGTTCACATCAATAATTCCACCAGTTACAAAAACGGCTTTTTCGGAAGCCAAAAAAACGATGGCGTGAGCTACTTCTTCTGGAGTGGCCACCCTTCCCATCGGGCTTTGGTTTTTGATGTTTTTCCCGTTTTTTCCTTCTAAAAATTCTTGTGCCATGTCGGTTTCCACAAACCCGGGCGCAACGGCTGTGACCGAGATGCCGTACTTGCCAAGTTCGCGGGCGAGCGATTGGGTCAATGAGTTCAGCCCGGCCTTGCTGACGCCATAGGCCGTATGTTCTGGTTCGCCCCGGAAAGCGCCCCTCGAAGATACATTGATGATGTGCCCCGATTCCTGCCGGATCATTTGGCGGGCCGCAAAATAGCAGACGTTGGCGGCGGCAAAGAGGTTGATGTCGAGTGTTTTTTTCCATGCTTCTTGCCATTCTTCGTAGCTGCTTTCAGCAATGGGGTGGGGGAGGTAAATTCCGGCATTGTTGACCACCACGTTTAGTGTTCCAAATTCGCCGATCACTGTTTCCATCAATTGCCGTACAGCATCGGGTTCACCCATGTCCGCTTTTGCCGCAAAATGCCCCTCTCCGGCCAAGCTGTCAATGGTCGCTTTTGCGGCTTTTTTGTTTTTCAAAAAATTGATGCAGACCCTGCCGCCGCGCTCGGCAAATGCAATTGCGGTGGCCTTGCCGATGCCCCGGCTGCCGCCGGTGATGAGGATGTTTTTTCCGGTGAAATCCATGTTGAGTATTTGTTTAAAAAAATCGTAACTGTTTAGCAGGGGGCTTGAGGTGATGCCCCGAACCTTCGGGGCATCACCTCACAGGCGGCACCACTGAGCAGGCGCTGCAATGGTTGTTTATTTCTTATGCCGTTATAAACTGTTGCTTTTCAGTAATTTACCTCGAAACCTGAAACAAGTCTTTGCTGATGTGGATAATTTCCGGATAGAAAACAAGCAAGGCGAGCAACAACATTTGTATCACCACAAAAGGCAGGATGCCCCGGTAAAGATGCCCCGTCGTGATAGAAGGCGGGGCCACCCCTTTCAAATAAAAAAGGGCAAAGCCAAAGGGCGGGGTCAAAAAGGAAGTCTGCAGGTTGACGCCGATCAAAATCCCGAGCCACAGCAGGTCAATGTCATATTGGTTGAAAATGGGGATGACCACTGGCACAAAGATGAAAATGATTTCAATAAAATCAATGAAAAAACCAGCAATGAACATGGCCACCATGACCACAAAAAGGAAGCCCCGGGGAGATAGCTGAGATTCTTCGATCAACCTGACCAAAAAGAGGTCGCCGCCCATTTCACGAAATACCATCGAAAAAGTAGTTGCTCCCAACAAAATAATGAAAACCATGCAGGTCAACAAGGTCGTTTCTTGCATGACCGATTCGAGCGTTTTTTTCCTGAACTTGCCTTGCCCGATGGTCATTAAAGTAGCGCCCATTGCACCGACGGCAGCCGCTTCGGTCGAGGTGGCCCAGCCGAAAAATATTGAACCTAAAACGCCCAGTATCAGCAACATAGGCAGTAAGAACGCATTTATTACTTTTTTGTAAAAATCTTTTTCTGCAAACTGTTTTACCTCTGCTTCGGGTATCCGCGGGGCAGCCGAAGGGAAGATGGCCGAATAGATGGCGATGTATAAAATGTATGCTCCCACAAGCAACAGACCCGGAAGCAGTGCAGCAGCAAAGAGGTCGCCGATATTGATGCTCATGATGCTGCCCAAAAGCACCAAAACGACCGAGGGCGGGATGATCTGCCCGAGGGTGCCCGAAGCGGCAATGGCCCCGGTGGCGAGTTCGGGTTTGTAGCCCCGTTTCAGCATGGTGGGCAGGCTGATGAAACCCATCGTTACCACGGTCGCCCCGACGATGCCGGTGGATGCGGCAAGCAATGCGCCCACGATGACCACGGAAATGGCCAAGCCTCCCCTCATCTTCCCAAAAAGCATGGCCATTGTTTCCAGCAGGCTTTCGGCAAGCCCCGATTTTTCGAGCATGATGCCCATAAAAATAAAGAGCGGAACAGCGATCAGGTTGTAATTGGTGAGTACGCCCATGAAACGGGAGGGCAGGGCCTCAAAGGCGGAGGGTTCTAAAAAACAAACGGCGTACATGATGGACAGGCCGCCGAGGGTAAATGCCACCGGGTATCCATACAAAATGAGTATGAAAACGCACAAAAAAAGCAGTATGGCGAGGGTTTCTATTCCCATTGTTTTGAGTAAAAAGTAAAGTCGCTCAGGGGGCGTGTTTATTGGTAGCACAGCGTTTCCCAAAGGGATTCCTGTGGAACACGCTGTCCCGGTAAATGACGTTTACGTCGTTTTCCCTAGCCCAGACGTAAACGTCTGTGACCGGGACAGCGTGTTCCACAGGAATCCCTTTGGGAAACGCTGTGCTACCAATACAAAAAAGACCGAGTAGGTGCAAAGTAAAAAGGGCTTTGCGGCTATTCGGGCAGGTTTTCTTTTTTTGAAAAATCATTTTGGAACAATGCCAGTCCCGCATCAATCAGCCCTGCGATGGCCTGTAAAAGCAGCAAGCCAATGCCTATCGAAATACAAAATTTGATAAAATACCTCGCGGGCAGGCCACCCGGTTCGGGCGAGCCTTCGTTGAGGCGCAGCGATTCCACGGCATAACCAAATGAGTAATAAATAACCACCAGGCACCAGGGGACGAGGAACAGCAAATGCCCCATAAAATTGGTCAATGCCTTGTCTTTGCCCGTGAATTTTTCATAAAACAAATCCACCCGCACATGCCTGTCGTGCCTGAGGGCATAGCCTGCGGCCAAAAGGAAAATCATGGCGTACAGATGCCACTCGATGTCCATTATCCATATCCTCGAAAAATTGAACAGCTTGCGGGCAATCACATCGAAGCAGACAATGAGCATCAGGATGGCCGTCAACCAAGCAGTTGTTTTACCGACCCACTCGTTCAGCTCGTTTATTTTTTTAGAAATATTTTTGAGGAGATAAATCATTTGTTTTTAGCTGTTGGCATTTGGCCACAAGTACCGCAATTTCATTGAATCTACCAATTTTTACTAAAAACAGAAGGCGGTGCGCCAAATGTAATGCTGGCAAAAAGCGAAAGCCCCTGTGTTCTCTGTGTTCCCTGTGGTTCGTCAGCATTACATTTGATACACCGCCAAACAGAAAAGGCAGACCCAGTTACCGGATCTGCCTTTTTTCATAAAATTTATTTGGCAAAAAATCAATTGCTGAAATAGGAACTTTCATTCTTGCCGCCACCTTGTACGGTCTCCAGCCTTGCCTTGAATTCTTTTGATTTTTCAAAATCGTTCATTCTCGCATAGATTTCCGAGAGGGCAATCAAGGTGTTGTTGTCGTTGGCATTTATGGCTTCTGCCCTTTTGAAATAAGGCAGTGCTTCTTCCATCAATTTAGTGGCTTTGCCCATGACTTCTTCGTATTCTTTTGCTTTGTCAAGCGGCAGTTCGTTGGCATATTTTACGTGTTCGACGGCCTTGTTGAAGTACAGTGAACCGATGCTGTAAATGGCGTCGAACTGCTTTGGGTCGAGTTCGATGGCTTGGTTGAAATAATCCAAAGATTTGTTGAAATACTCGGTTGCCAGTTCAGAATCACCGTTTTTCGAAAATTCTTCGGTAAACAGGTTCATGTAAACGTTGCCCATTGCAGAGCGGACAGTGGGGTTTTGCGGTTCTGCTTTGATGGCATCTTGCAGTACCTTTTCCAACTTCGCATAATCCTGGATTTTGATATAGTAATTGATTAAAGCAAACAAAACCTCGGAGTTTTCGGGAAATTTTGCCCGGCCTTCGTTGAGGACTTTCAAGCCATTTTCAACATCATCGGCAGCAATCAAGATATTGGCGTATTCTGCATAAACGCTTGGCTCTTCCGTGCCTGCTTCGTAAAGCTCTTTAAAAAGGCCGTTGGCTGCTTCGGTTTTGCCAGATGCTTTTGCGCAGTAAGCAAGCACATACTTGTGGTTGGCTTTGTCTTCCTCTTTGATGACGGGCTCGCCGCCGTTGGCAGTAATGATTTTATCTATTTCCATTACTTTGTTGAAAGAGTCATAGGCTCCGCCATAATCTTTGGTCTGAATCTGGTAATTTCCGATCTGGTTTAGTTTTTTAGTGGCCTCGGTGAGTCCAGAGATGGCATCTTTTTTCTCGTATTTTTTCTTTGCGAGCTCCAATGCCTTCTCGAAAGAATTAGCAGCAGCGAGGGGGGCTTCGGGATAGGAAGGCTTAAAATTAGGGTCGTTGGCCAAGGCCATCTTGGCCATGTCTTTGTCCGAATAGGCATTGTAGATTTCGCCCCTTGTCTGCCATGTTTTTACCTGCTTGCCGATGTCATCGGAAGCAGCGGCGATTTCGATCATTTCTTTTGCCTCGTCCAGTTTATCAGCATTGCCTGTTGGGTCCAATTTGTATGCACTCAAAGCTCTTGCTGCTTTACCAAGCGCTTTTTTAGGCTCAACTTGGGAAAAGACCAGGGTGGTGGCGAAGAAAAAAGTAAGAAGGCTAAATAGCAATTTTTTCATGATCTATTAAAGTTTTAAGTTCTCGTTGAAATAGGTGGTCAAAACATTTTTTGTTTTGGCCACCGATAAAAAGACTAGTTTTTCGTTTAAAATACACAGAAGGAACCTGTTAAAATTTTCCTCCCAAATGTTAAGATTTAATTTTCGTCATTTTCGCTGCCTTCTTCACCGCTGGGCTTTGTGCCGTTTTCTTCTGCTCCATTTGACGAAATTTCGTTTTCGGCCTCATCTTCTCCTTCTAGGTGTTTTACGATGGCAACGTCGGCAATTGCATCTTTGTCGTCCACCCGGATTACCCGCACGCCCTGCGTTGCGCGTCCCATTACCCTGATGTCGCTGACGGCCATCCTGATGACAATTCCAGATTTGGTGGTTATCATCATGTCGTCGTCTTCGGCGACTGCTTTGATGGTGATGACGCCCCCGGTCTTGTCGGTCAGTTCCATGGTCTTGACCCCTTTGCCGCCCCTATTGGTCAGGCGGTAACTTCCAACTTCCGAACGTTTGCCCGATCCTTTTTCCGAAATGGTCATGATGGTAAGGTCTTTTTCGTCCGGTTCGACAATGGCCATTCCGACGGCAATATCATTTTCATTTTCCAAAGTAATGCCCCTGACCCCTGTTGCCAACCTGCCCATCGGCCTTACTTTTTCTTCGTGAAAATGGATGGCGTTGCCAGCTTTTGAGGCAATGAACACTTCATTGTTGCCATGCGTCAGTTTTGCTTCCAGCAAAGTGTCCCCCTCATTGATGGAAATGGCGATGATGCCGTTTTCGCGGGGCCTCGAATAAGACCTGACCAATGTTTTTTTGGCAACCCCTTGCCGGGTGCAGAACATGATGTAATTGTGGTCCAGGAATTCTTGGTCTTTCAGGTCTTTAATAATGATGTAGGCTTTGACCCTATCTCCTTTTGGAATAGAAAGGATGTTTTGGATAAAGCGGCCTCCCGAAGTTTTGGAAGCCTCCGGTATCTGATAGACCCGCAACCAGTGGCATTTGCCCCTTTCGGTAAAAAAGAGCAAATAGTTGTGGTTGGTAGCGACGAACATATGCTCGATAAAATCCTCGTTTTTGGTGCGGCTGCCCCTTGCCCCGCGGCCTCCCCTTGATTGTTGGCGGTACTCGGCAACAGGGGTGCGCTTGATGTATCCAGTATGCGAGATGGTGATGACCACTTGCTCGTTAGGGATGATGTCTTCGATATTGATTTCACCATCTTCAAAAGAAATTTCAGTGCGGCGCTCGTCGCCGTATTTTTCTTTTATTTCAAAAAGTTCTTCTTTGACGATTTCACGTTGCCGCTCCACACTGCCGAGGATGGTTTTTAGCTCGTCTATTAAGGCCATTACCTCCTCGTACTCCTTCTTCACTTTGTCCCTCTCCATTCCCGTCAGCTTTTGCAGCCGCATTTCGAGGATGGCTTTGGCTTGGATTTCAGACAAGCTGAAGGTCTGCATCAAGCCTTCTTTGGCATCATTTACTGTTTTGGAAGCCCTGATGAGTTTGATTATTTCATCCAAATGATCGAGTGCGATCAGGTAGCCTTCGAGGATGTGCGCCCTCGCTTCCGCTTTTTTCAGTTCGAATTGAGTACGGCGGACGACTACTTCCAGACGGAACTTGATGAACTCCTCGATGATCCTTTTGAGGTTCAGTTGAACCGGACGCCCGTCAACCAACGCTATGTTGTTGACGCCGTATGAGGTCTGCAAAGGCGTCCATTTATAGAGGTGGTTGAGGACGATGTTGGCCATCGAATCCCTTTTCACTTCAACCACTATGCGCAGTCCATTGCGGTCGCTCTCGTCCCTTACATCGCTGATCCCTTCTACCTTTTTGCTGTTGGCCAGCTCGGCTATTTTGACCACCAAATTGGCTTTGTTGACCTGATAGGGGATTTCGGAAATGATGATGGTCTCCTTGCCGGTGCTGGATGTTTGGATTTCTGCACGGCCTCTTACGACCACCCGGCCCCTGCCTGTTTCAAATGCCTCTTTTACGCCAGCATAGCCATAAATTATCCCGCCGGTAGGGAAGTCGGGGGCGGTGATGTGTTTCATCAGCCCTTCAGTGGTGATTTCGGGGTCGTCTATGGTTGCGGTGATCCCGTTTATGACCTCCGTTAAATTGTGGGGCAGCATGTTGGTGGCCATGCCTACGGCAATACCTGAAGCACCGTTTATCAAAAGGTTGGGAATGCGGGTGGGGAGGACGGTTGGCTCTTTGAGCGAGTCGTCAAAGTTGAGGGCGAAATCAACGGTATCTTTATCAATATCCGCCAATATTTCGCTTGCAATTTTCGACATGCGGGCCTCGGTATAACGCATGGCCGCCGGGCTGTCGCCGTCCATCGAGCCGAAGTTGCCCTGTCCGTCAACCAATGGGTAGCGGAGCGACCAATCCTGAGCCATCCTGACCATGGTGTCGTAAACGGAAGAGTCGCCGTGGGGGTGGTATTTACCCAAAACCTCCCCGACGATACGGGCAGATTTTTTGGGCGGCTTGTTGAATGAAAGCCCCAAATCTTCCATGCCGTACAATACCCTCCGGTGGACGGGTTTCAGCCCGTCGCGCACATCTGGCAATGCCCTGGAAACGATGACCGACATTGAATAATCAATGTATGCGGACTTCATTTCGTCCTCTATGTTGATGGGTATGATCCTTTGCGTTGACTCCATTAAATTTTGTTTAGGGCTTTGGAAGTAGATAAACTACCCGTTATGACGATGATTTTTTTTCTTCTGACAAATTTTAAAAAATCGCACATAGTTGGATTTACGTAAGGTTTTTTAAAGTTTGTCAGAGGGGAAAAGGGCACGTCAGAATGGGTAGTTTATTTGCTTCCAAAGCCCTTGTTAAGTGTTTCTAAAAAAGAGGGTGCAAAGGTAGTAAATTAGACCTCAAGCGACCGCTTTTTCAGTGCCGAACATTTCCAACAAAACGCTTATTTTTTCTTTTAAATCTTGGCGGTTCACGATGAAGTCGAGGAAGCCGTGTTCGAGGAGGAATTCAGAGGTTTGGAAGCCTTCCGGCAAGTCCCTTTTTATGGTCTCCTTGATGACCCTGGGGCCGGCAAAACCGATCAGTGCTTCGGGCTCGGCAAAGTTGAGGTCGCCGAGCATGGCAAAGGAGGCCGTGACGCCGCCGGTAGTGGGGTCGGTCATCAATGAAAAATAGGGAAGCCCTGCCCTTGAAAGCTGGGTCAGTTTGGCTGAGGTTTTGGCCATTTGCATCAATGAAAAAGCTGCTTCCATCATCCTTGCCCCGCCCGATTTTGAAATGATGAGCAGGGGGGCTTTGTTTTCGATGCAAAGGTCAATTGCTTTTGCGATTTTAGCTCCCACCACTGAACCCATCGAGCCGCCGATGAAAGTGAAATCCATGGCAGCAATGGCCAGTTTTTTCCCATTCACATTGCCGAAGGCGACAGAAATGGCATCGCGCAGGTTGGTCTTCTTTTTGGCGGCTTCGAGCCGCTCCGGGTAGGGTTTCAGGTCAGTGAAAGCAAGGATGTCTTTAGATAGGAACTCGTTCAGTGTTTCTTCGTACTCGCCGTTGTCGAAGATGAGGTCGAAGTAGTCGTGGGAGCCGATCCTGATGTGGTAGTCGCATTTTGGGCATTTGAAAAATTTGGCCTTCACCTCTTTCATGGTACTCATTTCGTTGCATTGCTTGCATTTGTACCAAAGACCGTCGGGTGTCTCCTTTTTATATTTTGTGGCAGTTTGAATGCCGTCCTTTAGCCTTTTGAACCAACCCATCTATTGCCGTGATTAGTTAACCAGTGATCGGTGAATAATCTGCCAAATCTTTGATAATCAATGTTTTGGCAGAAGGGCAGTCACCTTGTCTGCCCCGTGCAGGGCTTGAACCACTAGTGATATGTTTATTGTCTCATTCGCCGCAATTTCAGGGGGGGCAAAATGCACTCCTTTCCATTTGCGGCTGCAAAAATAACAATCTATCCGAATTTGAGGAAAAAACTATGGGCCGCTCCGATCATAAAGGCAATGCCTTGCCTTTGGCCGAAGTGTTTGGGGTATAGTGCAGTGATTAGTAATTAGTTGACTACATACTACTATACATCAGTTTATTGTTAGAAAGACAGATTGTTGCCAACTAATTGGTTATGAGCGGGTTACAAAACCCACTGGCAGTATGTCCCATTTTTATCCAATAAGGTTTC
>DROJ01000586.1 GCA_011321935.1 Bacteroidota bacterium | reverse complement strand
GTCGCAATAAAAATAAAATTGGACACTAGTGAAATAAATATCACCCGCCGCTCGGAATAAGGTATTCCGTATTTCCTGAAATATTTTAAAAGGTATTTGCTGATATATATGGCCATTTGCCGAACGTTGTCGGCCTTCATATGCTCTGCATATAGTTCGTTTTTTTTCAAGACCGACCTATAATATTGTCTCAAACTTCGGTGGGCAAGTTTCATGGCAAGGTTGTACCGGCCGGCCATGATAGCGCCGTCTATCCTTGCGAGGTCTTTGTTCAGTCTTTCTATGCTCCAATGTAAGGCCATGTTTTATTTGATCTCTTCGGTGATGTAGTTTACAAAGATATTTTCTAAAACGAACTAAAACCTATAAACGCAGCAAATACCTTTGTTTTTTTATTAAAAAAGGCGTGAATGGTACATTTTTTAAGAACGAAAAATATAATAAAAGAATTAACTGCCCTCAAGGGGCAGCATTTTAGGGTTTGAACAATATCCGGAAAAAACGCCGTAATTGTTTTCACTGAACTTTTTGGGGGCACAAAAATTGTTTTTCACTCCCCGAATATTTGCTTCAACTTGGCCTCCAAAGCAGGCCCCCTCAAATTACGGGCAATGATCTTGCCCTCCCTGTCGAGCAATACCATAGCGGGTATAGAAGTAACGCCATAAAGTTTGGCCGCCTCGTTTTTCCATCCTTTCAGGTCAGAGACATGGTTCCAGGTCAGGCCGTCTTTTTTGATGGCGCCCAGCCAACGGTCTTTGTTCCGGTCGAGGCTCACGCCGAGCACATCAAAGCCTTTTTCGTGGTATTTTTTATAGGCCGCCACCACGTTCGGGTTTTCGCGGCGGCAGGGGCCGCACCAGCTTGCCCAAAAATCAATGAGCAGGACTTTGCCCCGGTGGTCGCTCAATTTCATCGGCACGTCTTCGGGGGTGTTCATGGTAAAATCGGGGGCTTCTCCGCCGACAATAAAACTGGCCGACATTTTCAATAGGCGCTCAAGCCGGGCTGCGGCCTCCGGCTCGCTGTCTTTGTATTTTTCTGCATATTGTTTGGCATACAGCGACATCAATGGGCTTTTCTGTTGCTGCAGGCCAGAGATGATCCCGCCCAGTGCCAGCATGTAGGTACGGGAGTCGGCGGGTATTTGGCCGAGCTGCCCGTCTATATAATTTTGCTGTTTGTCCACAGGCAGGCCCACCCTTGCGATCGTCTGCACCCAGCCTTTGAGCCCCTCATATACCCAGGGCATATAATGGTAGTCAGGGTCGGACCAATTGGCGAGTTGAAAGTATTTTGTCGCAAAATATTCGATTTCGCTCAAGTCTCCAGTGCCGTGGTTCTGATAGCTCAGATAAGTGTTCAGCTCCAGGACTTTCGCCAAATAGGGGTTTGCTTTTTTCAAGGAGGCGATCATGTCCAAGCGTTTTTGGTCGAGCTTGCCCAGCTTGGCGATAGCTTGGTTGACGGCCTCGACGTTGTTGGCCTTTGAGGCGGCCTGTATCTGTTGCATCAATTGGCCGAACTCCCCTTTGAACCCGTTCATCGTATTTTTCAATGCTTGGTACTCATTGTTCAAATCGGATTTTGTCAAAAACGCCGACTGGAACCTTGCGCACGAACCTTTCAGTTGCACGTCTTTTTCCGTTCCGAGGATAATCGGTTTGATATTGTTCCCGTCCACTCCGACATAATAAAACCGGGGTTCAGTGGCAGGCATTTTAAATTGGTAGGTTGCCCAGTCTTCCGTCGGAGCGGTGTTTATTTTTTTAAAAACCACGCCGTTGAATTCGTATAAATACAACTGGTTTATTTTTTCACAGGCATCAACTTTGCAGGTCAAGGTGATTTCTTCAACCTTTCCCTTTTCGGGAAAATTGACAAAAGAAAAACTGATGAATGCTGCGGTGAAAAGGAATATTGCAAGGGACTTCATGTGAAATTATTTTTGAAGGATATGTTGGTGAAAATACAGGCTCGTATATACAGACAAAAAACATACGCAAAATTAATAGACCTTATTCGGATTTGTGCGCGACAGCACACAAACCATCCAAATTCATTGCTTTTGAAAAGGCTTCACACACACAAAATCAAAGTAAAAGCATCCCTTCGGAAAGATGTGTTTGTCTGCCATCCTGTTTTGAGGGGGTACGGATAAAGTCCAATAAAGAAGGGTTAAATGAATAGATTGCAAGGTGGTGGTCTTTTTCCACTACCGAAAACCCTTCTGTTTCAAACCACCTTTCCACCTTTCAATTTTAAGACCCGTTGCGTTTTGGCGGCCAGTTCCAGGTCATGGGTGACGAGCACGAGGGTCGTGCCCTGCTCTTTGTTGAGGTCGAAAAGGAGTTGCTCCACGAGGTTGCCGGTATCGGCATCTAGGTTGCCGGTAGGTTCGTCTGCAAAAAGGATTTTTGGGCGGTTGGAAAAGGCCCGTGCCAGGGAGACCCGTTGTTGCTCCCCCCCCGAAAGCTGGGTCGGATAATGGTCGTGGCGGTCGGCAAGGCCAACCCTTTCGAGGAGTTTCATGGCCATGTCAGCGGCGTTTTTTTCGCCCCGCAGCTCTATGGGCACCATCACGTTTTCCAGCGCAGTGAGTGTGGGGATCAATTGAAAATTTTGAAAAATAAACCCGACATGCTCATTGCGGACGCCAGCCTTTTCATCTTCGTCGAGGTCGTTGAGCGTGATGCCGTTCAGCCTGACCGAGCCGCCACTTGCCCGGTCGAGGCCAGCGCAGAGGCCTAGCAAGGTCGTCTTGCCACTGCCCGATGGGCCAACGATGGAAAAGGTGTCGCCCTGGCTGACATTAAAACTCACGTTGTCGAGTACCGTGAGCGACTTGCTTCCGCTCTTATAGGTCTTTGTCAAATTATTTACTTGCAGCATTTTGGAAATTGAAAAATTGCATTAAAAATAAAAGGAACGCATGCTCGGAACAATAGTTGAGCAGCGCTGCCCCGTTTTCGGAATTGGAGAATGCCCGTTTTTTGATTTTATATGAATGTCGGTTTTTCGCCTATCTATCCTCTTTTTAATTCCCCCCAATCTTTTAAAAACCACTTGGCCCAATACCAAGCGAGCAGGGGAAAAACTGCAAAGCTCATCCTGTTGTAAAAACAGGCTTCCCGAAACTCAAGATGGATGAGGTGCATCACTGCCCTCGTCATGCCGCAGCCGGGGCATTCCCGCCCCAAAAACATTACCGAAAAACATAGCCGTGGCCCCTCGTCAAAAAAATCGGCGGGCAATGCAAACAAGGCAATGGGGACTAAAACAAAAATAGCCAGCCTGATCTGCACCCATATTTTAGTCGAGTGTTTTATCATAAGCAATTGGACAGGGTTGTGTTTGGAATTTCGGCGGGGTATCAAATGTAATGCTTTTTTTCGAGTGCTGTGAGACTGTCCGGGCGCTCAATAGTTCCAAACATTTCCGTTTTTCATTTTTTTCCCTCAAGAAATTTTTTTAGAAATAATATTTTTTTGACCTTAGCGACCTCATTCACACATCCCATCCGATATATCCAATCTCCAACCTATCCAAACCATATAATTGACTAGTAATTTTCGTTGAAAAGCCATTTGAAAACATTTGTCCCTGTTCATGGACAGGCCTTATTTTATCAAACCAAAACACAGCAGAACTATGTTATTACTTTACATTGCAGCAGGAGCTTTTATAATCGGCGGGGCAGTTGTTTTCATTGCCAATTACACTGCACAAAAAACGACCAGAAAGTGGTATTGACCTAAAACCGGAACAAAGCCCGTTCGCAGAGAGCATCCGGTTTACCCCTTTTTTTTGAAAACCATCCTTTTTTATTTTCCCATCGAAACACTTACTTTTTCAGCCAGTCATTATGCCAGCCGGCTCAACGGACGTTGAGCAGGTAAATCTTCTTTGCGGGGTTTTCTATTCCTTGTCCACCCATGCACCTTGTTGTTCAACAAGGCATTGTCTGTTTTATAATTTTATTCTTTACTTTCCCTTTTTTTTAATTTAACGTGGGTTATGGAAGGAGGGCTTTGTCCATAATTGCTACAAATATTATCGCCCCGCTGGGGCTAAACGGTTGACCATCAGCCTGATACATCCATAACTCACATTAATTTAGGCAGAAATCATTTCGGCAAGGCTGTATTTTCTTGTCCGATGGTATCTCGTGTAAAAATATATGTCTGAAAAAAAGACATTGATTACCGGGGCGACGGGTTTTATCGGCGCCTACCTTTTGCATTATTTGGTACAAAAAGGTGAAAAAAACATCCGCGCCCTCAAGCGTCCTGGCAGCCCGATGGATTTGGTGGAAGGCATAAAAAACCAAGTGGAATGGGTAAATGGAGACATCTTGGACCTCCCCTCATTGGAAGGTGCGATGGAAGGCACCGGTCGGGTTTACCACTGCGCGGCCATTGTCTCGTTCAATCATGCCGATATTTCAAAAATGATAAAAACCAACCAAGAAGGGACGGCAAACGTGGTGAACCTGGCGCTTGAAAGCAGCATTGAAAAACTGCTGCACGTAAGTTCGATCGCAGCCATCGGTAGAAAGAAAAACGAGAAAAAGGTCAATGAAAAAACCAAGTGGCAATCAGATAAATGGAACAGCCCGTATGCTGTCAGCAAGCATTTGGCAGAAATGGAAGTATGGCGAGGGATTGCCGAAGGGCTGAGCGCCGTGATCGTCAACCCGGCCAATGTTCTGGGCAGCGGATTTTGGCAGGGCAGGACTAGCACCGGACAGCTATTTTATAAAATATGGAAAGGGATGCCATTTTATCCAAGAGGCAGCACCGGCTTTGTGGACGTGAGGGACGTGGCCCGTTTTATGGCCGAATTGATGGAGAGCGATATAATAAATGAACGCTTTATCATAAGTGGCGAGAACCTGCCGTTCAGAACAATTTTGAATGAAATAGCCGACTCTTTGAATGTCAAAAAACCCCACATCGAAGTCACCCCCTTTATCCGTGAAACGGCGTGGCGGGCAGCTTGGGTTTTTTCAAAAATAACTGGCAAAACACCTTTTATCACCAAGCAGACCGCCCGTGCATCGGCACGTACTTTTTTTTATGAAAATAAAAAATCGTTGGAAGCTTTCCCTTTTGGTTACACGCCCATCCGGCAAACAATAGCGGAGACGGCAAAGCAGTTTTTGGAAAGCAAAGAGAATGGTTTTCAACCTGCCATGTTGCCGTTTTGAAAAACTGAAAAGGGGTAGTGGCTACCAGCCAGCCTCCGGTTGTAAAATATTAACAGCCCGTCCCCCGTCTCCCGTCTCCCGTCAACCCCCGAGGTTTCGGGGCAGGCTGTCCACCGTTCATTTCACAATCGTAACATCCCCCTCGAAGAGCACCACCACATCGTCAATAAATTCGATTTCGGCAAAATAGGCAAACACTGCCGGGTTCATTGCTTTGCCTTTAAAAGTACCGTCCCAGCCAAGTGGTTCTTCTCCGAGCGGAAGGTCTTTTCCATCAAAAACAAGTTCGCCCCAGCGGTCAAAAACTTTCAGCCGTTGGATGTTGCGCGCAGCAGGGCCGGCATAGGCCGTAAAAAAATCGTTGATGCCATCGTTGTTGGGCGAGAAGCTGTTGGGTATGTAAACGGGCCTCTCCAAATTCACGAAAATGGTCAACGAATCTTGGGCGGTACACAAAGTAGAATCTGTGATGGTGATGGTATAGGTCGTCGTCCCAAATGGCAAAGCCGTTGGGTCGTTGCAGTCATTGCAGTCCAAAGTTTCGGAAGGCGTCCAGGCGATGGAAACAGGCCGGAAAGGAGGCGAGGTGATGGCATTGATATCGGCAGTAAAACCGAGGTCAATTGTTTGGTCGGGGCCGGCATCAACCACCAAAGGAGAAGGCTCGTTGATAGTCGTTTCCAAAGTGAGAGGACAGCCCTCGCTGTCGCGGATGTAAACAGTATAATTGCCTGCGGCGAGGCCGCTAAGGCCGGGGTCTGTTTGAAAAGAAACATTGTCAATGCTGTACTCAAAAGGAGGGGTGCCGCCCTGTGCGTCCACATTGATAATGCCCGTTGCATCGCCTGCGCAGACCACATCTTCAATGGAAAGGCTTGCCGTAATTTCTGCGGGTTCAATGATTTCTGCCGATGCAATCACTTCGCAGCCGTTGGCATCCGTCACCGTCACGGTGTATGTCCCTGCTTCGAGGTTTTCAATCGTTTCTTTCGTTTCGCCATTGCTCCACAAATAAGAATAGCCCCCCGCACCGCCAATTGCCATTACCGTAATAGTGCCATCGCCTTCGGCAAAACAAGAGATGTCGGTAGGGTCAATCCCGATTTCAAGCACCGGAAAATCAAGCACCTCGATAGTAAAAAACCCCTCGCAGCCCTGCCCGTCAACCACCTGCACATTATAAGTCCCCGCAGGGATGCCGTCCAAGGTATTGCTCGCTTGCGGGCCGCTGCCAAAGTCAAAAGTAACGGGCGGGTTGGCCACTTCAATGGAAATGGAAATGCTCCCGTCCGAGTCGCCGTTACAGGTCGGCGGACTGATCGGGTCAACGCCTGCGGCAAGGCTCAAGCCCTCTGGAATTTCAACCGTAAAAAGCTGCGTGCAGCCGTTGGCTGCCATCACATCAATGGCATAAGTGCCAATAGGCAGGTCGGTCATTGAGCTATCGGAAGTAAAAATTCCAGTCGCGTTCCAGTCGTAGGTATAAGGCAGGTCAGCGGTATTGGGCGACAAAATAATGGCTCCCGTCGTAGCCGATGGCCCACAATAATCAGCAATGATTTCCGGTGTCACATCAGGCTCTTCCAAAATATTGATTTCCTGGACAGTGGTAATGATGCAGCCCGATTCGCTGGTGATGGTGAGCGAAACGAATTTTTGCCCGGGCGTATCGTAAGTCACCTCATGCGGCCCATCGCCCGTGGCCGTGGAAGGGTTCGCACCGACACCAAAATTCCAGTTCCAAGCACTGATCCCCTCCACCGATTGGGAGGCATCGGTAAAAGTAATGGCCTCGCTCAGACATGCTTGGATCGGTGGCTCGGTAGTAAAGGCCGCTTCTGGCCCCAAGAAGGTGCCCGTGCCCCCAAATTGAATGGAAAACCCGTTGCCCGTGTTGCTGAAATTATTGATGATGAGGGCATAACTTTTTCCCACTTCCATATTTATCGGAGATACAAAGTTGTTGTTGCCGCCACTGCAGCCGGGCTGTTCGTCGGTATCGGTTTCGCCAGTGCGGAGACCCGTTGGGCCAGTGCATATCTGCCAAGTCGAGAATGGCTGGCCGACATTTTCACCGCCTGCCTCACAGCGCAATTTTTGTTTGTCCGAGCAATCGTCCACCCCGTTGGGCAGTTCAAAAACCGCAAAGTCAATGTCGTCGGAAGGGTTGGTCGGGGTGATGGTAAAAGTGAGCGTTCCAGCATCGCGGCAAGTCCAGCGGTACCATGCAGAAGCAAACTCCGTTTGGATGCAAATGCTTTGGTCAAACTCGTTGTTGTCGTTTCCTGTTCCTTGAAGGCTCTCTACGGTAAAAGAAGATTTGTCGCAAAGGATCACCCCTGTCGGGCAATCGCTGCTCGGGTCGGCCACTTCGTTGAAATTGTTGACACAAAGCTGGAACGTGCCCGTGTTGCCAGACCGCGCATCCACCCGTATATAATAGGTCTGCCCGATGGTCAATGGGCCGGCAAAGGTCTCGGCGATGTTGTTGCCAAAGCCATCGGAGGCGCATTGTATTTCTGTCAAAACGCCGCCGCAAGTGCCGGAATAAATGGCCAATTGCGGCCTTTGCATCGTGCCGCCAGGGCCAGTGTTGCCAGAGGTATTGCCGATCACCGCCACTTGGAGGGTCGTGGCTATCGCCGTAAACTGGAACCACACATCGTTGGTCACATCGGGAAAACAAGTTGGCTGCGCCGTGCCGCTCAGGCTTGCCCCGTTGTTGTTGAACTCGCCCGTGCCTGAGCAGTAGTTGGTCACGTTGTTCAATACGGTCGCAAAGGCACATTCGTCAGCTTGCGCAAGCAGGTTGTTTACAGAAAAAACAAGGAGCAGAAAAAGTATGGCAGAGCAGAAATTTCTCATTGATCAAAGTTTTGTTTACGAGTGCGGTAGCCTCTTTAGGATTGAGGGTATTATAACGCCTCGGGTTTCAGATAAGCTGTACCAAACCATTTGTTTTTGGTTCAACCTAATAAAAAATGCAGGCTCAAAAATAACATTTTGCCGATGGCAAAATTACCTCTTTGCTGGATGGAAGCTGACAAATAGACGTTATCGGGCTGTTAAAAGGTTGTCGGTAGCACAGCCTTTAGGCTGTCCCGGTTGCCGACGTTTACGTCGTTGCCAGTTTTCAAACCATGCACAGACGTAAACGTCTGTGACCTGGACAGCCTGAAGGCTGTGCTACCAGTGCCCAGCCTACCTCTCTTAAAACAAAATGCTATGAAAAATAAAATATATGCAAAAAAATAAACACCTAATACAATGGCGTATTAGTGCTTTTTTATCAGCAATGAAGGTGTGCTATATAGGCTTTCATCT
>DROJ01000585.1 GCA_011321935.1 Bacteroidota bacterium | reverse complement strand
TTGAATATCTTCCATAATTCAACCCTTTCAGGGTTGTCGCCTGCTATTATCATTTCCCCGGATTGCATCCGGGGCTATTCACATTCAATCCCTTCGGGATTTCGAGAAATTGCAAAATCGGAATTTTATACGCCGCCTAGTATAACTACATGCTGCGGGAAGCCAACAGCCAAATGCAAATCCCAAAGGGACTCCCGTGGAGCAGCCAACAGCCATTAACAAACAACACCCAAGTCTCATGGCAAAACAACTCGACCGAAGGTCATTTCTCCGATTCGGCAGGCTGTCCGAACGGGGCAGCGCAAACAACCTGCAACTGCCCAAACCACCAACAGCCACGGTACTTTCAAGTCTCGACCCATACAACGGCCCCTGGGGCACAGAGCAGGTCGCCCACCTCCTGCGGCGCACCATGTTCGGGGCAAAAAACACGGACGTTGAATTTTTTAAAAACAAAACACCCACGCAGGCCGTCAATATTTTATTGGCCGATTTTGATATGCCCGACCCGCCCATCAACGACTACGGCGACCCCAACCTAGCGGGTGCCGTCACTTGGGTTTACATGCCTTACAATCAAGAGCAAGAGTCTGCCCGTCTGCTTTCTCTCAAGGCTTGGTGGATAGGGAACATGCTGCAACAAAAGCGTTCGCTCCGCGAAAAAATGGTGCTTTTTTGGCACAACCACTTACCCGTTCAGTTTGAAATCGTCCAGCGGGGGGTCTTTGCCTACGGCTACTTAAATACAATTTATGAACATGCCTTCGGCAATTTTAAAACACTCGTGAAAGCAATCACGCTCGACCCGGCAATGCTGATTTATCTCAATGGAGTACTGAACAGCGCAGGTGCGCCCGATGAAAACTACGCCCGCGAACTGCAGGAACTTTTTTGCCTCGGCAAAGGCCCCAACTCCAATTATACCGAGGAAGACGTGAAAGCCGCCGCCCGCGTGCTGACGGGCTGGAAAACAAATTGGTTCGAGCCGGAAACCTTTTTTGCTCCTGAAAAACACGACACCGGGGACAAACAGTTTTCGGCATTTTACAACAACGCCGTCATCGAAGGGAAAGAGGGGGCGGACGGTGCCTTGGAACTCGACGAACTGCTCGACCTCATTTTTGAAAACGGGGAAACAGCGAAGTTTATCTGCCGCAAAATCTACACTTTTTTTGTTTATCAAAACATTGATGAGGAGGTAGAAATGACCATCATCGAACCTCTCGCCCAATTGCTGCGCGACAGCGGTTATGAAATAAAACCCGTGCTGGAAACCCTGCTGAAAAGCGAGCATTTTTTCGACCCCTGGTACCGGGGCGCTATGCTCAAAAGCCCCCTCGACCAAGTGGTTGGCCTGGCCCGTGAGATGCATTTGCCGCTAGGCGAGGTACTCAATTTTAAAGAGGTTTTTGAAATCCGCCAAAACCTGCTTTCCTACCTGCCCAACATGCTGCAAGACCCCGGCGACCCGCCCGATGTTTCCGGTTGGCCGGCCTGGTTTCAGGCGCCTGTTTTTTACAAATGGTGGGTCACTGTTTCTACTTTGCCAAAGCGGGCAGCGCATACCGATTTGCTGTTGCAGTCGGGCTATGCCTCTGCCAACCACCTCGTTGGCATTGATGTAGTGAAATACACAGAGACCCTCGAAAATGCTCCCTTTCCAACCGAATTGGTGGAGGAAGTACTCGGCCTTTTTTACGGTATCGAGGTGCCGGAAGAGGTGAAAATGCAGTTCAAGTCCGTCCTGCTTTCTGGCCAAGCACAGGACTATTATTGGACAAATGCTTGGAACGACTACCTCGGCAGCCCCGAAGACCCCGCCACTTACAGCGTGGTGCAGACCCGCTTGCAGGCCTTCTACCAAGCGGTACTTCAATTGGAAGAATACCAGCTTTTGTAATGAGGTGATTCCCCTGTTTCATGAGGTGATGCCTTTGCGCGGGGTATGCGGGCGGAAAGGCGTTGCCTCAAAAATAGTGTCAGCGGAGTCAACGCCTTTCCTCCCGCACGGCCACGCAAAGAGCCTGCCCCGAATTCACTTCGGGGCATCGCCTCCTCAATCATAAAACCACAAAAAATGAAAAAAAGAGACTTTCTAAAATACCTCGGGGCAAGCTCAGTTGCGCTCCCCCATTTTTTAAATGGTTTTAATGTAAAAGCCCGGAGCAGTTCCCTGTTCGGCAAGGCGTTCCGGCCCTATCTTACTGATACCGACAAGGTGCTCGTATTGGTTCAGCTCAACGGCGGGAACGACGGCCTGAACACCGTCATCCCGCTGGACCAGTTCGAAAATTATTTTAATGCGCGCGAAAACATTTACATCCGCGAGGACAAAGTGCTGCCGCTCAACGGCAGCGACCACCTCGGCCTGCATACCCGCATGACGGGCATGCAGCAGCTTTTCAACGAGGGCAAACTGGCCGTGGTGCAGAACGTCGGCTACCCCCATCCCAACTTTTCCCATTTCCGTGGAACGGACATTTGGCAGACCGGCGCCGACCACGACGAGTTCCTCAACACAGGTTGGATAGGCCGCTATCTCAAATATGAATACCCCAATTATCCCTTTGATTTTCCCAACCCCGACATGCTGCACCCGCTGGCCATCGAGATCGGTTATGCGCAGTCGCTGACCATGCAGGGGCCCTTTTTCAACATGGGCATCGCCATTGCCGACCCGACCAGTTTTTACGATCTGGTGGAGGGGGCGGACACCCCGCTGCCAGATACCCCGGCAGGCGATCAGGTGGAGTATGTGCGCCTCATCGCCCGGCAGTCCAACCATTATGCGGACTACATCAAGGCGGCTTACGACAATGTTTCCTTTCAGCCCCAATACCCCGATACGAGCCTCGCTGCGCAATTGAAAATAGTGGCCCGCTTGATTGCCGGAGGCTTGCAGACCCGCGTTTTTCAGGTGAATATGGGCGGCTTCGATACCCATGATTTTCAGGTTGATCTGGATGCACATTGGCTTGGCCACCACGGCGATTTGCTGGAAGAACTATCGGAAGGCATCAAGGCATTCATGGACGATCTGGAGTACCACGGAATTGGAGACCGGGTGGTGGGCATGACCTATTCGGAATTTGGCAGGCGCATACTCGCCAACGGGAGCTTTGGTACCGACCACGGGGCGGCAGCGCCGGTTTTTGTTTTTGGCAACTCGGTGCAGGGTGGGGTAGTGGGCGACAATCCTATCATCCCGGTCGTTGCCACGGCTAACGATAATATCCCGATGCAGCATGATTTCCGCTCCATTTACACTAGCCTGATGAGGGACTGGTTTTGTGTGCCGGAAAGCGGTCTGGGAGAGATCATGTTGCGGGACTTCCCAACATTGCCGCTCATCGGCGCTTCTGATTGCGTGGCCACTGCAACCCGTTCCCGCCGTCAAAATGCGGGCAAAAAACTGATCGGCAATTATCCGAACCCATTTACCGATAGCACCAATATCACCTTTGCGAGCAGCGGCGGCAAAGCGGTGGTGCAGGTGCTGAACACGCAGGGGCAGTTGGTGGCCACGCCGTTTAGCGGAGCGGCCTCCGTCGGCGAGCAGACGGTGACTTGGGACGCGGGAGCTTTGCCGGCCGGCGTGTATTATTGCCGATTGCAAAATGGAGGAACAAACCAAGTGGGGGCGATGATGAAGGTGCGGTGATTTTGGTAGCACAGCCTTTAGGCTGTCCCGGCCTGCGCCCTTCAGGGCGCTGCACCCTGAAGGGCGCAGGCCGGGACAGCCTAAAGGCTGTGCTACCATAAGGGCTGCACTACTGATTTTGCTTCCGGTCTCTATCGGGGTTGCGTCGAAAACAGATCAGTTAAAGTTTTCCACTACTGAAGTGATTAGTAATTAGTTGATTAGTGATTAGTCCGCCAAATCCTTGATAATGTGGCATTTACCAAAAAATAAATAGTCCGCTAATTACGAATCGAAGCAGTAGGAACAAGGGGCATGAAAAAAGTGCTTCCAGAACTTTGAGCTTTGGAAGCACTATCAGGCAAGTGATTTAATTAGATTGATGCCGTCAAAAAAACAATTTGCGAAGACACCCCCGAGGCACTAAAAAAGGGTGTCGTCTCAAATTCACAAGGCTGTAATAAAAAATGTAAAGTGGAGAATTTTTATTGGTCTCCTTCTCAAATCGGCGGCAATATACGCATTGCTCCGGTTTTTCCAAAAAAATGAGAGTTTGAGAAACCAGAGTTTGAGAGAATGAGAGAATGAGAGTTTGAGAGCAGTATTGTGGAGGGACTCTTTGGCCTCTCGAACGAGTACCAAAGAGTACCTCCACAATACTGCTCTCAAACTCTCATTCTCTCATTCTCTCAAACTCTGGTTTCTCAAACTCTGGTTTCTCAAACTCTGGTTTCTCAAACTCTGGTTTTCTCTCAAAGGCTCTGCCCCGTCAGGCTGTCCAGAAACCCGTCATTGCGCCGGCGTGATACCGGCACTTTTGCGCCGTTTTCCATCAATACGTAGCTTGGCGCAGCCCGCACGTATTTTTTCACAAAATAAAAATTGACGATATGCGATTGGTGTGTCCGGAAAAAAGCCTCCCCGGGCATCAGTTCTTCAAACTCTTTCAGCGACCGCACCACCACGTGCCGCTCGCCATTGATGAGGTGGAAGGTGGTATAATTGCCATCGGCCTCCAAGTGGACGATCTCGTCCAGTTTCAAAAACACCAGCCCTCCCCGCGATGATAGGGCAATTTTTTTGAATTCCCTGCTGCGTGCCACATCGAGCAGGCCGTTTATTTTTTTTGTCAAATGGACTCTCC
>DROJ01000584.1 GCA_011321935.1 Bacteroidota bacterium | reverse complement strand
CCAGATGAAATTATTTGATGAATTTGAGTGCCGGGTTCACCAATAAAGATGCTGTAATCATGTAATTGAAGTTCGGTCATGGAGAGACTTTTGGCTTTAACTGAGCAAAGCAATTTTAATAATTCCGGTCAGGTATTTATCAACTATTATATCTGTCTTTTAATATCAAGCTCTTCCTGTCCGGGCCAGTAGATACCATGCTGACGGGAACGTTGAGATGGTTTTCAAGCTCCGCCAAATACAATTTTGCATTTGGAGGGAGTTCGTTATAATTTTTTGCGTTTTCCAAAGGATGCTGCCATCCCGCAAAGGTTTTGTACTGCGGCTCAACGGGGACGCTGCAGAGGTCGTATGGAAGGTGGTCACTTTCTGTGCCATTGTAGCGGTATTTTGTGGCTGCTTTTATTTCGTCAAATTTATTTAAGACGTCAATTTTTGTGACAACAAGTTGGGTTACGCCATTTAGCATAATGGTGTATTTCAATTGAGGCAGGTCAATCCAGCCACAACGGCGGGGACGGCCAGTGGTCGCTCCAAATTCCATTCCTTCTTTTCGTAAAAAATCGCCCATTTCGTCAAACAGTTCGGTGGGAAAAGGGCCACTTCCGACGCGGGTGCAATAGGCCTTTGTAATGCCTATCACTTCGCCAATGTTTTTTGGGGCAACACCCAAGCCCCCACAGACGCCAGATGTCAGGGTATTGGAAGAAGTGACGAAAGGGTAGGTGCCAAAATCAATGTCGAGCATGGATCCTTGTGCTCCTTCTGCCAATATCTTTTTGCCTTCGGCCAATTGCTGATTGATGAAATATTCACCATCTACCATTTGCAAGGAACGCAATGAGCCAAGTGCATCAAACCATTTTACCTCTTCTTTTTTCAGATCAAAATCTATTGCTGGGAGCGCTTTGAGCAGGCCGAGGTGTTTTTGTTTCAGCGCTTGGTAGCGCTCTTGGAAATTGTCCAATAAAATGTCCCCGACCCGGATGCCGTTCCGTCCCGTCTTGTCCATATAAGTTGGGCCGATCCCTTTCAGGGTGGAGCCGATTTTTGCTTTGCCTTTGGCAGCTTCTTTGGCGGCGTCCAGATAGCGGTGGGTCGGCAAAATGAGGTGCGCTTTTTTTGCGACCAACAGGCGGCTTTCGTATTCAACGCCAGCTTCTTTTAAGCCCCCGAGTTCGCGGCGCAGAGTGATGGGGTCTATGACAACGCCGTTGCCGATGAGGTTGGTCAATTGTTCCCTGAAAATACCTGAGGGCACCGTGTGGAGCACAAATTTCTGCCCGTCGAATTTTAGGGTATGCCCTGCATTCGGGCCTCCTTGAAACCGGGCGACTATATCGTAGCTGGCTGCTAAGTAATCAACGATTTTTCCTTTTCCTTCGTCGCCCCATTGGAGGCCGAGGATAACGTCTATTGCCATATTTGTGGTTGGGAATTAATGAAGTATATGCGAAAGTTGCTGCTAATCACGGCTCACTGTTTTTTTGTACGTTCGCAAGCACCGTTACATTTTCCAAAAAGGTTTAAGGAATGGTGCGTGATATTGTATTTTAAAAGCTCGCCCATCATATCTTTGATCTGTTGGATACGGGGGTCACAAAATTCAACTACCTTTCCGCAGTCCTCGCATATGAGGTGGTCGTGCTGTTTGTAGCCATATGACTTCTCGTACAGTGCGAGGTTTTTGCCAAATTGATGCCGTTTTACGAGGTCGCAATTGACCAGTAAATCCAAAGTGTTGTAAACAGTGGCTCGGCTGACCCGGTAGCTCTGGTTTTTCATGTGGATATACAGGGCTTCTGCGTCGAAATGGTCATTCCGGCGGTATATTTCTTCGAGGATGGCAAAGCGCTCCGGCGTTTTGCGGAAGCTGTTCTGCTCAAGGTGGGAAGAGAATATTTTTTTTACTTCCTGAATTGTTTCTTCAATCTTTGCAGTCATAATTTGACTTTTCAGATACAAAGAACAAAAGTAATGAAATGGTGAGTATTTGGCTTGGTATCTCAAATCCTAAAGAACCTTTTTTATCAACAATTTGAAATTACTTCTTGGAAAGAGAAATAGTATCTTAAGCGGCCTCCCCATTTATCTTTGTGTTCGGCCACATTAATTTAGCATGAAAAAATTCACCTTCAAAAAAGCGGAGCGGCTGAAAAGCAGGAAGGTCATTGGACGGATGTTCAAAGACGGAAAGTCATTTGGGGTATATCCTTTGCGCTTGGTTTGGTTGGAAATGGAAGAGCGGAAAAGCAAATCGCCGGTTCAATTTACCGTCAGCGTGCCCAAGCGGAGCTTCAAGTCGGCAGTAAAGCGCAACCGCCTAAAAAGAAAGGTGAGGGAGGCATGGCGGCTCAACAAAAATTGGCTGTATGAAAAATTAGAAAATACAGATAGCCAGATTGCATTCATGGTCATATACACCGCAAAAGAAGACCTGCCTTTTGAGCAGATCGAAGCGGCTATGAGAACCATTAACCGGCGTTTTTTCAAAAAAAATATTTTGCGGAAAACAAACCATAAAAGAGCAAAAAAGCCTCTTTTGTAAAAATCACCCGAATATGCGAGTCACCTTCTTTTTGATATTTTCCTTCCTTTTTATTGATGCCGCTTCCTGCCAAAAATTCCTTCAATTGGAACGGGTACACAGCCCCAAGACCCGCAAATATTTCCCCGGCCATGAAATCACTTTCCAGTTGACGGGCGGACAATGGTACACCCGCGTCATCGAAGATATTTCCTACGAACAGAATTTTGTGATTTTTGCAAACGGCCACGTTTCGCTCGACAGCATCATTGCTTTCAAAACTTTCAACAACCAAAAATGGTCGAGGCCGATCGGCAACAACCTTCTCAACTTTGCCATTGCTTGGACAGGGTTTTCGCTCATTGCCGATGCGGCAGGCCAATATGATTATGGAAGGAGCGATGCCGTTATTGCAGGAACGAGCGCTGCATTGGGATTTGCGTTAAAGCTGTTTTTTAAAAAGCGCATTTTTAAATTAAACAAAAACAAAGATGGCCATGCAAAAAGGTGGCGCCTCCGGGTTTTAGACCTCAACGTAAAAGAGAAGAAAACAGGTTATTAGAGAGTTTGAGAGTTTGAGAGAATGAGAAAATGAGAGTTTGTCCGCAGGACTCCTTTGGAGAGAGCAGTATCGAGAAGGGACTCTTGGCCTATCGAACGAAAACCAAAGAGTCCCTTCTCGATACTGCTCTCAAACTCTCATTCTCTCAAACTCTGGTTTTCTTCCCGACTATTTCCAGCAGCCATTTTCTTTCCGTCAGGGGTTCGGTGGTTTCTATCATTTCGCTGATGTTTTTCAGTTTGCTGGGTTTGTCTGTTTTGCTTATTTGGTTCAACAATTTTATGAAATGCTGGTAGGTTTTCCTGAATTCGTTGGAGATCAGTTTGTTCCTGCTCAGGAAAATTTGGAAAGAACTGATGAGCGAGTAGAGGGCTTCGGTTTCGTTGTTGTCATAATAAAGTTTCAGCAGCATGGTCTTGGCACTCAGGGTGAAAAATATATCCGTGAACCCCACTTTCCGCAGGTGCATCATCGAAGTTTCAAAATTCCCTTTGTGGTAGTTGAGGTCGGCGAGGCCGTAGCTGACTGCGTTTTGCCTGAATTTTGGGGCAAGTTTGTCCGAGTATTTGGAAATGAAATGGTCGGTCGAGTCAAAGCGTTTCAGGCGGAGCCCAAGTTTGATCACGTTTTTGAAAGTGAAGGGCGAGAGGATGCCCTCCTCTAAAAGGATGCCCGTTTCGATGCCATTGATATAAAGTTGGAGTGCCTTCTCGACATAAGGCTCCTCGTTCTGGCGGATTTTGCGGATGCAAAAATTAATGGCGTGTATCTGTAATTGTTGCCTTTCGTGAGGGGGGAATTTGCCGGAGTGGCGTTCCAGCAAAGCAATCAGTTTTTCAAAATGCCCGTCGTTCTTTTCGTCCGTGAGCATCAAGAAAATTTGATAGTAAACAGCGATGATGGGTATCTCTTTGTGCTTGCTCTTTTGCAGGTAAATACTGATTTCGTCGAACAGGTTTTGCTGGTAATCAGCGGAAAGCATTTTTTGGAGGTTGAGCATCTCGCAGGTGTATTTCAGTTTTTGGGAAAGGTAATGGATGTCGAAGTAGTCTGCAGTTTTTTGCAGCTCGTTGCTTATTTTCCGGATGCCCTGACTGGCAAAATGCTTGCTTTCGACCTCCGCCAACAAATATTGTTGGAAATAAAAATAGCCATCCATGTATGGTGCCTTCTCCAAGACCGCTGCTGTTTTTTGCCGCAGGTTTTTATAGCTTTTATGGAGTTTCCTTTTTACGCAGGCGTCGAGGATGTGGTAGTTCCCTAAAATGCCGGCCTGTTCGTATTGCTTGATGCCGATGAATTCTTCGGCCAGTTTCAGCAAGAAGCTCATCAAATATTTGAAATGCTTGTCGTCATAAGTTTTGTTTGGAAAAAGGGACTGGTAAACATGCTCCCGCCCGATCTTTTTTGGAGGGAAAGCAGGGGCTATTTTTTTTAGATAAAGGTAGAAATTTACCAATTCCTTGTTTTTGTTGAAATAAGGCGATGACACAAAATCTTTGAACTCCCGGAGTTCGGATGTCGAAAATGTCTGAAGGACGGTGATCAGTTTGCTGTTTTCCATTGTCTGCTTTTTGTAGCAAGAAGCATAAATAATACGGGCACTGTTTTGCGTATTTGTGGATTGCGAACCTGCAGATTAATGACAACTATTGGCCAAAGGTACATTGCCCTTCGATGAAAAACCCATATTTTTATTGATAAAAATAATTTGCAAAAAATTGTTGACTCGGTGTAATTATTTTGTAATCAATCGGTTAGGTTTTTTATGGGCAAAAAATAATAAATTATTGTTTGTAAAAAACCTGACTATTAATCAAAAATGTAATTCCAAAAAACAAGGCTGCACTTTAATTTTGTTAAAATCAAATTCAAGAGAACTGCAACTGAATATCCGTATAATTATGCAAGCATCATCGAAAATATTGGCATTGGCGCTGCTCCTCTCAATGGCTGCAGGAAAAGGGCTGGCACAGGTTTGGCCCGGCGATGTCAACAACAACGGCATTGTCAACAATATTGATTTGCTGTACTTGGGGCAGGCCCTTTTCGAAAATGGCCCGCCCCGGCTGCCCATGGATATCGGTATCGAATGGGAAGAAAAACCGATCATGGCCTTGTGGCCCCAAGCCTTTCCTGATGGCACCAACTACGCTTTTGCCGATTGCGACGGCGACGGAGTTGTTTCCCAAATGGATCAAGATGCAATCGAATTCAATTATGGCCTGACACATGGTACCGTCTCCCCCGATGTGTTTGTGGCCGGCATGCCCGGCGTTGCCCCGCCCTTGTCCATTGATGCCTTGGCAGGTTCTATTTTTGAAAACAGTTTTGCGGCGATGACCATTGATTTGGGCACATCTGCCTTAGAAGTGAACGACCTCCGGGGGATCGCTTTTACGATCAAGTACGACCCGGACATATTTGGGGCAGACCCCGTACAGTTTTTTCCGGGAGAATGGATAGATAGTGGCCCCGGGGGCTTGTTGGTATCTATCAACAAGGACGTGGCCGCGGGGGAAATAGAGGTTGGGCTTAGCCGGATGGGGATGCCGCTCAGCGGTTCTGGAGTGGTCGGAACGTTCTTGATCGTTATTGAAGACGATGTAGTTGGGCTCGAAACGAGCATCGAGACCGTCATGTCAATCAAAGATGTCCGCGTTTTGATGAGCGATTTTAATGACCTGCCTGTTTTCGCAGACTCGACAGTCGTCACTATCCTGAACAATGATTTTGTCAGTTCCACATCGGAACTGGAGCAGTCAATACAGGTTTACCCACTGCCTGCTACCGGGCGCTTGTTTATCGAAACGACGAACCATACTGTTGGGGGATTTGAAATTTCAAGCCTTTCTGGCAAGGTACTTTTGGCGGAGAAAGTTGAAAACGGCAGGGGCCGGATTCCCATTCGATTGGATGGCCTGGCGCCGGGGATGTACTTGCTGAAATTGGATACCGACAGTGGCCCGTTGATTAAAAAGATTATTGTTCAATAGGCCTTATTCTGAAATTGAAAATTGAGAAATTAAAAATTCGAGCAACCTTGATTATCGGGAGTGTTCAATAAAGTGTGTCTCACGCAAAGGCGTTAAGTTGCAAAGTGTTGAAAATCAACTCTTTGCGACTTAACGCCTTTGCGTGAGACACCGAAAAACGAACGCCCCCTGATTATCAACCGTTTAGGGCTTACGCCACTTCCATCTTTTATTCTAAAATTGTAACTACTCAGGATGCGTGTGTGTCGGTAGCACAGCGTTCACGCTGTCCTGGTAAACGACGTTTACGTCGTTTATTCTATGCCCAGACGTAAACGTCTGTGATTTGCGATAAAAAAATCACCCCCTTTCTTCTTTTCCCTTCTTTTCATAAAAATAATGCTGGAATAATGCTGAAAAGCGCTGCATTTGCCTTCTTGGCATAGTATTTGAATTTATGTGTTTTTTGAGAATACACTGATGAAAAGATATACCCAGAAGGGAGATGTTCATTTTTTATAGGTGATTAGACCTACTTGAGAAACTTTGACAAACACTGGCTTCCATTTTCAGCCTACCGCACACTTCCCCAATTTTTTCCCACACAACTATTTTAGGAAAAGCAGTTTGGATTCTTTCCGCATTTAAATTTTGTTGAACGGCCATTGCCAACAACTGCTCTATTTTCCGCTTTATAGCACCCATACAATTACATTGTTCAGCTACACAACATGCCGCGCAGTCCTGCGTGCGAGAAAACTTCACATCAACGTATTTAGAGCTTGTTGGGAGTTTTGCTTCCGGCGAAAAACTGCCCCTAATTTGATGATACTTTGTTGAAAAATTGGTCACGTAGCCCCACTATGCTTCCAATTTTTTGCCTCGTCTCATCAAATTAATGACAATTTTTCACTCGAAATCAAAACTCCCAACAAGCTCTTAACCCGAATACCTAAAGACTTATTAGTCGGTTTCAAATTCGGTGCAGGCTCCCATTGAACATTGAGGCGTCTGCACTTTTTTCACCCAGCAACTGCCCGCCCCCCGGCGTTGCTGGGTGAAAACCAGAATTCCCCCTATTTGTAAAAGCGGCTGGGAACATGCCTCCCATTAAGTTTCCGGCTGCTTTTTTTGCTTCCCCTTTCCCCTCATATGCCCTTGCCCCCTTCCCCCTTGCCCCCCACTTTTTTACCTTTTTGGGAAGGTGGTTAAACTGGCCTGTGGGCCTAAACCTTAGCTAACCCACAAATACTTTTGGAAACTAATGTGCGGCGATGTACTTTTGCGCTTCTATCAAAAAATTTCACTAAAAAACAATATCATGTCAGACCATATAGAAAATGAAGGCAAAAAAGGCAAGTTCATGATGTGGTTCATTATCTACTTCCTTCTCTTTGTTGTACTGCTCGTTTATCTTTACCAAGTAAACGGAAGATTGGTTTTTGACTAAGCAACGGCCAAATAATAACTTAACGATTTATGCTGATTCTTTTGCCCTTATTTTTTCCTTTAAAATCAGTCATCCCGAATTTACTTCGGGATCAACAATACTCCATCTTTTAAAGAAAATCTAAGACCAAAATAATTCACCCTAAATCGCTAACTTATTATTTGGCCGTTACTAAAAAGCCATTTTGCGAAGCAAAACAAAAAAGCCTTGCCGGACTTTACCGTTCGCAAGGCTTTTTTGTTTTACCGATTGCTCGCTACAATACACCCGTCCCTGTTTCCCAAAATATGCTCCCTACTTACCCACTTTGCACTCCCTGACTGAGGACTGCCGACTGACAGACTGAAGACTGAAGACTGAAACTCACTGCTCCCCTTTCATGTCGCTGGTAAAATGGAACTCTACTTTTGGGTGGTTTTCCTGTGCCATTTTCAATGCCCAAGAGCTTTCGGCAAGAAAAACAAGGTGGCCGTCTTTGTCGCGGGCGAGGTCTTTTTTACGGCGGGCCACAAATTCTTTAAAGGCGGCGGCATCGTCGCAAGTGACCCAACATGCCTTGTGCATCCGGGTAGGTTCATAGCGGCATTTTGCGCCGTACTCGTGTTCGAGGCGGTATTGGATCACATCAAATTGCAGCGCCCCGACAGTGCCGATTATTTTTCGTTGGTTGCTTTCTTTGGTAAAGAGCTGCGCAACGCCTTCGTCCATCAATTGCACCAATCCTTTGGCCAATTGCTTGGCTTTCATCGGGTCGGCGTTCTCGACGTAGCGGAACTGCTCCGGCGAAAAACTGGGCAGGCCAGTGAAGTGCAATATTTCCCCTTCCGTCATCGTATCGCCGATCTTAAAATTGCCCGTGTCGTAGAGGCCGACCACATCGCCGGGGTAGGCCACGTCAACAATTTCTTTTTTAGAGGCCATAAAGCTGGTGGGATTGGAAAAGCGCATTTTTTTCCCCTGCCGTACATGCAGGTAATTGGTGTTGCGCTCGAACATGCCCGAACAGATGCGGAGAAAGGCAATTCGGTCGCGGTGGCGCGGGTCAATATTGGCGTGGATTTTAAAAACAAAACCCGAAAATTTGTCTTCCGTCGGAACAACCTCCCGCTCCTCCGTCATGCGCGGCAGGGGCGTAGGGGCAATGTCAACAAAACAGTCGAGCAGCTCCCTGACTCCAAAATTGTTGACTGCCGAGCCAAAAAAAACGGGCGAGAGCAAGCCGTCCATATAGTCTTGTTTGTCAAAAGGCGGATAGACTTCTTCGACCATGTGCACCTCTTCCCGGAGGGTAGCGGCAGCCCGTTCGCCGATGTGTTTTTCCAGATCAGGGCTGCTGAGGTCTTTAAATTCGAGTACCTCGTCTTTGGCCTGCTTGCCCCTTTGTGGCTTGCCATGCGGGCGGAACAGCACCAGCTTTTTTTCATACAAACTATACACTCCCTGAAAAGTCCCTCCCATGCCCACCGGCCAACTCAGTGGCCTGACCATGATGCCCAATTTTTCTTCTATTTCATCAATCAAAATGAAAGGGTCTTTTCCTTCCCTGTCCAGTTTATTGATAAAAACAATGATAGGAGTGCTGCGCCTTCGGCAAACGGCAACGAGTTTTTCAGTCTGGGTTTCCACGCCTTTTGCCACGTCAATGACCACGATGGCGCTGTCCACTGCGGTCAATGTCCGGTAGGTGTCTTCGGCAAAATCTTGGTGGCCGGGGGTGTCGAGGATGTTGATCTTTTTGTCCCGGTACTCAAAGGCCATGACGGAGGTAGCAACGGAGATGCCCCGCTGTTTTTCGATGGCCATGAAATCGGAAACGGTGGAACGTTTGATCTTGTTTGACTTGACCGCACCCGCAGTCTGGATGGCGCCCCCAAAAAGGAGCAGCTTTTCCGTAAGGGTGGTCTTCCCGGCATCGGGGTGGGAGATGATGCCGAAGGTTTTCCGTTTTTCTATTTCTTGTTGTAAACTCATTTTTTGAAATTGGAGAGCAAAGGTAGGAATTGGGAGGGAAGGCGGTTTTTTTAATTAAGATTGTATCGTCACGTCACGAGGGTCTCACGACACTCGCAATGATATGTCGTCCCTGCGGGACTAGGGCGTGATGTTGTCCATCCTAGTCCCGCAGGGACGGCATATCATTGCGAGTGTCGTGAGACCCTCGAATGCGCGGGGGATATGAATCCTTCAGAACATGGCATTAGGGTTTTTGGAGTAACTTTTTAGCGGCCCCATGAGGTGATGCCTGCTAAGTTACTTTTTGGAAATAAAAAAATCCCTCCCGGCATGTACCGGAAAGGATTTGAATGGTGGGCGATGAAGGATTCGGATCTGCGACCCTCCCGATGCAAGATCGGGATGCTCTGAACCCTGCCTACCGGAAGGCAGGCAATTGGTCTAATCGCCCGCTATCAGGTTTTCGACCATTTTTCTTGATTTCCACTTTTTGATCTGCCTTTCCCGGGCATATGCCTCGGTCCTGGAGGGGTATGTTTCAAAATAAACGATGGCCCAGTCCTTTGCTTTTG
>DROJ01000583.1 GCA_011321935.1 Bacteroidota bacterium | reverse complement strand
CCACACCTAATTTTATGATGTAGTGCGGGTTTCAAAAACCCGCCTACGAATGGAGTCCTGTCAAAACACAGATTTACCTTGCCTGATTAAAATGATACCTTTTTTTCGAAAATATAGACATTCCAAGTTTTAAAAACTTGGAATGTCTTTGTACTAAAACTATAACCATGTCTTTAAAATTCACCCTTTTTTCATTTTTGTTTTTATTGTTTTCTTTTTCAATTAATGCACAGCAAACCGTTACGGGCACTATCATGCACGACGGGACAGAGCGGAATTACCGGCTGTATATACCAGACAGTTATTCCGAAAGCAACCCTGCCCCCTTGGTTTTTAATTTGCACGGGTTTACCTCCAATGCCGTGCAGCAAGAAATATATTCCGAAATGGATGCCGTGGCAGATGCCGAAGGATTTTTGGTCTGCTATCCTGACGGGGTAGCCAGTTCATGGAACGTCGGTTGGGCATTCGGCAGCAACGAAGACGACGTTGGTTTTATCAGCAAATTGATTGACGAAATCAATTCGGTATATAATGTCAATTTAAAAAAAGTATATTCCTGCGGCATGTCCAACGGAGGTTTTATGAGCTACCGTTTGGCCTGCGAACTGAATGACAGGATTGCCGCAATAGCCTCGGTGACGGGAAGTATGTCGCCGCAATTTTTCCCCACCTGCAGCCCCGGCAAAGCGGTGCCCGTGATGGAAATACACGGCACCGCCGATCCCACCGTGCCTTATAATGGCTCGCCAGATGTGGCGGTGGGCATCGAAGAAGTGGTGGATTTTTGGGTGGCCAACAATGGCTGCGAAACGGAAGCCGAAATTACGGAAATCGAAAATATTTCGGTTCTTGACCTCAGCACCGCTACCCGCTTCGATTATAGTTTTTGCGAAAATGACAGCAAGGTTTCTTTTATTAAAATAACCAATGGCGCACATACTTGGCCCGGTGCTTCCATCATCATCGGCACCACCAACCAGGACTTTGAGGCAAGCGTTGAAATATGGAAATTTTTCAACCAATTTGAACTCGACAACCCGACCTCCGCAAAAGAAGAAGCCGGAAACAATAAAATCAATATTTACCCGAACCCCGCAGGCGGGGTTTTAAATATTGGTTTTGAGAAAGAAAATATTTTTGAATTTTATGAAATATATGATGCGTATGCAAGATTAATAAAAAGCGGGGAAATAAATGGGCGAAATAATTTAATTGAAATATATGAATTGGCCGCAGGCGCATATGTTTTAAAATTGTCGGATGGGGATAAAGTGGGCAGCCGTGTTTTTATAAAAAGGTAAAGTAATTCAAAACCCCGAAGGGGTTCAATATAAATAACCCCGGATGCCTGCCTGCCGGTGGGCAGGTATACTGAACCATAATAGGTTTTGTGCATCGAGCGCAGGTTCTCCCCTTCTGGGGCTGGGGGCTGGCGAGGGCAAATGCACAAAACCTATTATGGTTCAGTATAATCCGGGGGGAAGCGGCAAAGGCGGGTGGCAACCCCGAATGGGTTGAATGTTTTTCACCTATATTCAACCCCTTCGGGGTTGTCGCCTATTCTTCATCCCCCCTCGGATTACCTGCCTACCGGCAGGCAGGCATCCGAGGTTATTCATATTCAATCCCTTCGGGATTTTGAAGATGCTAAGCTGTTGCAATATAAGATATTGTTTCTCTTATTTTTCGGAGAAATAATAAACGCTCAATACTCCCATAAATCATGCTCATAATTAAATATCTCTTGTTTTATCTTTTCTGATTCCAATAATAAATCCACCCCCGAATACAAATCCTCCAAACGGTTGTTCCGCACATTTCCTTCTTTTGAAATGTAACTGGAAAACAGCCGCATTTCAAAAAGGTCCTCCCAGGTCATGCGGGACGCTTCATTGCTTTCAATAAAGACGGTTTCCCTCGCAAGCATTTCCCGGGAGGTTGGATAGTGTAGCCAAAAGAGGGGTTTTTCATACCGGAAATATCCGTCCTCGCCATATATTTCCTGAAGCGGCGCAATGCCCAATATGCGCACTTTTAATTGCGAATATTTTGTATCGAAATACCATATTTCTTTTATGCGGTAACGTTTTATGTCTTCATAAAAAACGCCTTCTTCGACAAGGGTATAATCCATGCTGTCTTGGTCAACCCAAATGGGCAGGGTGTCTTTTTTAAAAAGTATTTTATGCAAATCTTCTTGCGACAGAGGTGCCGAGAAATCATCAATTTCAGCACCATATAAAGTGACCTCCCCGGCCTCCGCCGCATTTACCAAAATATCAAAAAACGGCGCGACGGGGTAATTAAACGGCAGGTTCATTTTTTCCCGGACATCAATGACCCGCCATATTGTTTTTTGCCAAAGTATATCCCGCTCGTTGGGCATGTCCCAAGCCAACATTTTTTTTTCAGGAACAATATTCCGGAAAGTAATATCATTGAGCGGTTGAGAATAAATAATGGAGGTGGCACATATAAGCGCCATTGGCACAAATAGTTTTTTCATTGTTTAGTGATTGGTGATTAGTAGATCAGTGATTAGTATATCAGTGATTAGTGATTAGTAAAGTAGTGATCAGTATATCAGTAATTAGTAGATCACTGATCACTACTTTACTAATCACTAATCACTGATCACTGATATACTGATCACTAATCACTAATCACTGATTACTATTTCAAAGTAAACATCAGTCCCGGCATTTTGCGGTCATAATCATCGCCGGGGCAATGCACTTTTATATTGTCGAAATAAAAAATATCGCCGCGCTGCGCTTTTTTTACCAAACGTTTGGCGTCGGTGCCATAAGCCCCGCTGCGGTTATTGGCGGTAGCTGCATCGCCTTTTCGGATGCGCACGAGTTCGAAGCCGCGTATTTTTACTTTGGCTTTGAAATCAAAATTTTCGAGAACGGGGATGAGGCCTTTTTGCGCTTTGAAATGGGCGACGGGAATTTGCCCGCCCGTTTTATCGCCGAGTTTTATCACGGGGTTGGGGATGCGTTTTACGCGGTACTCAAAAACGGTGGGCTGCAAGCCACCGCCACTGACGGTGATGCTTGCCTGCCCGGCCTTCCGGGGTATGGCTACGTATTTTCCGTTCGGTTTTTTGGTGAGTTCGACGCCTGTGGCGGCCACCCTCATTTTACTGCTCGGAATGCCTGCGGCGGAGATGGAAACGGGGTTTTCGACGCCCACATAAAACACGTTCATTTTGTCCAAACTGACGGCTACCGAGCGTTCGCCCACCTCGTAAGTGAATTGTTTGGAGTAGGTCTCCGTCTCGCCTGTCAAGGGGTTGGTCAGGCGGATGGTCATTTGGTGTTCGCTGATTCCGTTGCTCGTCGGGTGGGAGGTGAAAACGGCTTTTCCCTCCCTCACTTGCAGCGGCCGGCCATCCACGGCCACCGAGATATTGTCGGCGGTGCTGCTGTATGCGGCGAGGAAAATTTCGCCCTTGAACTCCTCGCCCCGTATCACATAACTTTTGTCTGTCGAGATGACGGGGACAAAGCGGTCGGGCTTCACGGAGGTCACGTTGAGCTGGTCGGCGAAGTGGTTGAGGATGGCCGTTTCGGCCACTTTTGCATCGTTCTGGTATTTGGTGAGCATGGGCATCACGGCGGCCACGGGCATCTGCTCAAAATGGAACTGCGCCCAGTCCTTTTTTTGGCTGCTGGCAGGGACTGCATTGATTTTCAACGGGATAGCCTCGCCGATGCTTGCCCTCGCAGCGGGGTCTTCAATCAGGGAGAGCAGGTTTTCCCTCGTTTCGATGACCTTGTTTTTCAGGGTTTCGCCCCTGCCTTCCGTTACCATGAGGCGGGTGGGGATGTCCTTGTCGGCCTTCCTTACGGGCATGTCGTCTTCGCCGATCCCGCCCGCTGCCTCCACTATTTCGGCTTTCATTTTGGCCACCAGGTCAAAGAGTTCTTTGGTGCTGCTTTGTACCCGTTCGGCCTTCTTTTTATAAGGTTCAAATTGGGAATATGCCTCCGCCTGCTCGCCGATGGCAGCGGCCAAACGGCGGTTCGAGCCGTCCATCAGCCGGTTGCTTTCGCTCATGCTGTTGTCGATGCTGAAAAAGGAATGCAGGACTTCTGCCGATACATTGAGCGCCAACAAGGCCGTCAATACAATGTACATAAGGTTGATCATGAGCTGCCGGGGCTCTTTTGGAATTGACATGGTATCTTGATTTTTTTAGTCCACAGTCTTCAGTCCACAGTCTTTCAGTCCACAGTCTTCTCCACGGGAGTCCTTCGGACAGTCTGGTTGGAGTACTACTTTGGTATAGCACCAAATAATTAAAGTAGGGCTCCAACCAGACTGTCCGAAGGACTCCCGTGGAGAAGACTGTGGACTGAAAGACTGTGGACTGAAGACTATGAAATGCGAGGGAATCGAAGCCTTAATGCGTTGTTATAAAAAAAGGAACAGGTTAAACTTTTCTTTTTTTGTTTGTTCTATACTGCACCATTTTAGGTTTTGTGCATTTGCCCTCGCCAGCCCCCAGCCCCAGAAGGGGAGAACCAGCCCTCAATGCACAAAACCTAAAATGGTGCAGTATAAATTTTTGCTCAGGAAAAAAGCGGCTTTGTTCTATCGCTTCAATGTGTACCTTTGCCGGAAAATTTTGCCATTGGCCATTGGCAATGCTGGACTTGTTCCGGCATTGCCAATGGCCAAGTGCTATACTGAACCTTTTTAGGTTTTGTGCATTGAGGATAGCATCTCCCCTTCTGGGGCTGGGGGCTGGCGAGGGCAAATGCACAAAACCTAAAAAGGTTCAGTATAACAGCAAACAGCCAATAAAAAATGGCCCTCGATCAAGTTGACGTAGATAAACTGGAACAACAAAATGGACAAGAAACGGAGATGTCCTTTTTTGACCATTTGGAGGAACTGCGGTGGCATATATTGCGCTCGGCCGTGGCCGTGTTTATATTTGCCATCGCTGCTTTTTTAATGCCCGACCTTGTTTTTCAGGATATAATATTGGCGCCGACAAAAAAAGATTTTGTTTCTTATGGCATCATGTGCGACCTGTCCCATTTCCTGCACATGGGCAAAACGCTCTGCATATCGCCGAAGCCTTTTGATTTTGTGAACAAAGAATTTGGGGAGCTTTTTTTTATGCACATAAAAATATCTTTTATGGTCGGCGTGGTCTGCGCATTTCCATATCTTTTTTGGGAAATATGGAAATTCGTAAAACCCGGCCTATATGAGGAAGAAAAGAAAAGGACCCGTTTTGCGGTGGCTATATGTTCGGCATTGTTTTTTATCGGCGTATTGTTTGGCTATTTTATTATATCTCCCTTTGCCATTACTTTTTTGGCCAATTACAACCTCCCCGGCGCAGGCAGTTTCCAGCCCGCATTTGGTTCTTACATCAGTTATATCGTGATGCTGACCTTGCCCGTCGGTATTGTTTTCGAGATGCCCGTGCTGGTATATGTGCTGGCAAAATTGGGCCTGGTCACCTCTGCACTTATGCGCACTTACCGCAAACATGCCATTGTGATAATCGTTGTTTTGGCAAGCGTAATCACCCCCCCCGACGTGGCCAGCCAAATACTTATTTCGCTGCCTTTATTGCTGCTGTACCAAGTGAGCATCGGCATTGCAAAGCGGGTGGAGAAAAAGGAAATGGCTTTGACAAAGACGTGATTTGTTGCTTGTTATAGCTGTTGGCAGAAATTATATTTCAGGAAAAAGCCATAAATAAAAAATAATAAACAAACATATGCAACGTATATCTTCAAATGCAACTTTATTTTTAAAAGTATTTTTCCCTCTTTTTTGGCTGGTGTTTTTTGGCATATTTACTTTGGCCGTCATATTGTCGAATGTCGAGCAGTTTACGGCATTTAATTTTGCATATGTAAAGCTGGCCATCGGCGCTATATTTATAATATTTGCCATTATTTTTTATTTTACTTTAATACAGTTGAAAAGGGTAGAACTCGACGGCGGTTATATATATGCCTCCAATTATTTTAAAACCTACCGCTACCCATACCACAATATAGAAAAAATAACGGAACGGGAT
>DROJ01000582.1 GCA_011321935.1 Bacteroidota bacterium | reverse complement strand
GATAACTTGTTGGTTTTCAGTGGAAAAGAGGAGGAAATAAAAGCGGAAGCCGTTTTCGCCGGGCATGGCTGGACGGATGCCGAAACTGGCCACGACGACTACGCAAACCTCGATGTGAAAGGAAAGGTTGTTTTCGTTTTGCCCGGCATTCCCGGCAGCCGCGACCCGATGGTGATGTTCAATGCCATGCCCCGCAAAGCGAAATTGGCTCTCGAAAACGGGGCCGTTGGAGTGGTCGAACTGTTCCGCCTCAACTTCCCCTGGCGTTTTTTCAAAAGCTATTTCAACAAAGAAAGAATGGAGGTGGCGCAGGAGGCCGACGGCAGCGAAGGCTTTTTTTATGCTTTTATAAAGGAGGGGAAAAACAGCCCGGTCACTCAATTGGAAGCAGGCACTTCTTTGCCCATTTCCATTAAAAATTCAGGCGTGGAATCGCAGCGGATATACGCACCAAATGTCGTCGGCATATTGGAGGGGAGCGACGAAAAACTGAAAAACGAATACATTCTTGTCAGCGCACATTACGACCATATTGGAGTTGGAAAAGAGGGTGGGGGAGCTTACACCCCGCAGGACAGCATCTTCAACGGCGCCCGCGACAACGGCATGGGAACGGTCGCCCTGCTTTCGGCCATCAAATCTTTGGCGCAAAAGCCACCCAAACGGTCGGTCATTTTTTTGGCCTGCACTGGAGAGGAAATGGGGATGATCGGCAGCGCCTATTATGCCGACCACCCGCTTGTGCCGCTCGAAAAAACGGTTTTCAACCTGAACAATGACGGCGGCGGATACAACACTGTCGAGCAGTTTTCCGTCATCGGCTACGCACATACCAATGTTGCCCATGAACTGGAAAAAACAGCCGCTGCCTTTGACCTCGGCATATCAAAAGACCCCGCAAAAGAAATGGGGCTTTATGAAAGATCGGACAATATTTCGTTCGCTAAAAAAGGCATCCCCGCCATTGACTTTGCCCCCGGAGTGACGGCAATGGATGCGGAAATAATGAAATATTACCACCAAGTAACCGACAACCCCGAGTCAATTGATTATGATTATTTGTTGAAATTTTGCCAAGCATTTGCCCACGCTGCCCGCCTCATTGCCGATAAAAATGAAGCCCTCGATTGGATGCCTGATAGCAAATACGCTAAATAATAATGGTTAATGTTCAATTAGGGGTGTTAAGAGAAATTTTTGGTCAGTTTTTTTAGCCCCAGCGGGGCGGATATATTTGTAAAAAACCAAGTCAAAAGTGATTCAAAGCCCCAGCGGGGCGACAATATTTTTCAAAACAAGAATCAGGGGAAATCAAACCAAGCATTTATTCTACAAATAGATGAAAATTCCCACAAAAATTTTGCTTCAAAAATTTCTCTTAACACCCCTAATGTTCAATGGTTAATGATTAATAAAAGGCCCGAAGGTTATGATCCCTTCGGGCCTTTTATTAACCATTAACCATTGAACATTAACCATTATTTCCCCTTTTCTTTTCTTGCTTTTTTCTGCTCGTTATTGCTTTCGTAGAGGCAGTACTGCTCGTATTTTCCTTTGTCTTTATTGTCCCAAATATCTTTGCCGATGTTGCAGAGGACGATGAGTTCGTCGTAGATTTCGTTGCCCTGCTGCACCCTGCGGTCAACGCCGATGTCCCTGTCGGCCACCTTGTCCTGTTGCAGGTTGACGGCGAGTTCAAAATTTTGTGCTTCGGTGGAGATGCGCCCGAGGATGTTCTCGTTCACGCCGACATCAGCCAAAAAGTCAATCTGTTGCCTCGCTACCCGTATGACCCGGCGGGCGCAGAAAAGCAGTTGTGCATCGGTCATGTCGCCCAATTTAGCTGCGCCAAATTTGCGGTAGCGGCCGGTGCGGTTGTTGAATTTCATTTCCACCCTCGTCATCAGGCTGCGGATGGCGGAGCGGAGTTTATCGGCGGCTTTGTATTTTTTTTCGGTCAAGATCATCTGGTCGCCGAGGAGTTCGTCGTCGCCGGGCAGCTTGCTGAACCGCTCGCACATGGCCTTGAATTTTTTCATCCTTTCGAGGTCATAACCATATTGTTGGAAGTGCTTGCGGTCGGTATGGGCGGCACGGAGTTTTTCGATGCACTGGAGGTAGAGGTCGGCGTCGGGGTAGTTATGCTTGCGGTTGAATTTTTGCTTTTTCATTGGCTGCTCCAAAGGAGTTTGGTGAACAAATTTTCACAAAAGTAAAACAGTTGCCGGCTAAAACAAAATATTTTTTAATAAAACATTCTGGGTTTATGCTGTTTTTGTTTTTTACTCATTTATAAATTTCTTGAAATTTTTGATGAATTTAAACCAAAAACATTTCGCTTCTGATAAGCACCGAACTTCGTTTGATTTCCATTTCATAATTTTGCCACAAAACAAGGCATGGACTTTTTTTTATGGAAATAAAATGAAATTTGCATGCTGAACATTGAAAATACAAATGGCAAAATTCAAAACCAGCCACAGCAAAAAAGGGGCAAAAGAGAGCAGCGGGATGATAGCCAAGGTGGGTCTGTTTTCCCTTTTATTGGGTGGCCTTTATTTCTTTTTTAACCAATCAAAAGAAGATGCGCCCCAATACGAAGATCCCGTTGTTGAGGACGTGAACGACCTCGAAACAACGGGCGACGATTCCATTTTTTATCTGCCTACTTCTACCACGGGCCAGGTGGTCAAGCATAAATATTACGCACTGTCGTACAACGAAAAATACGAGCTCCCAGAATGGGTAGCCTTCGAGCTTACCTCCGAACGGCTGCGCAGCAAATGGGTAGGCCGGACCAATGATTTCCGCCCCGACCCAAAAGTAAAAACGGGCAGCGCCACCCCCAATGATTACCGCCGTACCAAATACGACCGGGGCCACCTCGCCGCCGCCGCCGACATGGCCTTTGCCGACGATGCCATGTCGGAGAGCTTTTACATGAGCAACATGGCCCCACAAGTGCCGGGTTTCAACAAAGGCATTTGGAGGGAACTGGAAGAACTGACCCGCGATTGGGCGAAACGTTTCAAGCATTTGTACGTCGTAACCGGGCCGCTGTTCAATGAACCCCCTAAATTCTGGATCGGCGCCAACCAAGTGGCCGTGCCGCCTGCATTTTACAAAGTCATTTTGGACATCCGCGAGCCGGAAAAAAAGGCGATTGCTTTTATCATTCCAAACGAGGTGAGTACCGAGAGGCTCGAAACTTTTGCCACTTCGATAGACAATGTGGAGGAATTGACGGGCATTGACTTCTTCGACGGCCTGATGCCCAACCCGTTGGGGGAAAGCCTCGAATCGGATTACGATACCAAGCAGTGGAAAACCAATGAAAAGAAATACCAGAAACGGGTGAAGGAGTGGAACTTTCGTAAGTGAGAAGGAATAATCAGATTTTCCAGATTTTAGAAATCTGGAAAATCTAATTGGAACAATCATAAATCATCAATCAAAACAATGTCCAACAAAGAAAAATTCATTCAGGAAATCAACGACGGATATACCTTTAAAGGAGAGTCCATCATCCTCGGCGGGGCCATGTACGACAAGGAAGCAGTGACCGGCAGCCTCATAAAACTGCCGCTAAAAATGATGAACCGCCACGGCCTCATTGCTGGGGCAACAGGTTCAGGGAAAACCAAAACCCTGCAGATCATTGCGGAGCAGTTGTCGGCCAAAAGTGTCCCCGTTTTATTGATGGACATAAAAGGTGACCTGAGCGGAATTGCCGTGCCGAGCGAGGGCCATCCAAAAATTGACGAACGGCACAAAAAAATAGGCATCCCGTTCACCCCTTCCGGCAGCCCCGTCGAATTTTTGACTTTATCTGACGAACCGGGGGCGAGGCTGCGGGCGACCGTTACCGAATTCGGGTCAATTTTATTGTCGAAAATATTGAACCTGACGGAGACGCAGAGCGGGGTCTTGGCCGTGGTTTTTAAGTATTGCGACGACAACAAATGGCCGCTCATTGACCTAAAAGATTTGAAAAAAGTGCTGCAATACATCACGGGCGAGGGCAAGCCGGAATTTAAAAAAGAATACGGAACGGTCTCCACTGTTTCGGTGGGGGCCATCATGCGCAAAATAGTGGAGCTGGAGCAGCAGGGCGCCGAGGTCTTTTTTGGCGAGCGCTCATTTGAGGTGGACGACCTCTGCCGGTTGGACGAAAACGGCAAGGGAATGGTTTCCATCGTGCGGCTGACGGACATCCAGGACAAGCCCAAACTGTTCTCCACTTTCATGCTGCAGATGTTGGCCGAAATTTATGCCTCCTTTCCCGAAGAGGGGGATCTGGATGCGCCCAAACTGGTCCTATTTATTGACGAGGCGCACCTTGTTTTTGACAATGCTTCCCCTGCATTGATGGACCAGATCGAGGCCATCATAAAATTGATCCGCTCGAAAGGCATCGGCATTTTTTTCGTCACCCAAAACCCGGCTGATATACCTGAATCGGTGCTCGGCCAATTGGGTTTAAAGATACAACATGCCCTGCGGGCATTCACTGCCAAAGACAGAAAGGCCATTAAATTAGCTTCGCAAAATTACCCGGTCACGGAGCATTACAAAGTCGAAACGCTTCTGACGGAACTGGGGATCGGGGAGGCATTGGTCACCACTTTGAACGAAAAGGGGATACCGACCCCGCTTGCCCATACGCTGCTGCGCGCGCCCCAATCCCGGATGGACGTTTTGACGGAAAAAGAAATAAAAGAAATCCTCGCAAAATCGGTCATTTTAAAAAAATACAACGAAGTGATAGACCGGGAGAGCGCCTATGAAATTTTGAAAGAAAAAATAGAGATGGCGCAGGAAGAGGAGCATCAAGAAGAGCTGAAAAAGCAACGCTCAAAGGCAGGCCGCTCAAGAAAGCACGAAAAAAGTACCTTCGAAAAAATCATGAGCAACACCACTACCCGGCAGATCGGCAGGACAGTGGCAAGGGAACTGACTCGGGGGCTTTTGGGGGCATTGGGCATAAAAACGACGAGACGGAGAAGGCGTCGGAAATCGGGCTGGTTTTAGTAGCTACTCGAATAAAAGGGCAGGCTCAGGCAGCATGCCCTTTTATTTATGCTACAAAATTTGGTACGGAAATAGTATGATAATTTCTAATGTTTGATACCCTTGCGCCTCTCAAAAAAAATCAAGTGACGAGGTACAAAACACAAAAATCTCAAGCACGGATTTCGACAAACCCACCTTAGGAACGAGGAATAAATAAAGTTACATTCTTGGCTGCTTCTTTTGCCCTTATTTTTCACTTTGAAAACAGTCATTATATCAACATAACTCTTGTTTCCAAAGCAAAAACTAAGACCAAAATAAGCTACCCAAGAATGCAACTTTATTTATTCCTCGTTCCTTATTTGTTTTTTTGAATAAAATTTTACACAAATTATAATTTTTTTGCTGTGAGATGGGCGGCGCATGGTAAATGTTTTTACCTTTGCGCCACCAAAACTTCATTTCCCATGGACAGATTACCGTTACTGGTAGTATGCTTATTGTTGGCATCTACCCAAACCTTTTCTCAACAACTTTCCCTTTTCACGCAGTACCGTGAAAACCAGACCATCATCAACCCGGCAGCCGTCGGCAACGATTTTTTCTCTTTCAATCAGAACCTGAGCTTCGGACTCTCCCACCGCACACAGTGGCAGGGCATAGCAGGTGCGCCAAAAACTTCCGTTTTGCGGGGCGAATACCTCTACCCGACGGGCGGGGCGGTAAGCCTCCTCACGGGCGGGTACTTGATCAATGACCAAACAGGGCCGACCGGTTTTACCGGCCTTTATGGCAGGGTAGGGGGGCTGCTTTCCGATGACCCCTATTATGGTGGCATCTCCGTCGGGCTATCCTTCGGGGCAGTGCAGTACCGGGTGGACGGCTCAGAGATCCGGCTGCGCCAAAGCGGCGACGTGCTTTCAGGTCAGGACGTGAACCAGATCAATCCCGATGTCGGTGTAGGGGTGTTTGCCTACACTTTGTTGGACGGCGGTTTTTTTAACGATGACTACCTTTATGGAGGCCTTTCCATCCCGCAGGCCATTGGTCTGGATTTGACATTTAAAGATAAAAATGGCGAGTTCTCCACCAAGCGGGTGCAGCATTATTACGCCATGTTGGGGCTGTATAAATTTTTCCGCGGCGGCGGCTTTTTAGAGCCATCTGTTTGGGTGAAATATGCAGGGAATGCGCCCCTCAATATTGATTTCAACCTCCGCTACCAGATGGCGCAAAACTTTTGGCTCGGTCTCGGAGGGGCTACTTCCAAGACCATCCACCTCGAAACAGGCATTTTGGTGGGCGACAACCTCGGCTTCGACAATACCTTTAAGATCGGTTATGGTTTCGATTATTCTTTCAATTCGTTTGGGCCATATACCGGTGGCTCGCACGAGATCAATATTTCTTACTCTATTGACAACCAATAGTTTATATAAATAAACAACCTTTCCGAAAGGGTTTTACTTTCGGGAAGCCGATTACTAATTTTTCAAAGAGGATATCCCAAATCTATTACGCAATGAAAAATCTTTCTTTCTTTCTGATACTTGTTTTCTCTCTCGCTGCCCATTTCGCATTTGCGCAGCCTACCTTCCGTATTGAGCCGGATTTCCAATTGGTGGATCAAAACGACCAGGTTTGTTATGAAATAACGACCGAGGATTTTTCTGATCTATTGAGCATCAGCTTTTCGTTGACATGGGACCCGGGCGTGCTTTCTTCTCCAACGGTGGGCAACCTCAATCCTAACATTGCAGGGCTTGACATGAGTGATTTTGAGCTGTTTGAGGATGATGGCATTTTGACTTTCCAATGGTCTGTGAATGCCCCTTGCAACACGGGGGCCAATGTGCAGCAGTCATTGATGCCAGATGGCCAGACGATTTTCGAGCTGTGCTTTACCGCAACGGGCATTTACGGAAACCACACCCCGATAGAATTTGCCGATGAACCGGTGGACATGGTGGTACACAGAAAATTTGCCAACTGCCAAGACATCGGCGAAAACACTTTCGACGGCTTCCTTTCCATCGGCACCAATCCGCTCGGGGTCAATATCTCTTCTGCCGACGGGCTGCCGGACGACATCGTGTGCATTGATTTCAAAGTAGAAGATTTCGACCACCTCATCTCCAACCAATATTTTATTTTTTGGAACCCCAACGTGCTGGAATACGACAGCCATATTGCCTCGGGCATACCGGGTTTTGGCCCTGCTAATATCGGCACATCCTTGGTCGGAGATGGCACCCTTTTGATTTCGTGGAACACGACAAATGATGACGGGATCAGCGTTCCCGATGGCACGCAGATTTTGCAGCTTTGTTTTAAAATAGTTGGGAGCTGCGGACAGACCAGTGCTATTTGGATTGACGACAACGGCGATCAGTTGATAGAAATAATTGATGCCGTAACAGATAATACCAACGGGACGAACATCGGGCTGTTGGACAACCCCGGCGAGGTGTCCGTTCTCTGCAATACCGACCCGAATGCCATCGGAGTGACCATTCCCGATAAAAACGTATGCCCGGGCGAGGATTTTGTGGTAGATATAAAGGTGGACAATTTTCAAGATATAGTGAAACTGCAGTTCAACCTCAAATGGAACCCAGCCATTATCCAGCTCAACAACAGCCCGAACGGAGGCATCACTTTTCCATTTGGCGAGCCATGTTTTCAGTTCGATTCGCCGGGTTCTATTACGGCATCGCCGCCGCTTGGCCTGATCGAAATTGATTGGGAAGGAGGTTTTTTTGGGGTCTGCGATCTGTCCGATAATTATACGCTGATGCGGCTGCATTTTACGGCTATCGGTTCGAGCGGCACGAATTCTACCATTTCTGTTGTCAACCCTATTTTGGTAGATCGGCAGGGCGGGCTGGTTGAAAATATCGGCATCAATATAGACAACGGCTTGGTAAGTATTTGCGAATTGGACAACCCGACCTTGATCGCTTCCTCCGCTACTGTTTTTCCCGGTGAGCAGGTCTGTATAGAGGTTACGCCCCAGGATTTTGACGACATTACGGGCACTCAATATACCATTCAGTGGGAGCCGAATATCCTTTCTTATTCAGGTGTGCAGAACTTCAATTTAACGGGTTTGAACAGTTTTAATTTTTTGACAGACCAGACCCAGACGCAGGGCGTGCTTGGTGTGGAATGGCAAAACGGTACTGCCGTCAGTGTGCCGGACGGCCTTGCTTTGTTTGAAGTCTGCTTTGATGTGGTCGGGGATGTTGGGGAATGCTCGCTTGTCTCTTTTGCGGAAGCGCCCTGGCCTGTGGATATAGTGACGGCAACCTCGAACAATACAAATGTTGGTTTGAACGGGCAACCGGGAGAGGTCTGTATTGACAATCCATTTACTTTTAGCCTTTCGGCAAATGACTTGTTCGGCGTACAGGGCGAGCGGGTCTGCGTTGACATAACGGCCCAAAATTTCAATCAAATAACGAGGTTTCAGCATTCGCTCGGCTGGGACAACAGCGTTGTCCAATTTGAGGAAATCGTTTCCACGGGCAACTTGCCGGGATTCAATGCCTCCAGTTACAATATTGACCCCGTACTGACCGCAGGGGGGCAACTGACCGTGAACTGGACGACCGACAACATCCAAGGCTCGACAGTGCCCGATGGGATGCCGCTTTTTCAGGTCTGTTTTACCATCATCGGCGACCCGGACGAATGTACCGGCATCAACTTCAATGACTTTCCCGTTCCATACGTTGTCAATACAGCCCCGACGGGCGACTCCAATATTCCACTCGAAGGCAACAACGGTTCTATTTGCGTCAATAATACATTTCTGACTTATGACAATGCGGTAATCACGCAGGTGAACTGTCCGACCGAACCCACGGGTTCTATTGATATTACTATTAATGGCGGTTCGGGCAATTATATTTACAATTGGGCTGGACAGGGGGTAGATGTAACCGCAGAAGACCAGTTTTCGTTGTTTCCCGGCACCTATGAAGTGACCGTAACGGATGCCGAAAACCCATCGCTGGTACTGAGGCTGGAGTATCAAGTTTTGCTTTCGCCGGATGCTCCCGTTGCCGATGCTGGATTGGACACTGCTTTTTCCTGCATCGGCGGCGTGCAGAGTTTGACCTTAAATGGCGGAGGCTCATCCGTTGGTAATTTTAGTTATTCTTGGGCAAACGAACCGGGCTCGCCTTTTATGGGCATCATCCTTTCGGGCGGAGATACCCCTTTCCCGACGGTGATCGGAGGGGAGTGTTATGAGCTGACAGTGACCCACAATTTAACGGGTTGTGCCGTCAGTGATGTTGTTTGTATCCAAGCACCGGTAAAGCCCAACCCTGCCATCGTTCAGGATGTACCTGAGCTCACTTGCGCTAGAGATACTGTTGTTTTAAATGGAGGGCAGCCGCCCGTTATTTTTGAATTTGAATGGATAGAGGGGATAGGCGGCCATATTGTCCCCGGCACCGATACTAGCTTCCAGCCCGAAGTAACGGAGTCGGCTTGGTATTATTTGAGAATGTTTCACGAGCAAACTGGCTGCGAAGGAATGGACAGCGTTTTTGTTGAAGTAAATAAAGATGAGCCGATTGCCGATGCGGGCGACGATGATGGGATCGGCTGCCTTGACGATGATGTACCTTTGGACGGTAGTAATTCAAGTACGGGCGATTTTTCTTATGCCTGGTCGGCAAATGGCGGCGGAGAAATCTGCGGCGACCCGAATGCTGTCCAGACAAAGGCCTGTGCACCAGGTACTTATCAGCTGATGGTTACCGACAATACCAATGGTTGCACGTCTATTGCTGAAGTCCTGATTACTGGAGATACGCTAAAGCCAACAGCCGATGCAGGCTTGCGCGCAGAAATAAATTGCTTTTTGACCGAAGCTAATTTGGGAGGTACAGGGACTTCTGTTGGAGATGATTATATATATATATGGACAGATGAGAACGGAACAGAACTCGGAACCGACCTGGAATTGAGCGTGACAGAACCCGGCGTTTATTCGCTCGAAGTCCAGGACACCACGAATGGTTGCAAGGCCATTTCCCAAGTCGCCGTTGTGGCAACCGATTCCATCCCCGTGGTCATGGCTACCGTTGACCATGCCATTACCTGCCTGTTGGACACTGCTTCTTTGGACGGAACGGGCTCTTCCACGGGCAGTGTATTTGTTTATCAATGGATGGACGAAAATGGCATGCCCGCAGGCAATGAGCTGAGTATCCAAGTGACCGAACCCGGTACTTATACCTTATTTATAAATAATGAAGAAAACGGATGCGCTGATTCGACGACCGTCGAGGTGCTTGACCTCAACGACGATGTGCCAGTAGATGCAGGGGAACTTCAACTCATTGGCTGCGATGATGAAGCCATTTTAGATGGAGCGACTAATTCTAACAGTTCAGACTTGGTTTTCCAATGGAGCGGCCCGGCCAATTGCATCACTGAAGGCACTTCACTGACTCCATCTGTTGCCTGTCCGGGGACTTACCAACTGCTCGCCGTTGATACAGTGACCGGTTGCACCGGGCTTGACATGGTAATGGTGGAGGCCGATACGACCCTGCCAATGGTAGAGGCAGGTGCCGATGAAATCATGCCGTGTTCAGCAGAGGAACTTGAACTGATGGGCAGTACGGATATTTCAGACCCGGTCATCGAATGGACCAATTCTTCTGGCCTGCCCATTAATGACCCAAATTCATTGAACCCGACCATTGAAAACCCAGGGACGTATATTTTAACCATCACCTCGCCCGATAACAATTGCAGCGATTTTGATTTTGTGCAAATCACCGAACCTGACCCGCCAATGGTTTCCATTGAAGGGGATACCCTGACAGACTGCCTGGTAACAGAAGTGGAGCTAAGCGGCGCAGCCTCGACAGCGGGAGTAACCTATGCTTGGGAAGTGCTGAACAATAGCGGCGAAATTCCGGCCGGGCAGGAAAACGAGGAACTGATAACCGTTCCAGCAGGTGAGTACCAACTTACGGTAACCGACCTGAACGGTTGTACAGCGGTGTCCTCTTTTACAGTGACGGGCGGGGGCGACCTGCCCAATGTAGAGGTAGGCGCTGATGTCGAAATACCCTGCACCGATGGTTTTATCGAAGTAGGGGCAACGGCTGACCCGGGGCTTACTTACACTTGGACAGACGAGGACGGGATGATACTCAGCAGCGACCTTGTGGTGAACATTGCCCAACCGGGCACCTACACTTTGACCGTTTTCAATGCAGCTAACAATTGCCAAAATTCCGACTCGCTGGAAGCAACGGCGGGAACGGGAAGCGACCCCGCAGAGGCTGCATTTGACCATGACCCCTGCTCTGTCGAAGCAGTGCTTTTGGGCAATTTGCCAAACGGCACAAGTGGTGTCTGGACGACTTCCAACGGAGCGGTAATCGCCGATCCAAGCCTTGAAACAACAACAGCGACCAATCTTTCCGAAGGGGAAAACGTATTCACTTGGTCGCTGTCCATTGGTAATTGCATTGATTACTCCTCCGCTTCGGTAAGCATTGATGTAGATCAATCAGTGCCATCTGCCAGCCCTGATCTTTCTACGGTGGCAGAGGGTTCGGGAGGCACCACCGCGTTCAATATTTTGGAAAACGATAGCTACAACCCCGATGAGACCATGTTTAACTTATTGGACAACAACGCGACGGGAGAAGTGGGCATAACGGGCGAAGGCCTGCTGACTTACACCAAAACAAAGTGCTTTGTCGGAACGGTCGAGATGCAATATGAGCTGTGCAACATCAATTGCCCCGAAATCTGCGACACCACCAGTATAAGTATTGAGGTCGAAGCAGATGCCGCCGATGGCTGCGATGAAGTCCCAAATGGCATCACACCTAACAATGACGGTGTAAACGATGAACTGGTTTTCGATGTGCTGCTGAACAACGGGGAGGAGTTTCCCAACAACGAGATCATTATTTTTAACCGTTGGGGCGACATTGTTTATCAGGCAAGACCTTACTTGAACGACTGGAGAGGTACCAATGAATCGGGCAAAGAACTGCCCCCGGCTACCTATTATTATATATTGAGGCTGGATGTAGCAAACGGCGAGATCATACGCGGCGATGTTACTATTTTGAAATAAAAAAGGGCCTTTTATACTGCGCCATTTTAGGTTTTCCCGACCCCTCCGAAAAATCTAAAAAAGGGCAGTTTATTCCCATTTCAAAGAATGCAGGCTTGCGGGATGTCCCGCAAGCCTGCACTTTTATATTGGCAAGGTTTTTTATTCTTAAAATAAATATATTTTTTCTCCCCCCTTTATATTCGAGCATATCAATTGGCCAATGCTTTGACAGCTCAAGTTACTTTTTGTAGCTTTGTGCTTTCGCCTACCGACATTGATTGTCTTCTTGACCAGCACTGCTTTTATACAACATAACCACTTCGTATTTTTTCTGGTCGAAAATTTTTAAATGATAATGTCAAGTAGCGTTACTTCTTTGCTTTTTTGATATTCTCCCATTTTCCGGTTTCTTAAATTTTACAGGTTGATAAGTGAAACCATCAACCATTTTTACAAAACCCATGTGCTGAGAAGGCGCTTTGCCGCGGCCCAATGGTTTTGACCATAACCATGAAAATAGTTAACCGATCCATGAACTTGCTCCTTGCTATGTCCGTCACCATAGCGAGTACATGCCCGCTCTTGGCATACAACGGCCCGTCTTCTTCCTCGGCCGATACCACTTTCCTTTGCGATGATTTGGTGCATATTTCTCTCGGTGAAAATTGCCTGGTTGACCTCAACCCCGACATAATAGTGGAAGGCTACGAGGGCGATTTCAGCGATTTTGAAATGGAAGTATTGGACGAGAACGGCTTTCCCGCAAATTTGCCGATTTCGAGGGCCTATCTCGGCGATACTTTATATTTGACCGCAATCCATGTTCCTTCTGGAAAAAGCTGTTGGGGCAGGGCTTTGATCCAAGATAAATGGGCGCCACAGATCACTTGCAGCAATTCTGTTTTTGAGTGTTACCAAAGTGCGGGCAGCTTTCCCCGCCCAATAGCTACCGACAATTGCGATTTCTCCCCTTCGGTTATTCTGCTTTCAGAAAATATAGATGATAGCGACCTCTGCGGAGGGGTTACCGTAACGAGGACTTATATGGCCGTTGATGATTTTGGAAATGAATCTTCGCCCTGCACCAGCATTTTGACTTCGACCCCGCTTTTGTTGCCGACCTTGCCGCGCGATACTTTTTGGTCATGCGATGTTTACAACAGCCGCCCCAGCGTCGTTTTGCCAACTAGGTATGGTTCGGGGGTTCCGAATGTCTCTTTGGGTTCTTTCTGTCCATACAATGTAGTCCACAGCGACAACGTAACAGAGAACAGTTGCGGGGGCGACTTTACCATCATCCGTACTTGGACGGTCATCAATTGGTGTACCAACGAAATCATAACAACGGGTGCGAACGGGAACGACAATATCCAGGTCATAACGGTCAAGGACAATAAACCTCCCGTTATCAGCAGGGATTCTTTTGTTGTAAATGCCAATTTGGGAAGCGGCGCAAATGAAGAATGCGGCTCGACAGATTTTTTATTGCCTGCCTCTATTTCTGATAATTGCAATGCGACGACCGTTCGGATTTTGACCAGCATCGGGGAGGCCATTTATGTAAATGGCCAAGATGGCGCTCAGGGAGGTTTCATCCCAAGCCCCGGTTTGCCGCTCGGGGCGGACACCATCGTTTATGAAGCGGTGGATGCCTGCGGCAATACCAGCAGCCTGCGGGTTCCGATCAAAATTGTTGACCAAACGGCGCCCGTCACTGTTTGCGATGAACTGACAAACGTGACGCTCGGGATAACGGGCAGAGCTGTTATCGCCGCGCAAGTGTTCGATGACGGAAGCCACGACAACTGCTGTTTGGACCGCTTCGAGGTGCGCCGGATGGACAACATTTGTACTCCTTTGGATACCGTTTTGAAAGATTCGGTCATTTTTTGCTGCATGGACGTGGGGGATACCGTTCAGGTTGTTTTCCGGGCTATTGACTGCGCCGGCAACTTCAACGAGTGCATGGTCTTGGTAGAAGTAGAAGAAAAATTGCCGCCTTCTCTGGAGCATTGCCCCGGCGATGTGACCATTGATTGCGAATTTTATACAAACAACCTTGAACTCGCATTGACTTCGGGCGGGGACTCTGTCCTTGATCAATTTGGCCTGCCCGTTTTTAAAGACAACTGCGATTTGGTCTATCTCGAAAATTCAGTTTCACTAAACCTTGACCAATGCCAGCAGGGCGATATCCTCCGCCGTTGGCGGGTGACCGACCCCGGCCAAAATGGGACCTTGCTTTGTGAGCAACGCATTTTTATAGAACATTTTTCCGACTGGGCGGTCGAGTTCCCGGAAGACAAGTTGGTCATTTGCGGAGAGGACTTTCCAGACACTGGCGAACCGGAAATTTTTTATGAAACCTGCGAGCTGGTGGCCATTTCCCATTCAGACGAAATATTCACCACTGTCCCCGATGTTTGCTATAAAATAGCGAGAACTTGGATAGTCATTAACTGGTGCGCGGTCGCCGACCCCATCCAGGAAATCGTCGTCGAAAGTTCTGAATACGACCTTGATTTTGACCTGAACGGGGACGGGGAGAAAAACAAGCGCAGCTTCCAAGACGGCTTGGCAATTTCCAATTTTTCTGAAAATGCCTTCCTCCACGGCGCAAACCCCGACGGGTACATCGTTTACCAACAAACCATAAAAGTTGTGGACAATGTGGCCCCCGTGGTCAACTGCCTGCCGACCACTGAAATTTGTATCGGAGATACGACCTGCCTAGCCGATTTTGTTTTGCCCCAACCTGATATCATGGACTGCGGGACATCCTTGAGCATCACTGCTTCGGGCGATCTCGGAGATGGCCTTGGGCCTTTCGTCAACGTTCCGCCGGGCATTTACGAAATGACCTACACCGTGGACGACAATTGTGGGAACAGGGGCTTTTGCACCACTGCGGTGGAGGTGAGGGACTGCAAAAAACCAACCCCGTACTGTAAAGAAGGCTTCATCATCGAACTTGATGAAGACTCGGTCATCGTCATTGGCCCAGAAATCTTTGATGCGGGCAGTTTCGACAACTGTCCGGGAGAACTGACATTTTCTTTTTCGGCTGATCTTGCGGATACTATTAAGGTGTACGATTGCGGGTTCATCGGATTTCGGACCGTTGTTGTTTGGGTGACCGACGCAGCGGGCAACCAAGATTTTTGCATAACCTTTGTGGATGTGCAGGACAATAACGGCGTCTGTTCAGGAGATCCTTTGATTGCAGGAACGGTCGGTACGGTAAATGATGAACCGGTGGCCGGGGCAACGGTAACTTTGAACGGGTCAATGGGATCAGAATTGACCACCGAAGAAGCGGGTGACTTTGATTTTTCCGTCCATTATGGCGGGGACTATACATTGGCCAGCGAAAAAAACGGCGATCCCTTGAATGGGGTAACGACTTACGATCTGGTCATGATCAGCAAGCATGTCCTCGGAGTAGCAGTTTTTGACAACCCTTATCAGATCATCGCTGCCGACGCCAACCTCTCGAACTCGGTGACAACTTACGACATAGTTGCGCTCCGCAAATTGATTTTACAAGTAGAAACAGAGTTGCCAAGCGGCCTGTCTTGGCGTTTTATTGACGCAAAACATTCCTTTCCGAACCCGCTGCTGCCTTTTGAAAACCCGCTTCCTGAAACATTGAACTACAACAATGTCGAGTCGGATATGATGGAGGCCGATTTCATCGCTATCAAAATCGGGGACGTGAATTTTAGCGCAGACCCACAGCAGTAGCCCGCATTTTTCAATAAATTTTGTATGTAAAACAGAACAGGAAGCTGCATATCTCCGGCCCTCAAGTCGTTTCTATTTCTTTTTTCGCCCGTTCCGCCTTCTCCCATTTCACCGATTGCCGGCCGGCAAGGAGGCGGAAAAAGCCGCGGAACATTGCGTAGTTCATGATGCAGAAATAATAAGGGATGAAAAACGCCTTCACCTTCATTTGCTTTTTTTCAAAAATATAACCGAGCAGGGCGAAGCCGTAAAAAAGGGTTTGGCCGGCCAACAGGAAGAGGTAGAGCGGCTGCCCCGAACGGGCAATTATTATATTTAAAATAAAAATAACGGGCAGCGCCAGCGGCGCCAAAGTCCAGCGGAGTACGCGGTGCGAGAAGTATTGAAAGCTAAGGACAGGGTGCTTGAAAAAATTGAGCAGGCTGCGCTGCCGCCAAACCGTCTGCAGGCCTCCGGCAGCGATGCGGATTTTCCTTTTCAGTTCTTCGCCGATGTTGGCCGATTGGCCTTCGGCGGCAAAAGCATTGGGTTCGTAAGCGATTTTATAGCCGTTTTGGGCGATGCGCATGGTCATCACAAAGTCCTCGATGTAAGTGTCTTTGGGAACGCTTTGGTAGAAGCCGGTACGGATGGAAAAGAGTTCGCCCGCCGCGCCGATGGTAGTACAAAGCTCTGAATCCCAAGCCTTTAGCTTCGATTCGTATTTCCAGTAAATGCCTTCGCCCGCTCCGGTGGCATCTCCTTTTTCGCCCACCGAAATCCTTTTTTCTCCCGCCACTGCACCAACTTTTGGGTCTTGGTAGTGCTTCACTATTTGCCGGATGGCCTGTGCGTTCACATCTGTATTGGCATCGGTAAAAATAGTGATCGGCGTTTTTACCAGCGGCATGATCCTTTCCACGGCAGCTATTTTGCCGTTCCTTTCTGGCTGGTGGAATAGCTTGATTTTGACGCCATTTGGTGCTTTGAAATTTTTGATGAGGTCGGGCGTGGTATCGTCCGAACCATCTGTCACAAACCAATATTCGATCTTGTTTTTAGGATAATCAAAGGCGAGGCAGTTCCTGATTTTGTCTTCGATCCAATCTTCCTCGTTGTAAGCTGCCACGATGAAAGTGACCTCAGGCTCGTAATTTTTTTCACCGGGTGGCATTGGCTTTTTACCAAAAATCCTTTTTAACTTTACCAAAATAAACAGCAAGATGCCGTATCCGAGGTGGGCATAAAAAACAATTCCGACGGCAATCCAAAAAGCTATTTCTGTTCCGGTCATTATATTCAAGTAAAATTGAGCAAAGTGAACCCCTCATTTAAAATGGGGAGTGGAAATTATTCCGCTGAAAACGATGGAGGGGATGTAGTGGTACAAATCGAAATTAGCTAACCATTTAGTTTTTGGTTAAATGCCACATTATCAGGGATTTGGCGGACTAATCACTAGTCAACTAATTACTAATCACTGCAGTAGCGTGAATGTTGGCACGAAAAAATTGGCCACAAAATTAACAAACTGATTCCAGTTAGCTGCATTTTCAAAAGGAATACCAAAAGGAAAATTCGTTCGCTTTGCAGCGCCGGATTTGCG
>DROJ01000581.1 GCA_011321935.1 Bacteroidota bacterium | reverse complement strand
AATGAAAAACTACCACCGGAATCCTATTCTCGGATGTGGTTTTTTATTTTAATTTTCCCCGAAGTGAATTCGGGGCAGGCTATTTTAATTTTTATTTAATCTCTCCCGCTCATATTTAGCATAAAACCAAAGCGGTGGCGATAATTTAACATCATCGCCTTCATAATATCCCCAACCTATTATTTCATAATAATCATCGCCAACGGTTTCTTTAAAATATTCGATCCGTTGCGGGGAGCTTTCATTTCTTTGCCAGATAATAGTATGCTCCCCTTCCGTACTGCCTTTATGGATGACCCGTTCTCCCGGCTTCCTGACCACGCACCACATTTTTCCGTCCTGTATTTTATTTACGCCTATGCTTATTTCTTTCTTTCCCGTTTCGGGATAAAAATCAGTGATTGTTACTCTTTGAAAATAGGGGCTTTCCGATTTATATACTTGCGTGACATCAATTTTATTTATCAGTTTAAAATTTTTGTTTTTAAAAATGCCCGCACTCAAATCTTTTAATTCTATCCCGCTCTTTGTTTTTCTTTTTTGGTCTTTATAAATCAAAAATTGCCCTTTCCATGTACCGTCCAATATTTTATAAACGTCGGCGTACAGTGTATCGGCCGCTGAATATTTTGGGGCGTTTTTTATATCATCAATTGCTACCTGGTTTTGGCAGGCGATAAATTGATAGCTGAAAAAAAGGATAAACAGGCCGATAAATTTTTTCATGGTTCAATTATTAATTCGTCACAATTTAGTATCATTTTAATCAGCCGAGGTAAATGCACAAAATGCTCACTCGGCTGATTAAAATGATACGGGGCAGAGTATTTTTATTTTTATTTTAATTAAAAAAAGGTGTGTTGCTATCCTCAACAACACACCCGAAACAGTCTATGAGAAAACGTTGTGTAGTAAACCTTAAAAAAGGAAGGCACCATAACCCCGCGCCTCCCCTTTTATATTTTCACCCGCATTTAGAATAGCCGCAGCTTTTGCAGGTCAGGCAGCCCTCTTTGTAAATAAGGCCATCTGGGTCTTCGCATTCTGGGCAGGCTTCTTTTACGGCTTTGGTGCCGTCGGGGATGTATTTTTTCAAAGCCCGCACGACGCCGTTTTTCCAAGTGTTGATATGGTCTTGGTCCACGTTCAGGCCGGCCACCAAGTTGATGACATAGGGCAAGGGCATGCCGTGGCGCAAGATGCCGGAAATCAATTTGGCGTAGTTCCAGAACTCTTTGTCGAAAGAGCGGGAAAGCCCTTCCATGGTCACCTTGTAGCCGTCTTTGTCCTCAAAGCGGAAGTCGTAGCGGTTGTGGCCTTCCTCGTCTTTTTCCTTGATGACCCAGCCCTTGTCCACATAATTGGGCAGGATGAAAATATCCTCTACCCGGCCAGTGAAAATTTCATAGGGCCGCCCGTCCAAGAGGCCGAGAAAAGCCACCCATTTCTCGTGGTTGTTCTGGAAACGGATGACGGCGGTTTCCAAGATTTTGGGGCGCTTGGGAGCAAGCGTTGTCGCAAAGACCGAGTTTTCCTCGCCCGAAGTTGTTTGTTTATCTTCCTGTTTCTTCCCTTTATCATCAGAGGCGACCAATACGCCGGAACGCGAGCCGTCCCGGTATATAGTGCAGCCCTTACAGCCTGACTCCCAAGCAGTTTTGTATATATTTTTAACTAAATCAACTGAAGTCTCGTTGGGTACGTTCACCGTCACGCTGATGCTGTGGTCCACCCATTTTTGGATAGATCCCTGCATTTTCACCTTCTGCAACCAGTCCACGTCATTGGCGGTGGCGCCGTGGTAAGGCGAGGCTTCCACCAGTTTGTTGAGTTCCTCGGTGGGCAGTTTTTTCACCTCCTCCATTTTGTGCCCGTTGGCTTCGAGCCAAGTTTCAAATTTATGGTGAAACACGTTGTACTCCTCCCAGTGGTCGCCCACCTCGTCGGTAAATGTCACGTTGACTTCCTTGTCGTTCGGGTTCACTTTCCGGCGGCGTTTATAAGCAATCAGGAAGGCGGGTTCGATGCCCGAAGTGGTCTGCGTCATCAAGCTGGTAGTGCCCGTCGGGGCGATGGTCAGCAGGGCAATGTTGCGTCGGCCATGCTCCACCATGTCGGCGTACAACTGCGGGTCGGCCTCTTTCAGGCGGAGGATGAAGGGGTTTTTCATTTCCAGCCGGGGGTCATAGATTTTGAAAGCGCCCCGGTCCCTTGCCAAGTCAACCGATGCCCGGTAAGCATTGAGTGCCAGCGTTTTATGGACTCCGGTAGAAAATTTGATGCCCTCGTCGCTGCCATATTTAATGCCCAGAGCGGCCAGCATGTCGCCCTCGGCAGTGATGCCAACGCCCGTGCGGCGGCCTTCCACACATGCCTTCCTGATCTTTTGCCAGAGGCGGTATTCCGTTTGGCGGATGTCGTCGGGTTCAGGGTCTCTGCCCACTTTTTCGATTATTTTATCAATCTTTTCCAGTTCCATGTCAATGATGTCGTCCATCATCCGCTGCGCCAACTGTACGTACTCGGCAAATTTTTCAAAATCAAAAAAGGCTTGTTCCGTAAATGGTTTTTCGACAAAACTGTAAAGGTTGATGGCCAGCAAGCGGCAGCTATCGTAGGGACAAAGCGGGATTTCCCCGCAAGGGTTGGTAGAAACTGTTTTGTAGCCAAAGGCCGAGTAGCAATCCGGCACAGATTCGCGGATCACGGTGTCCCAGAATAGTACGCCCGGCTCGGCCGACTTCCAGGCGTTGTAAATGATCTTGTCCCAAAGTTTTGATGCGTCTATTTTCTTTTTATAAGAAGGTGTGTCGGAGTTGACGGGGTACTGCTGCACGTACTCATCGCCGGTGAGGGCAGCCCGCATAAAATCATCGTCTATTTTTACGGAAACATTGGCGCCGGTCACTTTGCCTGCTTCCATTTTTGCATTTATAAAGTCCTCGGCGTCAGGGTGTTTGATGGAAACGGTAAGCATCAATGCGCCCCGCCGGCCATCCTGTGCCACCTCTCGGGTACTGTTGGAATAGCGCTCCATAAAGGGCGCAAGGCCAGTGGAAGAAAGGGCAGAATTGAGTACGGGGCTGCCTTTTGGGCGGATGTGCGAGAGGTCGTGGCCTACCCCGCCCCGGCGTTTCATCAACTGCACCTGCTCCTCGTCGGTACGGATAATGCCGCCGTAAGAGTCGGCCTCGTTGCCGATAACAAAGCAATTGGAAAGGGAAGAGGTCTGCAGGTTGTTGCCGATACCCGACATGGGGCCGCCCTGCGGGATGATGTACTTAAAATCTTTCAGCATGCTGTACATCTTTTGCTCGCTGACCGGATTGGGGTACCGCTTTTCGATGCGCGCCAGTTCGGCGGCAATGCGCCGGTGCATGTCGTCGGGGGTCTTTTCGTAAATGTTGCCAGCGGAATCTTTCAAGGCGTACTTGTTGATCCAGACATTGGCAGCCAGTTCATCGCCCTTGAAATACTTGGCCGATGCTTTTAAAGCCTCCTGAAAAGTGTAGGTTTTCTTCTTGGCCTCCATTTTTTTAGGTTTTGGGGCTGAGGTTTCTTTTAATACTAATGTCTCCATATTCCTTGATCATTTTTTAATAGTGTTACATGATGGATTATTTTTTCCCAAAAGGGAAGGTTTCCTTTTGCCAAGCGGTCAGCCCCTGACTGCGGATTTGAAGAAGCGCAGTTCCTTGATCTGTTCCCCGCGCATAGATCGGCAGGGAACAGAAAGGCTAAGGGAGTCTCACTCCATAGTATCTATAAGTCGATAGATTCAGTATGATTCTGGGAAAGTGGTGTTACCAATGACGGCTTTTCTCTTTCCCCGTGTCCGTCAGTGATATGGATTGTAATACAACAAATTGGAGTATGTTCTTTTGTCAGCACGAAATTAATACCTATTGCGCTGTCAGGTAAACGAAGTTTTCCACAAAATGTGGAAAACTTGCCTAAAACACTGAACCGCAGGGGTTTATTTTTTTTCCACAGAAGGGGGAAATGTGGAAAACTTTGTGTGGAAAACTTTTACTTCTATAAGCAAAAAAATGATAGAACATTTATTTTAATGCTTAACAGATTGAAAATCAGGGAAATTAACGAGCGGGTGAACAGGTGGGTTGATTGTTTTTGGCAACCGCCTGAGGCGATGCCTTTGCGGAAGGTTGGCGGGAGGAAAGGCGTTGACTCAAATATCTGGAATACTG
>DROJ01000580.1 GCA_011321935.1 Bacteroidota bacterium | reverse complement strand
TCGCAAAAAAACATTCGGTGCACCCCAACCAGGTGAGCCAATGGAAAAAAACCGCCCTTGAAGGGCTGGAAGGCATCTTTGCAGATAAACGCAAAATATCGGATTTCCGGAAAGAGCACGAGGTTTTGACGGAACAGCTTTACAGTCAGATCGGCCAGCTTCAGATGGAACTGAAGTGGCTCAAAAAAAAAGTTGGGGAGCTGTGACGCTGCCGGCCTTCGCAGGCTGGTGTCAAAGGATGCCACCCTGTCCGTCAGCAGGCAATGCGAACTTTTGGGCCTTGGACGGAGCAGCTATTATTATGGGCCAAAAATGGAAAGCCCGGAGAACCTCCTGTACATGAGATTGATGGACGAGGAATATTTGAGACACCCTTTTTACGGGGTGCGGCAAATGACCTACTTCCTCAGGAACCAGGGTTTCGGGGTCAATCCAAAACGGGTCAGGCGGCTGTTGCGGTTGATGGGACTGGAGGCTGTCTGCCCCGGCCCGCACACCTCAAAGCCCGGCAAGGGTACTGAACACCAGGTGTTCCCGTACCTTTTGAGGGGACTTGAGATAAACAGGCCGGGGCAGGTTGTGGGCACGGACATTACCTACATCCCGATGGCGGACGGCTTCCTTTACCTTGTCGCATTCATGGACTGGTACAGCCGGTACGTCCTTTCATGGGAGCTGTCGAACAGCCTCGATACCGTTTTCTGCCTGGAAGCGATGGAACGGGTCTGGGCGCAGGTGGACGTGGATATTTTGAACACTGACCAGGGCAGCCAGTTCACCTCCAATGATTTCACCACAGCGGTCAAGGCTGCCGGGGCGAGGCACAGTATGGACGGCAAAGGCCGCGCAATTGACAACATATTCACAGAGCGGCTGTGGCGGAGTGTAAAGTACGAAGATGTCTATCTGAAATCATACGGCAACGGAACAGAAGCATGGGAATCGTTGGGTGAATATTTTAATTTTTACAACACCGAGCGTCCCAATAAACATCTGGGCGGCATACCACCGGTCAAGGTTTTTTCCGGTCAGGTTGAAGCTCCTTCAATCAGTCGTTGTTAGTTTGATATTTGTACACTAACTTTGGGATGACAACAAAACATTCGGGACAAGGGGCAATTCTTTTTTGTCCTTTGTTTCGAAAAAAAATATGTATTTTGTTTGTTGTCTCTCACCTTAAAGTACCTTGTTAAGTGTCCAAAGAATGGGGAGTACCTAACTTTACTCTAAATAATGAGGGGGTTTTTGAATACAAAAATGGTTCTTCGCCTTATTTAGTGGGTTTGTCCAAATCAAGCCCTCCTAAATGAAAGTATATCATCAGTTTAAAATTGTTGATGTTTCGGTACCCTTTGGCTATCCTTTTTATTTCCTGTATTTTCAGGTTCACCCTTTCCGCATATGCATTGGTCGCCAAGTATTTGAAAAATGTTTTGACCCCGTACCAGTGGCGGTGCAGCATGTTGACGAACTTCCTTACCGGTTCCAGCCCCGATGCCCAGGCTTCCTTGACCCATGCGTTCAGCCATTTCAGCCTGTGGTCATGATAGGCCTGGTCCAAAACGCTTTTCAGCATTTCCTTTAACCTGTAGGCCTCCCCTATGTTGGGGTACGTTTCGGACAAACGCCCGACTTTTTCCCTGTCCCTTTTCCCGAGCCTGCCGCTGTTCTTGAGCCACAGGTACCTGCTGTTTTTCAGCTCTTTGAACCTGGCCTGCTCCTCCCTCCTTATCTGGTCAACGGCCTCGTTCATCTTCTTGGCGATATGGAAGCGGTCGAAGATGATGGCCGCAAGCGCAAAATATATGTCGGCCGCCGATATATAGGCCCTCGACATGTCCATGGTCAGGCCCTTGACCTTTTCCCTGCCCGCACCCCGTACCTCCATGTCTATAAGGGCTTCCCCCACCGCCGCAGCGTCCCTGCCCTCGCCGATGCCCACCACTTTTTTGCGCTTGCGGTCTGTCAGTATGGTGAGGTATTTGTGGCCCTTTCGGGAGCTCACTTCGTCCAGTGAGGCCTCCTCCACATCCTCCAACGGCTGGGTGGCCAGGGCGTGGGACACGCTCCGGCGTATGACCCCGAACACCTGTTTCCCGCTTATCCTCAGGCTGGCGCCCGCACCGCTGGCGCTCATGCCGAACCGCACCAGTTCCCGCACCTTGCCCTCGAACAAAAGGGTGAAAGAGCTCCCCCTTTCCGCCCACGGCACCTGTACCAGCCTGACGCTCCCGTCCCCGGTCTTTACCCTCGGCACCTTGGCGTGCAGGAAGCACACGTGCTCAAAAAAATCAAGGTGCCGCCATGTGCGGAACTGGTGGTCGTACACACTGCACTCCTCTTTTTCGTGGACGAACCTGGCCCGTTTTTCATGGCCGATGGTAATGTGCAGTTCTTTGTCCCCTTTGCATTCCCTGAACTCAAGTTCCGATATTTTCCATGGTGAACTTAAATTCAATGCTGCTGTAAATACTGTAATGTCATCCATGCCGCCAAATTACCAAAACCCACTAAATAAGGCGAAGAACCACAAAAATGCTCCGAACTATGACCATAGTTTAAATTTAAGCTACCAACATGTAAACAAGCCGTGCATATGTGGTCTTTCCAAAAAACAAGTGCTTCAAATATGGGGCGAGCCCTCTTTGAAGCAAGATCAACAGTTCCATTATTTCAGAAAAAAAGAGTGCTTTCAAGAAGGCAAGAATAGACCCGGTTGTGCAAGAATGATTATCACATTTGATGATGATGACATAGCCAGCAAAGCCAATCTCCCGCTTTTAGAAGTACCGCCTAAATACCTG
>DROJ01000579.1 GCA_011321935.1 Bacteroidota bacterium | reverse complement strand
TCCATCTTCGAAGCCTTCATCCATGCGGGGGCGGTCAATGAGTGCAAGGTGGAAGTGGTGCCCATCCACTCGGAGGCACTGGATGTGAAAGAAAAAGAAATTGCCGAAAAATTGATGGACTTGGACGGCATTTTGGTAGCCCCCGGTTTTGGCGAGCGGGGCATCGCGGGCAAGGTGAAGGCCATCGAGTATGCCCGCAGGAACGGGCTGCCGTTTTTTGGCATCTGCCTCGGCATGCAATGTGCGGTGGTGGAGTATGCCAAAAACGTTTTGCAGTTGCCCGGCGCCAATTCTACGGAGGTGGACCCCGCTGCGGAAAGCCCCGTCATTGACCTGATGCTCGAACAGAAAAAGATTACCCAAAAAGGCGGCACCATGCGCCTCGGTGCTTATGACTGCCAACTGAAAAAAGGCTCGAATGCCCAAAAGGCTTACCGCTCCGCAAAGATCAGCGAACGCCACCGCCACCGCTACGAGTTCAACAATGACTACCTCGACCTCTTTAAAAAATCCGACCTCGTACCGACGGGTACCAACCCCGACACTGGACTGGTAGAAGTGGTGGAGTTGAAAAACCACCCCTGGTTCGTCGGCGTGCAGTACCACCCCGAACTGAAAAGCACTGTCGAAAACCCGCACCCGCTCTTTGTGGCTTTTGTGGGGGCTTGTTTGAAGTAAGCGGAAATTGGAAATTGGGAAATTGGGAAATTATATAAAATCCGATTTTATGTGATTTCCCAATTTCCCAATTTCCAATTTCTAATTTCCCAATTTTTGCGCAGACCATTTTTGATATTCTCCCTTTTTGCCTTCGTTGCCACCTTTTTGGTGCGCGACAATCCCTTCTTTTGGGACACCGTGCAGCTTGCCTCCAAACATGCCCATTTTTTTTACGGAACAAATTTCAGTTCGCTCATTTTGCCGGAAATAATGGACAGCGGGCATATCCCGGCCTTCGGCATGTACCTCGCTGCGGTGTGGAAATTTTTTGGAAAAACACTTCCGGCGGGCCATTTTGCGATGCTGCCGTTTTTGTTGGGGATCGGCTGTTTGCTGTTGAAAATCGGTGGGCATTTATCGAAAGAAAAAAAAGGGGCTAATACGGGAGAGTGGTCAAATGAAATGCAGCCAAACTATGCGAAATGGCTGCTGCTGCTGTGTTTTACCGATCCTGTTTTGGCCAGCCAATCTGTTTTGGTCAGCCCTGATGTGGTGCTGGTTTTTTTCTTTTTGCTGGGCGTTTATGTTGTTTTATTGAAAAAAACGAAATGGCTGCTGGTGTTGGCCGTGATCGGTCTGGGCTTGGTCAGCATGAGGGGGATGATGGCGGCGGCGGGGCTTTTTTTGTATTTGCTTTTTGAGCCGGAAAGTAAATTCCTTTCTAAATTTGATAAAAAAAAGGACGCCGTCTCCGATGCTAAGCTGAGTGGAAAGACTTTTTGGGAGGGTCTCAAAAACAGGTTTTCAGTTTCGTTTTTCATCAAAAAATTATGGCCTTTCCTACCCGGCGGACTATTGGTAGCGGCCTACTTGGCCTATCACTGGCAGGCAGTGGGCTGGATCGGTTACCACGGGGGTTCGGCCTGGGCACCGAGTTTTGCGAGGGTCGGCTTGCAGGGTTTTATAAAAAATATTGCGGTGCTTGGCTGGCGGATGCTCGATTTTGGACGGGTGGCAGAAGTGCTGGTTTTGGTGTACTTTGGGTTTGTTGTTTTACGGGAAAAAACATTTTGGGGGGATGAAAACTTAAAGCGGCTGGCATTGCTTGCGGCCTGTGTTTTTTTGGCCACTGTGCCTACTCAATTGTTTTACAAAGGGCTGCTTTCCCACCGTTATTTGCTGCCGTTTTTTATCAGTTTGCACCTGCTGCTGTTCCATTTTTTGTTTGGTGGCGCGGCAGGCCGCAAATTCCGGAAGCCGGTTTTTGCCATCGTGATTTTGGCCTTGCTTTGCGGCAACCTGTGGGTTTACCCAAAAAAAATATCGCAGGGCTGGGATGGTACGCTGGCACATTTGCATTGGTTTGGACTGGAAAAAGAGGCCGAAAAATACCTGAAATCCGAGGGCATACCTTATAATAAGGTGGGCACGGCCTTCCCGAACATCGGCCCGCGCGAAATGATAGAACTGAACGGGGCAGGGGAGGGCTTCACCGAAAAGGACCTTGAAAAAAATTGCTACGTCCTCTACTCCAACATCATGAACGATTTTAGCGACAGCGAAATAGACGAACTCGAAAAGGATTGGCAGGCCGTTTTTCAAAATGAAAAAATGGGCGTCTGCACCATTGTTTACAAAAACCCAAATCCAGCAAAATGCGGAAATTAGAAATGGAAGAACTGGGGCGGCTGACGCCCGAAGAATTCAGGGCGAGGGAGAAGACGCCGATCATTCTATTGCTCGACAATGTGCGCTCGGGCATGAACGTCGGTTCGGCCTTCCGCACTGCCGATGCTTTTGCCGTGGAAAAAATTTTCCTCTGCGGCATCACGGCCAAGCCCCCGCACCGGGAGATATTGAAAACGGCGCTTGGCTCGACCGAAAGCATGGATTGGGAACATGCAGAAAGCACGGAAGAGACCATCAGGCGCTTGCAAAAAGAAGGGGTGAAAGTATTGGCGGTCGAACAGGCAGAGGGCAGTGAAAATTTGGGGGATTTTGAAGTAAGGCCGGGGACAAGGTACGCCCTCGTTTTTGGCAACGAGCTGAAGGGGGTCGGCGAGGGGGCAATGGCTTTGGTGGACGGCTGCTTGGAAATCCCCCAGTTCGGAACAAAGCATTCCCTGAACATTGCGGTGAGCATCGGCATCACGGTGTGGGATTTGTTTCAAAAAATTAAATCACAATCATAAATCATTGGACGGATGGGGTGACAAAACAGGCCATGCCCCGTCAAGTAATTGAATTATTTGCGTTGGATAGGGGATTTTTTTTCCGCAGGTTTTTGAAATAATATTTTGCTGTGTTTCTTGCCAGAAAATGATTATTTGTGACAGGGCTTAATGTAGGATTTTTGTTTTCAAATAGAAACCGTTTGTATTTGAATGTTGCGAATACTTTGTTTTCAAAACCTTTTTTGATTTTTTTTAATAAAATTTCTTTTATAGCTTTGTGACATATCTTTGAAAGAAGGTTTATTTCGTATTTCCGTTTTTGTGACCTAATTTTGTCGCTGATTTTAAAAGACATTCTAAGAGCTGATTAATTTCCCCCCTGTAATTTTTTTATCCTTAACCGATTTTTGATAGTTCTTTAAATAGGACACTGGTACTCCTATCCTTCTCATTTTGTCAGGCCTGACCTGTACGGGTTTGCCTTGATATGCTAATTCCTCTCATCGTCTGCGACAGCGGCTTGGCTACGGCCAAAGACTTGTTTTACAACGGAAATCAAAGTACATAATAACCAAAACTTACATGAACATGAACGTTCACAAGAAGTCTCTTCTTATCATAGAGGACCATGACAGCATCCGGCTTTTGCTGGGCAATATGTTGAGCAAACACTACCGGGTAGCGACGATGAAAGACGGGGTGGAAGGAATGGCCTGGCTGGTGCGCGGCAACATGCCCGACCTGATCCTGCTTGATATGAGCATGCCACGCCTCAGTGGCGACGAATTCCTTAAAAATATACGGCAAAGCGGCTTTTTTAGAGACATCCCGGTCATTGTCGTTTCGGGCAACGACGGGGACGAGGACATTAAAAAATGCCTGAAATGGGGGGTCAGCGATTATTTTACAAAACCATTCAACCCTATTGACCTAAAGAAAAAAATCAGTAAAACACTGGCTTCAAAAGAACGGCAACTGGTGTTGAATTAAAGAATAAACCCGCACAAACCCAAATAGATAACGAGCTACATTCATTAGAAACCAACCATTAACAGCGTTAAAAAATCCACTATGTACCCAACCTTACCCTCAGTTGCTATTGACCTCGAAGAGGTTTTTGTGCTAGGCTTTGAAGGCTCGTTTGGTGAATGTTTGATCGTTCAGGGGGCGATTACGGACGAGTTCCGGATCAATGAATTTGAGAGTTCGTTCTTGATTTACCAAAGGCTTGAAAGCATTGTAAATGCCGGGGATTTTCAGGAGCTTCCCGCCGCTATTGTCTGTGAATTTGAGGCATTGGAAGAAGAAAATTTCCTCCTCCTCCACAATGTGCGCCGCCACCCCGTTTTGAAATACATCCCTTTCATTGCCATGAACCGGGACGGGATGAACCATAAAATGGATGCCCTCAAACTGGGCTTCGACGACTATTATGACGTGCCTGTTCAGTCGGGCGTTTTAAAAGAAAGGATCAATTTTCTTTCTTCTTTTAAAAGGCAGATTGATGACTGCAAAATACAAGAATTTGAATCTTATAACATCAAATTCTCTCCTCTTAAAAGGGCCTTCGATATACTCTTTTCTTCCCTCGCCATTTTGGCATTGAGCCCTCTTTTGGCAATCGTTTATTTTTTGATAAAATTCGAGTCACCGGGTTCGGCAATTTATCGTTCCCGCAGGGTAGGTTCAGGCTATCATGTGTTTGACTTCCTGAAATTCCGCTCCATGTACCAAGATGCGGACAAACGCCTGGAAGACCTGAAACACCTCAACCAATACGATGGAAAGGACGAGGCTTTGTTTGTTAAGTTCAACAATGACCCACGGGTCACCAAAGTCGGAAAGATCATCCGCAAAACGAGCATTGACGAACTGCCCCAGTTGTTCAACATATTGAAAGGCGATATGTCTATCGTCGGCAACCGCCCGCTCCCCATTTATGAAGCAGAGCAGTTGACAAGGGACGGCTGGGCAAAACGCTTTTTGGCTCCCGCCGGCCTCACTGGCCTTTGGCAGGTCTCGAAACGGGGCAAGTCGGACATGAGCACGGAAGAACGCATCGGTCTCGATTGCTCTTACGCAGAAAAACATTCTTTCTGGTACGACCTGAAAATCATCTTAAAAACGCCCTTTGCCATTATTCAAGAAGAAAATGTTTAGTGATTAGTGGAGTAGTGATTAGTGATTAGTGATTAGTGGAGTAGTGATTAGTGATTAGTAGTCAGAGTTGAGAAGCGATGCTGATCCATTAATCACTACTACTACTCTACTAACCACTAATCCAAATCACTGCTCCACTAATCACTAATCACTAACCACTAATCACTAATCACTAATCACTAATCACTACTCCACTAATCACTAATCACTAATAACTACTCCACTAATCACTAAACACTATGCAACCACTCATTTCCATCATCACGGTCAATTACAATGCACTCGATGTGACTTGTGAAATGATTGAGAGCATCCGTCGGAACAGCTATCCGAAGGTAGAAATAATAGTGGTTGACAATGCTTCAGAAGAAAACCCGGGAGGCTATTTACAAAAACATTATCCCGACGTAAAATTTATACGAAGTGAAAAAAACCTGGGTTTTGCCGGGGGCAACAACCTCGGCATCCGGGCAAGCACGGGCGACTTCTTGTTCTTCCTCAACAACGACGCGGAATTGACAAACGGGGCATTGGAAACATTGCTGGAAGTTTTTGTCAAGCATCCCCGAGCTGGTATCGCAAGTCCGAAAATTTGTTATTATATCGCTAAACCGGGCAGTGGGCCGGATATGATTCAGTACGTGGGCACCACGCACGTTCATCCGCTCACTGCTCGGAACAGCACTATCGGCGAAATGGAATTGGACGAGGGGCAATATACCGAACTGAAAGAAACGGCCTATGCCCACGGGGCTGCTATGATGGTGTCCCGAAAGGTTTTAAAAGAAGCGGGCTTGATGCCGGAAGACTTTTTCCTATATTATGAAGAACTCGATTGGTGCGAGCGTATCAGGCGGAGCGGGTACAAGGTATATGTAGAACCAAATGCCAAAATATACCACAAGGAGAGTTATTCCGTCAATAAGATCAGTACGCTAAAAACCTATTATTTAAATAGGAACAGGATATTTTTTATGAAACGCAACAGGAGCAAAATACAGATGATGGGTTTTTGGTTGTTCCTGTTTTTGTTTACTGTCCCAAAAAACACGGTTCGATTTATTTTAAAAATGGATTGGCCAAACTTAAAAGCATTTTACCGGGCAATTCTTTGGAATATTAAAGCCCGAAAAGATATAAGTCCAAGCTCTACCCCCCTTACTTTTAAATTAAAATTAAAATAACAATAAAAAACTAAATTCAAGATATAATTCCAGTCTCTACCCCCCTTACTTTTAAATTCAATGGCAAGGCCGTTTTTAATTTTCCCCGAGGTTTCGGGGCAAGCTATTTTGATTTTGCATTTGCATTTGAAATTAAAAAAAGCCTTCGCTGATAAGATATAATACCAAGCTCTACCCCCCTTACTTTTAAATTAAAAGTAACTATTCAGCACCCTCTCAAAATTTCACTAACCCCCGACTTCAGTCGGGGGGGGCAAAGCACAAATCTGGGTTTTAACCCGAAATTTATGAATATATTTTGGGTTAAAACCCGATGAAAATTTGTGCATGTCCCCCGACTGAAGTCGGGGGTTAGTGAAATTTTGAGAGGGTGCTGAATAGCTACAATTAAAATTTAAATGAAAAACTAAATTCAAGGTAACTACCTATCCCCCCTCGAAATCCCGGAGGGATTTCGAGGGGAGTAGTAAGTAGTTACAATTCAAGATATAATACCAGTCTCTACCCCCACTTTTTTCTCCCTTCCAAAAGAATTGCACAGCTAAGTTTTCAATTGAAAACTTAGCCTTATTTTTGCGAAAAATTACAGACAAGCACAATGGAAATAGTGAGCAAACTATACTTGATCCTATCGGGGATATTGGTGTTTTTTTTGGTATTGCCGACCATCAATGTTTTCTTTTCGCTTTTTGTAAAAGAAAAAATAAAGGTGCCGGGCAAGCCAAGAACATTTGATTTTGGCTGTATCATAACGGCCTATAAAAATGCCGGTATTGCCAAAGGGCTTGTGCATTCTTTGATTAAACAAAAGCACCAGAAATTCCATATCTATCTCGTCGCCGACCGGTGCGACCTTTCCAATTGGGACATACAGCATAAAAAACTCACCGTGCTGCAGCCCGACCCGCCGCTCAATTTAAAAGCAAAATCAATTATCCACGGCATCGAAAACTTTGTGCGCCCGCACGAATATATTTCTGTTTTTGATGCCGACAATTTGGCCCATCCTGAATTTTTAGAGCAAATCAACAAATATGCGAATGCGGGCTATACCTCTATTCAAGGGCAGCGCACCGCTAAAAACCTCGATTCATTATTGGCCGGCGCAGATGCTTTAGGCGAGTTTTACAAAAATTATATTGACCGGTTGGCGCCATATAAAATCGGCTCGTCGGCAGTCATTTCGGGAAGCGGGATGGCGGTGGAATCAGAGCTTTACAAAGCCTACCTCAATAGCCCGGAAATAGAGCAGGGCAAGCACCAATGGAAAAAAATGTTGCAGGAAGACAAGATATTGCAGAATTTCCTTTTGCGCCAAAACAAAAAAATTGCCTATGCCTGGGATGCCATTTGTTACGACGAAAAAGTGGAGGACGCAAGTACCGTCGAAACGCAGCGCAGCCGATGGCTTTTTTCTTATTTTCAAAATATGCCCAATTCGCTCGGCATCATCCGCCGGGGCATTTTTAATTTCAGTTGGAACCAATTGTTATTTGGCCTCGTGACCATTGCGCCGCCCATGTTCATCATGCTTTTTTTGGCGGCGGCATTGGCGGTGGCCGGTTATTTTATTATGCCCGCGATGTCGCTTGTTTTAGTGGCGGCGATTGCTATTTTTGCGCTCACTATTTTCTGGACGCTCTATTTGAGCAATGCCCCGAAAGCAGTTTGGCAGGCAGTTTGGGCTTTGCCGGGCTTTGTTTTTAGGCAAATAAAAGGGCTATTGAAAATGGGTGATCCAAACAAAAATTTTAAGCACACGGAGCATAAGAAGAGCGTGAATATCGAGGATGTGTTGAAATGAGCTGTTGGCCATTTGCTATTGGTTTTTGGCCAAAAGCAAATATACTGAACCACTTTAGGTTTTGTGCATTTGCCCTCGCCAGCCCCCAGCCCCAGAAGGGGAGTACCTGCCCTCGATGCACAAAACCTAAAGTGGTTCAGTATAACAAACAGCCAAATGCAATTGTCAATATGCAATACTCTGCAGAACAAGTTGTCGCAACAATAAACAGTTGGGACAAGCAAACAAAAGCCTTTTTTTACCGGCAGGTGTCCATTAATTTGACCATCTCGCTGCGCGTATTATTGGAGGACAAAACCACTTCCGAAAAAGAGAAACTGGAAACGGCAAAATGGCTGAACGAATTTCACCACAAAATGATAACGAGGTTTAATACAGGAACAATCGGAGAGGAACAAGGCGCAGAAAAATTGCTCGGCCTATTAAAATTCCATGCTGATAAAATAGAAAAAAGGGGAGCGGTGGAGTTTCCGTTGGCATCGGCATTTGAGACAACAAAAAGCAAATTGCTGGGTGAAAACAATTAAAATGAAAAACAGCTTGTTCTATATTTCATTTTTATTGAACCTGTTATTTATTGCAGCATTTTTATTTGCTTTAAATAAATACGGCGGCTGGAAAAACCTCTGGTCAAAGATCAATAACCGGGGCGTAGAAAAATTGTATATGCACCGCAAAAACCTTTTTGAAATGTTGCCGGAAAAAGATTCGAGCATTGTTTTTTTGGGGAACAGCATCACCGCTTACGGTGAGTGGGCTGAGTTTTTTGAAAATATAAATGTGGTGAACAGGGGCATCCCCGGAGATCATTGCGACGCTGTGCGGGAGCGTTTGGATGAAATAAAAAAATTAAATCCAAAAAAACTTTTTTTAATGATCGGCGTCAACGACCTCGCATTTCACCCGCCCGAAACTGTCGCTTTGAAATACGAAAAACTGCTGCAGGCATTATTAAAAAAAATGCCGGAAACAAACATTTATTTGCAGAGCGTATTTCCGGTAAACAATATAGTCAGCCCCGTACCGGTGACCAATGCCGATATTTTAAAATTAAATAAAAATATCGAAAAATTGGCAAAAAAATATTCATTGACCTTCCTCGACACCCACTCCCTTTTGCTCGATACCGACGGAAACCTCGATGCAAAATATACTTTGGACGGCATCCACATAAATGGCAGCGCCTATATGGTTTGGAAAAATTTCCTGCTCCCTGAAATAAATGGTTGAATGGTTAAATGGCTAAATGGTTTTTCCCGCAGGACGAGTACACGCCATGAGGGAAAAACCATTTAGCTATTCAACCATTTAACCATTTAACCATTCAACCATTTATTTATGATTTTTAACAGCCTTACATTTCTGGTATTTATTGCCCTTTTTATTCCGCTCTATTTCTCTTTGAAAGGCAGGGCAAGATTGTTGTGGGCATTGGCAGGCAGCTATTTGTTTTATGGCTGGTGGGACTGGCGTTTTTTGGGCCTGATCGCTATATCCACGATGGTGGATTTTGTGCTCGGCTCGATGATGGAAAAGGAAAACGAGGAAGCCAAGCGCAAGCGGCTATTGCTGATGAGCATGATGCTGAACCTCGGACTGCTGGGCTTTTTTAAATACTTTAATTTTTTTACGGAGAGTTTTATTACCATGCTCCAGGGCTTCGGCCTTGAGCCTTCTATACATACTTTGAAAATAATATTACCCGTCGGAATTTCCTTTTATACTTTCCAGTCGATGAGCTATACCATTGATATTTACCGGCGTGAATTAAAGGCCGAACCGGACTTTGTAAAATTCGCCACCTTCGTCGCTTTTTGGCCGCAACTGGTGGCCGGGCCGATTGTGAGGGCGAGCGATTTCCTTCCCCAATTTCAGAAAGACCATGATTTTAAATGGGAGCGGTTCACCACTGGCACGGCGCAGATATTATGGGGCTTTTTCAAAAAAGTGGCGGTGGCCGATAGCCTCGCACCCATCGTTGACCAATGCTGGGCCGAGCCGATGGCCTTTACTTCTGTCAATTTATGGATAGCGGTGGTATTTTATTCTTTTCAAATATATTGCGATTTCAGCGGCTATTCGGATATAGCCATCGGCTTTGCGCGCATACTCGGATTTGATTTCCCGCAGAATTTCCGCACGCCTTATTTCTCCAAAAATTTCAGTGAGTTTTGGCGGCGCTGGCATATATCGCTTTCCAGTTGGCTGCGCGATTATTTATACATATCGCTCGGCGGAAACAGAAAAGGGAAACTCATGACCTACCGCAACAATATGCTGACCATGCTGCTCGGCGGCCTTTGGCACGGCGCCAATTGGACCTTTGTTTTTTGGGGTTTTTTGCATGGCCTATATCTTATAGCGCAGCGTTTTTTGGGTCGGCCTTTCGGCCAATTAATGAACGCGCTGCGTTTTCCAAAACCATTGAAAGGAGGGGTGAATATTATGCTGGTATATTTTTTCACCTGCTTTGCCTGGATATTTTTCCGCAGCCCGGATTTCGGGATAGCCACCGATGTTATCAATAATATGGCGGGTTTTGAGGGCTTTAATTATGTCAGCATCATGAACAAGTTTTTGGTAATAAAAGGCATCATGGTGATCGGGTTTTTATTGGCGGTGGAACTGACGGATATAAAATGGAACTGGGCAGGAGTGGTATTGAAGAACCCTGTTTTCCGGGTGGCGTCTTTTGCCCTGCTGTTGTGGATGATTGCTTTTTTCGGCACCTTTGGGAGCAATGCTTTTATTTATTTTCAGTTTTGAAATTATAAAGAAAACGGGTTGATGAAGTTCAGTCCGGGCAAATTTTTGAAATCTTTTTCATTGCGGGAAATTAAAGTTAGGTCATTAATGATGGCAGTGGCAGCAATAATTGCATCCGCTACCTTAATCTTTTTGAATTTCCTGATGCCAATGGTTTTATTGACAATTTCATTGCTCAATGGAAAAATGGAAAGGCTGTTTATGAGCTTTGTTGCCTTTATTTCCGAAGCGGCATCGGAAAATGGGAAACCTAAAATTTCGATTTTGGTAATGACTGAAATATTGGCCTCTTGGTTTTGAAAAGCCTTCACAAGAAAATCAGAACCTTTTGACGTGAGAGTATCATTCAAGAAATAAATCAATATGTTGGTGTCTATAATATATTTCATGATCAATCTTCTCTCATTTCAGCGATCAGGCGGTCTATTTCATCATTGCCAAGCTGAGGTTTAAAGATGCCTATGAATTCTGTGTAATCAATAGGGCTTGGGTCTTCAGGGGGCATTAAACCAAAATCATTGACCAACTCTTTTTTTGCCTGCTCATTTGTTTTTTTCCAGATGCGCAGTCCCCCGAGCAATTCGCTCTTTTTCAGAAGATCAATCAGGCGATTGAGCACATTTGGGTTTTCGACTTCGATAATAATCTGCATTTCAATATTTTTTATTGAAACAAATATAGGCATTCCAAAACAGTTTTGCCATAAATGCCCGATCAAATAAGGGGTTTTAATTTTTTGATATGAAAAACATAATCTGGGTAATCGCCGTCCTCCTGCTCGCCTTTGCCGGCGACCGAATCGGTGGATTGGTTCTAAAAAAAATAACCGACCAAAGCCAGTTCCGTTATTCCCGTTTATACAATGGGCAGGCGGGCTGCGATGTATTGCTTGCCGGCAATTCGCGGGGGCTTATTTATTACCAGCCATATATCGAAGAAAAAACGGGATATACAACGACCAACCTGAGTTATAATGGAATGCCGATGGAATTGGCGGCGCCGATAATAAAAGACCATATTGACAAAAACGGTGCGCCAAAATTACTGCTCCTCGATATTAGTTTGATAGACAAAAGGATGGACGCAAGTTTGACCGCTGCCTTTAATTTTTATACACCTTATTCCGAGCGGCTTTCTGCGCTTATGCGCGATAGTTTTCCAAATGATTTTTACGGCGGAAAGGTAACCCATCTTTACCGCTATAATTCGGAAGTATTCCAGCGGGCATTGTATTATTTAAAAAAATCGGATAAAGATTGGCTGCTCGACCGGGTCATCTCTCCGACCCTGCAAAAGAACGTTGTTAAAATTAATTCTTTTAATTATGATTTTAATGAAAAAATGTTGGACGATTTAAAAGATATGGTATCCTATGCGCAGAAAAATAACGTAAAGGTCAAATTATTGCTCAACCCATATTTCCCTCCTTTTGCAAAAAAAATATTCAATAAAACAGAGCTGATAAATGCCGTGCAAAAAGCAACGGGCCTGAAAGTATATGATTATGCAAATTCAATTCAGGGCGTGGACGGGTTCGGCGATTACCAGCATTTGAACAAAAACGGGGCGAGGGCTTTTATTGACCTTTTGGTGGAGGATGGTATTTTGGAAATAGATAAATGAGTATTAATAAAAAAAAACCTTATATTTGTGTAACAATAAAAAATAAACATGGAAAGCAACGTCCTTACATTGCCGAAAAAAAAATGTTCAAAAGAGAAAGTTCCAAGTTATCTCATCAAAGAAGAATTTGATGGAGTACCACTTTATTATAAAGGCTACGAGGATGTTTTGGCTGGAAAACAAACCTTTGAAGAAATCATGGCTGCTGGTGGATTACATGCAATCTTGGTAACTTACCTTACCATTTTATTAGGAAATAAATTAAACACAAAACTTTACCGCGTACTGACAGGCGAAGTAGGGAGCAAGTTGGGAAAAAGAAAAAATGCAACGATGGACGTTGCCATTTTCGAAAAAGCCGTTTTGACGCAAGAACAGATCAACCGTCATTTGCCAACGGTTCCCCCAAAAATTGATATTGAAGTAGATCTGAGCGTGGCCAACCCCGATCTGAAAGACCAAGACTTGATGAATTTCCGCACCCAAAAGATGCTTGACGGCGGTGTTGAAAAAATCATTTGGATTTTTACCCTCACAAAAAAAATAATGGTCGCCGAAAAGGGAAAGGATTGGGTTATATTTGACTGGAACCGGGACGTGGAAATCATTGATGGCATTGTCTTTAATATCCCTAAATATTTAAAAGAAGAAGGCTTTGACATTGATGTTTTATTGAAATAACCTAACTACTTACCACCTTCTCAAGAATATTGAATTCACTAACCCCCGACTTCCCGCCTACCGGCAGGCTGGCAGTCGGGGGTTAGTGAATTCAATATTCTTGAGAAGGCGGTAAGTAGTTACATTTTATAAATAATCACCTCCAAAATGGCGGCTTTTCAGTCGTACTGTTTTTTATCACCCTGCAATCATCATTGAGTACATCTAAATTCAACGGGTTGGCAATTTCATTTCTGGAAACAAATACAGTGTCGGTTACGGTATCGCTCGCCCTGAAATAGCCGATAACTTCTTCGTCGGGCTTGTCGAGGTTAATCATATTGCCCCGAATGGTAGCAGGGGGCGGGTCGAATATATCGCCCTCAATACTTAATTGGTTTTTTAATAAATCAAAAAACTGATAAGCTTCTTTTGTCAGGGAGGAATGTTTGACCACTGCCATGTACCGTTCACTGAACCGCCTCCCGTTGTCGGGGATAAAGGCAACGAGTTCTGTCTGCACATTTCCATTGGTCAGGTTGTCTTTGAATATCCTTAATTCATTATTAAAATCGTTTTCAAAAACATAGCATTTTGAGCAGCAGTCTTTGGGCGCTGGCACAGGGTTGCCAAAAAAATCCCTGCTGACAAACAGATCGGGCCTTGAATTTAAAATATAGATCCCCTCTGATTCCCATAAATAAAAATTGTCGGTGTCGGCTGGGTCTTTCCATCTGGCATATAGTTCGATGCCAGAGTTGAAAGCCAAAGACGTTTCTACAAGTATAGAATCAAGGGGCGGTACGGGGACTATTCTTTCGGGCGTTGATACATATCTTTCCCCGTTTGCCAAAGTGATAAACAGCGTATATTTTTTTCCGGCAACGGCGCGGAATTCAGCGGGCGTTTCATATGTGCCGACTTTTCCTTTTTCATATAGAAAAACCTGTTCGCCGTCTTCGTCCCTTATCCAAACCATGGCGTTGGTTTCTTTTTTGATGGCGTCGTCAAGTATGGAACCATACTTTGCGCTTTTAGAAAGCAATATGCGGTGAGGGCCGGGCAAGGTGTTAATGGCACCTTCCACGACCAATATATTCCTTTTTTCGCTGGTGTTTATATTCAGTTCATCAATGCAAGCCGATATGGTAAATGCAATAATGCAGAGAATCAATAATTTATATGTCGTGCTCATTTTTTTATTTTTTGTAATTGCTTACAACCCCATTCTGAGAGTTGGTTTCACTAACCCCCGGCTTCAGTCGGGGGACAGGCTCAAAACTTTACTGGGTTTTAACCCAAAAAAATGCTCATATATTTTGGGTTAAAACCCAGATTTGTTCTTTACCCACCCCCGACTGAAGTCGGGGGTTAGTGAAATCAGTAGTCTTGAGGGGTGGAAAGCAATGACGTTTTATTAAAATTCAAACTTATAGCTCAATGACGGGAAGGGGATGCCTAATACAGCCAGCCGGAAGGCCTGCGGCGGCGCTCCCTGTATATCGTCAAAAAATACCGAGAAAGTATTTTTCCTGCCATATACATTATATACCGACAAAACAAAATCGCCTGCCAGCCATTTTTTGTCGGTCTTAAAACCAAAGGTCAAGCTCAAATCCAAGCGGTGGTAATCAGGTGCGCGGAAGCCGTTCCTTGTGTCGTAATAAGCTATATTGCTTCCGTTAAAATAATTGAATTTGGCTGATGGGTACGAAACAGGGCGGCCTGTGCTATACGTAAATATGGCAGATACTTTTGTCCGTTCCCCCAATTTGTAATCGCCGACTAAGGACAGATTGTGCGGCTTGTCGTAATTGGCAGAATACCAGTCTCCGTTGTTGATCGTTTCTTCTGGGAACGAACCGATGACCCGTCTTTGGCTTCGCGAATAAGTATAGCTGACCCAGCCTGTGAGGTCGCCTTTTTTCTTTTCCAGATAAAGCTCCAGTCCATATGCACGCCCTTTTCCGTTGAGCAGGTCCGATTCAAGGTTTTGGTTTAACAATAAGGTGGCGCCGTCCCGGTAATCAATAATATTATTAATGTCTTTATAAAAAACCTCCACCGAAGCTTCGATGGCATTATTGTTAAAATTCTTGAAAATACCGCCGGAATATTGCACCACTTCCTGCGGCTTGATATATGGGTCGGAGAGTTTCCAAACGTCGGTCGGGGCAATGGTCGAGGTATTGGAAATGAGGTTTATATATTGGAACATCCGGTTGTAGCCGATTTTTATGGAAGATGTTTCGTCAATTGAAAGACGCAGGGAAGCCCGGGGTTCGAGGCTGGTATATTTTTGAATAAGGTCCCCTTTTTTATAATTGGTAAATTCAAGGATATTCTCCTCGTTCCTCGGCAATAAGGGGTCATAGACCGGAATGGCATTTGGCCCCAACAACCTGAACTCGTTATACCGGAGGCCATATGAAACACCGATGAAGTCGCCTATTTCAAAATTGTGCTGGAAATAGATGCCCGACTCGTTGGCCTTTTCACTTTCGACATTAAATGGGTCAATTGGAAATTCCGGGTCGGTGCCTTTTAAATTGCCCGGTTGTATTTCTACCAATTTTGTTTGTGCGCCGATTGAAATATCATGTGTCCCGCTCAAAAAATATTTTAAACCCAAGTTTAGGCCTTGGTCGTGTATTTTGGAATCGAGGGTGGAGTTTTTAAAAGGCGTTTCGTCAATGATGGAATATTTATAAGTGGCGTCAATGGCTTCCAGATCAACCTGGAATTTCCCGTTAAAAGATTTTTTGAAAGAGAGGCTGTGGTTTTGGTTGCTCCAATTAAAGGAGTTGTCGCTTGCCAATTTGGAATCGTCGGAACTGCGGTAAAAAGAATACCTCATCGAAAAGTCGTCCGAAATATCGTAATCCAAAATAGCGTTGGCATCGTAAAAACTGGCCCTGCTCTTTTGGATATTGCCGTCGTTGATCTGCTTCAAAATCCAGTTGCTATAACTGGTCCGGCCCGCTACCATCAAGGTCAATTTGTCGGTGAAAATCGGTCCGCCAACAGATAATTTTGCCGAAATCAATCCGAGCGAAGCCTTGCCTCCCCATTTCTCTTGGCTGCCCCTTTTGTAGCGCAGGTCAATGATGGAGGAAGCCCTGCCGCCGTAATTGGCTGGAATGCCGCCTTTGTAAATACTTACATCCTGGATGAGCTCGGTATTGAAAGCTGAGAAAAAACCGAACAAATGCGAGGGGTTGTAAAGCGGCGCCCCGCCCAAGAGTATCAGGTTTTGGTCGGCATTGCTGCCGCGCACATTGAAGCCCGCCGATGCCTCGCCCACCGTGCTGACGCCGGGCAGCAGGGTGATGGATTTCAAAATATCGGGCTCGCCCACAAAGGGCGGCAGCGCCTCGATGGTCTCGATGGACATGACCTGCTTGCCTAGGTCGGTGCTTTTTACATTGTGGTCGGCTTCGGCCTCGATCACCACTTCTTTCATCGTTTGGGCACTCCCTTCCAATTTGAAACGGATGAAGCCCTTGCCTGCCACCTTTATTTTTTCGGTGATGGTTTTGTAGCCGAGGTAGCTGATCTGAATGCTGTAATCGCCGCTTTTCAAGAATAGCTGGGTCTTGCCCTTTTCGTTGGTCACGTCGCCGACGCCCCTTTCAACGACCATAACGCTGGCGCCAATGAGGGGGCTCCTGTTGTTGGCATCTTCCACGGCCACGGTAATGGTATGCGGCCCCGGCGATTGGCCCTTGCCGACTGTCCGTTGGCCGTACATTATTGT
>DROJ01000578.1 GCA_011321935.1 Bacteroidota bacterium | reverse complement strand
CCGATGCACTGAAGCTCGCCCCTTGCAAGCGCGGGTTTGAAAATATTGGAAGCATCCAAAGAACCGGTTGCTCCGCCTGCCCCGACGATGGTGTGTATTTCATCAATAAAAAGGATGACCTCGCGGGTTTTCTCCAGTTCGTTCATGATCGCTTTCATCCTTTCCTCAAACTGGCCGCGGTATTTAGTGCCTGCAACGAGAGCTGCCAAATCCAACATCACGAGCCTCCTGTTAAATAAGGTGCGGGGGACTTTGCGCTGGTGGATGCGGAGGGCAAGCCCCTCCACGATGGCCGTTTTGCCAACGCCCGGCTCGCCTATCAAAATAGGGTTGTTCTTTTTGCGGCGGCTCAATATCTGGGTGACCCTTTCGAGTTCATTGTTGCGCCCGATGATCGGGTCGAGCTTTCCTTCTTCGGCAAGTTTGGTCACGTCCCTGCCAAAATTATCAAGCACGGGCGTCCGTGATTTTTGCTGCCCTTTGCGCTGCTGCCTTTGGTAACGGGGATTGTCCTCCTCGTATGCCTCTTCGTCCCTCCCTGCGGCAGACGCGAAAGGCTCGGCACCGGATATAAAATTATGGTCGTGCCGCACGTACTCCAGTTCGGCTTTATAGATTTCGTAATCAATGTCGAATTGGTTCAAAATCCGGCAGGCAGGGTTGTCTTTGTGTTTGAGGATGGACAGCATGAGGTGCTCGGGAGAAATTTCCGGGTTCTTCAAAGCCCTCGCTTCGAGAAAGGTAACTTTGAGTACTTTCTCGGACTGCTTGTTGAGCGGAAGGTTGCCGACGTGGATGGAGGAATGGGCAGCAGGCCTGCGGGGCACTGTTTCTTCGACGACCTGCCTCAGTTCAATCTGGTCGAGGTCGAGCGAATCCAACACCCGCATGGCCAGGCTTTCGGGCTCCCGCATCAGCCCGAGCAACAAATGCTCGGTACCGATAAAATCCTGCCCAAGCCGTATGGCCTCGTCCCTGCTCACAGAGATAATCTTTTTTACTTTGGGAGAAAATTTTTTGTCGTTCATCATAAGTTGACAGTAAGCTATTTGAAGGGTATTATGGGATAAAAAGCAATGTTAAGACGAATTGCAGAAGAACGAAAAGGCTTGCCCCAAAAAGTTTTGTTCATTTGCGATTTTGTGTGCAAAGCAAAATAATGTTCGCCGTTCTTCCTCCGAGGTTTAGCTTTTGTTTTCGTTAAAAACAATGCCAGTCTTTTATACTGCGCCACTTTAGGTTTTGTGCATCGAGGGCAGGTTCTCCCCTTTTGGGGCTGGGGGCTGGCGGGGGCAAATGCACAAAACCTAAAGTGGTGCAGTATATCATTGCCCACCTTACTTGAAGCTGCGCGAATGCTACCGCACAATAACATTTCAAAAAAGTGGAATGTTGCAAACAGCAAAGATTAGGCGGCAAACAAACGAGCTTCATTCCCCCCTTTTTTGTCCCTGCCTAAATTGCATTTTTTACAATTGTTTGTATTACCTTAGCGCCTCCATAAAATTTCAAAGACCATCCAAGAGACAGCCATCCTTAAAACGTTGATTTTTCAAAAAGCTAAAAAAGACCGTTTTATATGAAATATTCAATTGACAAAAAAGAGAATTACGCCGTATTGGAACTACAGGAAGAAAACCTGAATTCAACGGTCGCCCCGAACCTGAAATCCGAACTGGTCATCCTTTCCAACGAGGGCATTTCCAACCTCATTTTAGACCTCACACAGGTCAAGTACGTGGACTCCTCCGGCCTCAGTGCCATCCTCACGGCCAACCGTTTGTGGAAGTCCCCCGGCATCTTTGTGCTCACCGGCATCGAGCATGCGCCCGTGCGCAAGCTCATCGAAATATCAAGGCTCGACTCAGTTTTGACCATCGTCCCAACTGTTTCTGAATCAGTGGATTACGTCATCATGGAAGCGCTGGAAAAAGACCTGAAAGCCTGACCTGTCCATGAAATTTGCCCTTACCATCCTTGGAGTAAGCGGCGCTGCACCGGCACACGGGCGCTTCCCGACGGCACAAGTGCTCCAAGTCCAAAACCAGCATTTTTTGATAGATTGCGGGGAAGGCGCGCAGATGCAGATGGGCCGCTTCGCAATACCCCGCAACAAGATCGGGCACATCTTCATCAGCCACCTGCACGGCGACCATATTTTTGGCCTGCCCGGGCTGCTGTTTTCTTTCGCAATGAACGGGCGCGAAAAGCCGCTCCACATCCACTCGCCTGCCGGGCTGAAAAAAATGACCGACACCTTATTGCTAGCAGCGGGCGAGTTTCCCTACCCTATCCATTTTCACGAAGTGAACCCAAACGGGCACAAAATCATTTTTGAAAACAAAGAGCTTACCGTCGCCACCATCCCGCTGAAGCACCGCATCCCCACCTGTGGCTACCTGTTCCGCGAAAAGCCTTTTTTGAAAAACATCCGCCCCGAAAAAATAACGGAACACGGCCTTTCCATCCCACAAATTATCGAGGTGAAAAACGGGCAGAACATCGTTTTGGGAAATGGGAAACGGCTGCCGAACAAGGAACTGGTTTTCCCGCCAAAAAAGCCGCGCTCGTTTGCCTTCGTCTCCGATACCTTATTTCACGAAGCAATCATTCCCATCATAAAAAACACAGACCTGCTTTACCACGAAACGACATTTTGCGAAGACAATAAAGAAAACGCAACCCGCACCATGCACAGCACTGCCGCACAGGCTGCCGCTATCGCAAAACGGGCAAACGCGGGCACCTTGGTCACCGGGCATTACTCTTCGAGGTACAAAAACCTGGACTGTTTTTTAGCGGAAGCGAAACCCATTTTTCCGGAAACGGAACTGGGCGAGGAAGGGAGGGTTTATGAGGTGGAAATGAAGGTCGAGAGGGGTTGAGAGGGTTGAGAAGTTAAGAGGGGTTGAGATGGTTTATATCGGTTGAGATGGTTGAGACAGGCTGTCTCAACCATCTCAACCGATATAAACCATCTCAACCTTCTTTAGCTCAGCTTCCCCATATCGCGGATCAATATGGTATTGCGGTTGAAGTAGATGAGGTTGTCTTTTCGCAGGTCGTTCAAGACGGAGGTGACCGTTTGGCGGGAAGTGCCGGTGAGATTGGCAATGTCCTGCTGCGTAAGGCAGTGCTTGAACAAGGTCTCGAAGCCCACGCGGCGGCCCCTTGTGTTGGCCGTGTCTTTCAGGAAATCAATGATGCGCGCCCTCGCATCTTTAAAAATGAGGGACTCCAGTTTTTGCTCCACCGAGAGCAGCCGCTTGCCGACGATGTGCAGAATCCTCATGCCGAGAGCATGGTCGGCCCGCATCAATTGCTGAAAAGCCCGCACAGATATGGTACAAAACTCCACGTCCTTGTTCATGGCGACGGCCGATTCGTGGCGGTGCGTTTCGCCCACCAAGCCCAACTCGCCGAACATGGAAACGGGGTGCAGGACGGTTTTGATGACCTCCCTGCCGTCATTGGAAATGGTGCAGGTTTTTACGGTGCCGTTCATCAGAAAGTAAATGTTTTCGGACGGGTCGCCCATTTCGTAAAGGCTGCAGTACCTCGAAACTTTTTGGCAGCGGACGACGGATTCCAGTTTTGAAAAACATGCTTCGGGCATGTCTTCAAAGAGCGGGAAATTGCGGAGAAGCTCGATTGCGGTTGTGGATTTCATAAAAAATGTGTTTTGGATAATTAGTACAGTACAGACCTTTACGCAACAAATGTGCTTCTTAAAAAGTAAAAATGAGGGGACAATATTGGTCATTTGTACGGATTCAATTTATTATAAAAAACCACTATTCTACTAATTATCAGTTAGTTACAACGACAGTTAGCTTTACTTTAATTCGGCATTTTATAGATAAAGAAGTCCCTGCGGCTGATTTTTTTTGGTAGCGTTTATTTTGACGTGTCTTCGAGCACTTAACCCAAGCCCCCGTCCTTAAATTATACATTGCGGCTGCATCTTTATTTGTAAAAAAAAGTATAATCGTACCTTCGCCGCTCATTTTACAGCAACCAAATCGAACAGCAGCCGTGCAAACGAAGCCAAAAGCAAGTCTCCTTCCACGCATTTTTCCATTTTTAAACTGGGGTCGCGAAATCACCCGCAACACCCTGAAAGCAGATTTCATTGCCGGGCTGACCGGGGCGGTCATCGTTTTGCCGCAGGGCGTGGCCTTTGCCATGATCGCTGGGCTGCCCCCTATTTATGGCCTTTATACGGCAATGGTAACGCCGATCATCGCAGCGCTTTTCGGCTCGTCCAAGCACCTCGTTTCTGGGCCGACCACTGCCATTTCGCTGGTCATTTTTGCCTCCATCGGGCAGTTGGCCGAGCCGGGCTCGCCCGAGTTTATCCAATATGCGCTGGCCGTTACGCTGCTCACCGGCGTCATTCAATTGGCGCTGGGCCTGGGCCGTATGGGCACGCTCATCAATTTTGTATCGCAGGTGGTGGTGGTGGGTTTTACGGCAGGTGCAGCGGTCTTGATTATGTTCAGCCAATTGAAACACCTGCTGGGGCTGTACATCAAGTCGGGCAACTCGCTGCTGAAAAGCCTCGGGCTGATAGCCGACAACATCGGCCAGACCAATTTTTATGCGCTCGCCATCGGGCTGGGCACGCTGCTGGTGTCCATATTGCTGCGGCGTTTTTTCCCAAAAATACCCAACCTGCTGGTCGGCCTGATACTCAGTACCATTGCCGCCTATCTTATTGGGGGCGAATCGGTCGGGCTGCGGCTGGTGGGCGAAGTGCCCAATGCCATCCCGTCGTTCAGCATCCCAAAAATTGACTACGAGCACCTGCCCGAACTGCTGCAAAGCGCCCTGGCCATTGCCATTTTGGGCTTGATGTCGGCGCTGGCCATCGCCCGTTCGGTGGCCCAAAAATCGGGGCAAAAACTGGACGGCAACCAAGAATTCATCGGTCAGGGGCTGTCGAACATTGTCGGCGGTTTTTTTTCCTGCTATGTCGGGGCAGGCTCGTTTACCCGTTCCGGCGTCAATTATGAGGCCGGTGCAAAAACGCCGCTGGCGGCCATTTTTGCCTCCATCCTTTTGCTGGTCATTTTGCTTTTTGTGGCGCCCCTCATCGCATACCTGCCCATCGCGGGCATGGCCGGGGTCATCATGTTGGTAGGCTACAACCTGCTCGACCAGCGCTTTATGAAAACAGTTGCCAAGACGAGCAAGCGGCAGTTGGCCGTACTCTTGGTGACCTTCTTTTCAACGCTTTTTTTAGACCTCGAATATGCCGTTTTTGTGGGCGTACTGACCTCCCTCCTCTTTTACCTCCAACAGACCTCTACGCCAAACGTGGCCACCATGGCCCCCGACCCCGAACACGAAAGCCGGCGTTTTACCTATCTCAAACGAAAGCCATTGAAAGAATGCCCGCAATTGAAAATACTCCGCGTGGACGGCTCTATATTTTTTGGCTCGCTAAGCCATATCTCTTCTGAAATTACCGCACTGACCGAAGATACCCCTCCCGAAACGAAGTTTCTTTTGCTACAGATGAAAGGTGTCAATTTTATTGATGTGGCCGGCTGCGAATGGCTGGTGCAGGAAGCCAAAAAGTGGGAGGAAAAGGGCGGAGGCATCTATTTTACAGGCCTGAAAAAAAATGCGCAGGACTCTCTCAACAGGGGCGGGTTCAAAAAAACAATCGGGGAAGACCATTTCTTCCAATCAAAAGAAATGGCCATAAAAACAATTTATGAAAAAATGGACAAATCAGTGTGCGCGGCTTGCGATACGCGGATATTTATTGAATGTAGGGAGTGGGAGAAATAGGGGCTGAAGGTACTGGGTATTGGGTATTTATACTGAACCAATAAACTCCTTTAAAGCAACAGCGGCCGCCGCTTTGTCAAAAATCCAATTACTGTACGGCAAATAAAATATCGGCACACCCGTCCTGTAAATCATTTTCCAATTATCCAAAGTAATTATATCTTCATATTCGCCGGGGTAGCCTGCGAGGTCAATTCCAAATGATTTATTATTTTTGACAATCAATAAATCTATTTTTACGCCTGCTATTTCATGCCCAACTATTATTTCTTCCACACCTATTTCTTGAACTGTTTTTTTCACTTCTTCCAAAAATGAATCATTGCTTAGGCCTCCTTCTGTTTTGGAATTTGAACGCGTGCCGTTCATTTGAATATGAGCAAGATATTTCCCGAACAAATATTCGTTTCCCACTTTTTTATCAGAAAAAGAAATACAATTATATTGCCTCACCCTTGCACGGGTCACACAGACATTAAACACTTCTTGTTTATTTAAATAGTGAAAAGCCGATGGGTGCGAAGTATCATCGAGCGCAAACGAAATAAATATAATATCCCGCTCTTCTCCCTGAAAACTAAATGGAGTGCCTATCATAATACGGTGCCGTTCCAGTTGGCTCCCCGTCAATAATTTTGCAGCTTTTCGCTGCAAATGATTTACCTGTTCCCGAAATGGCGAGATAATTCCGATAGACTGGCATAAATGGTTTTCGATATTTATTTCCGCTTCAATCAATTCAATTATTTTTTGAAAAATGGCATCCGCTTCAAATTGATTATAGCCCCTCGCATTTCTTTTGCCTTTTATTCTTTTTATAAAATTATGCTTCTTGTTTCGGGTATTTAAATTATCGGTCATTATATGGAGGCTTCCCGCATAAAATTGCTTATTGCTGAAAGAAATAATGTCCGGCATACTCCGGTAATGTTCATTTAAAAAATAAACATTTTCTTGGCTTGTTATTTTCTCGTCAACCAAGTCCAACAAACTATTGTCCCGGTAATTTAAATCCTCCAATTCTTTTTGATGGATATTAAATTGCCTGGCAAAAACGGTTTGTTGTTTATTTGAAAGAAAAGACAAATGCCGCAATTGTTTGGGATCACCAACGATCAAAGCAGACTTGGCCCGTTGCAACAAAGGCATTGAACTTGCCATGTCGCATTGGGTTGCTTCGTCAATGACGACTACATCAAACAGCTCCGAATACAAAGGAAGTACTTTATGCACATCTGCCATCCTAACCGACCATACTGGAAGGGCTTTTAGTATTTTCTTAAAATTGGTTTCATCAAAATATTTCGATTTTAAGTTTCCCGAACCCGTTTTCAACGCCTTGTTCATAGCAAGGATATCAGTTCTGGAATTACGGAATGCTTGCCTTAAATAATAATTATAATGTAACTGAATGTATTTTTTCAGAGACTTGTTTTTAGTTACAGTTAACTTTTCAAGTTCAGCAGTCAATTCCCAAATCGGACGCATCGTTCCATGTTGAAACTCCAGCCATTTCTTTTTTACTTTCTGAAAAATGTTATCAGTATAATTCGACAAAAATCCTCCATCTATCAAATGCCTTTTTTGTTGGCGGGCTATTTCTTTTTCTGTTTTTTCTATATTATCATTTATTCGAGCCAATTGATATTTCGAATACCTTAAATCCTTCTGCAACACATCCTTCCTTCCAAAACCCAAGGATAAATTTTTCAAACGTACTTGCACTGTCTTTTTGTAGCCTTTCCTACTTGCCCGCACAACAATTTCATCAATGCCTAAATGTTGCTCAATTTTATCAGCCACAACTTCAACTGCTTCAACATTTTTTGATGCAATTAATATGGACTTGCCCCGAGCCAACATTTCCGTGGCCAATGCCGCAATAGTAAAAGATTTACCTGTTCCGGGTGGCCCTATTATTATTTTCAGTGGATATTTAAGCGCATCATTAACGATGGTTTCCTGGGCTTTACTCAGCAAAACAGGTACATGCAACAAGCCAAACGAATCGCCTCTCTGAGCATTGGTTTTATTTCCCAATATAACTTGAACAGGTTCAGAAAGGTGTCCCTCCTGCACCATTTCCTCCAACTCGTTCAATATGCCCCGTGAACCGGCAGGTTTTTCAACTAAACACAAACCGACCATTGGAAGGAACACCTTTCCATTTATTTTTTTATTTGTTTCAATAATAGAGACCCTCTCCGTTTCCGACAATATTCCGGGCAATATATCCAGCAGCGAAATATCTATTTCAGGAAAATATTTGGCAAGTGTTTTTTCTACTTTATCAACCGCATCAAAATTTAAATACCCTTTTGGCAATTCATCAGATAATCTTTCCAATAACCCCTGCCTGCCTTCATCGAGTGCACTAATAATTGCCGGATTAATGATCGGGTCACCCTCCTCGATTGAAATATAATAAATGCCGTCCTCTTCCAATAATTCGGTTGGATATAAATATAGCGGCGCCAACATTGTTTCTTTTTTTCCAACTATATTGACAGTGCCAGATAAAAATATTGCTCCGCAATACAAGGCTTTCTCTTTTCCATATATTGCCATATGGGCAGCCATCTTTTCCGCCCATTCTGTGGGAATCGGAAATTCCGTCAACTCCCCGGAAACAGGTTCAAAAGAATCCAGCAATAATTGGTAGGTGGCTTTTTTACTGAAAAAATTCAGCAATGAAACAGCGCGCAGGTCGGCTTGGTAGCAGGCTTTGAGGTAGCGGATTTTGTTGGCGATCATTGATTGTTTTTTGGTAACCGTTCAGCATTCGTGGCCACCCAATTTATTGGGTAGGCTTTTAATAGTTTTGTTGTTAAAAGATGGCAATTCAAAATATTTTTTGAGAGCCTACCCAATAAATTGGGTGGCTACGAATGCTGAACAGCTACATTTTTTGAATCATAAAAGTAAGGAATATTTTGTTACACATTAATATAGTAAACGATTCTTCCGTCGTAAAAAAAACACCCTTCATCCAAACTAATCCCACCATTTCTTGTTTATTCCCCAAAAAAGATTTTACTTTGACCAAACGTTCAGTCAATAAACTTCATCTTCCCCAAAACCACATTCACAAGCCGCAAAATGGCAGTCAATCAAAATGGCAAAAAAACGGCAAGAACGGTTTGAAATGCTGCGCGAAAGCAGCAAGGCTCGCATCGAAAAAGCGGCATTGGAACTGTTCGCCCACAACGGTTACGGGCACACCTCGATCAGTAAGATTGCAGCAGCGGCGGGCATTTCCAAAGGTTTGATGTACAATTATTACGATAGCAAAGAAGCACTGCTGCAAGCCATTTTACAGAAGGGACTCGACTTTGGGGACAGCCTGCTCGAAGGCCTCCCCGAAGACCCAAAAGCACTTTTGGTCTTTGTGGTCGAGGCTTCTTTTCAGGAGGTCATCAACAACCTCGAATTCTGGAAACTGCTGACCTCGCTGACCTTTCAGGAGGACGTGCTCAAGACTTTTGCCCCGCAGTTTGAGCAGAAAAAAAAGGAGTTCATTCAATTGGGCACCTTTACTTTTCAGCAGCTTGGCCACCCCGATCCCGAAATGCAGGCAATGCTTTTTGGAGCAGCAATGGACGGGGTCTTTTTGCACTATATATTGTCGCCAAATGATTACCCATTGGAAGAAGTAAAGTGCTTGTTGATTGAAAATTTTTGCAAAAAATATAAATAAATGTTCAGCCGCTGTGCGCGAATTAGCGCGAATTATAAATTGACGCTGCCAAAAATACGTGTTATTTAATTCGTGAAAATTAGCGCACAGCGGCTTTTTAAAAAATAAAAACAAATACCGTTTCCAATAATTTCAAATTCGGGAATACTATTTCCAATTAATTATTTCAACCATGAAATCAATAATTAAATTAACTGCCCTATTATTTGCACTGGGTTTTCCAAACATATATGCAGCCGCGCAAACGGCAACCGAAATCATCGAAAAAGCCGAAGAAAACGTGCGCGGCACACAAGCCTACGCCGAATTGAAAATGACCATCGTCCGCCCAAAATGGACAAGGGAAATAACCATGAAATCGTGGAGCAAGGGCGATGATTACAGCCTTATATTGGTGACCGCCCCTGCCCGCGACCGGGGCATGGCTTTCCTCAAAAGAGGCAAAGAAATATGGAACTGGCAGCCCTCCATTGACCGCTCCATAAAGATGCCGCCGAGCATGATGATGCAGTCCTGGATGGGCAGTGATTTCACCAACGACGACCTCGTGCGGCAATCTTCCCTAAAGACCGATTATACCCACAAATTATTGGAAAAAGAAGAAGTGGAAGGCCGCATGTGCCACGTCATCGAACTCATCCCCAAGCCCGACGCAGCGGTCGTTTGGGGCAAGGTCATCATGTGGATAGACACCGCAGACTACCTCGAACTGAAGGTCGAATTTTACGATGAAGACGACTACCTCGTCAGTACTATTTTTGGCAAAAATATAACAAGCATCGGCGGGCGTACCCTGCCCTCACGTCTGGAAATGATACCCGCAGACAACCCCGGTCAAAAAACAATTGTCGAATATGTTGACCTCGATTTTAAGGTAAAATTGGACGACCGTTTTTTCAGTGTGCAAAATTTAAAAAGGGTTAAATAGTGAATAGTGATTAGTATATCAGTGATTAGTGATTAGTATATCAGTGATTAGTGATTAGTCATCCTAAAATAAAGGGTTCTAATCACTGATATACTAATCACTAATCACTGATATACTAATCACTATTCACATGTTCCTAAAACTTGCATGGCGAAACCTTTGGCGAAATAAGCGGCGTACAGCAATATCAATATCTGCTGTATTATTTGCCGTATTGTTTGCCTCCACCATCCAGTCTTTCCAAAAAGGCACTTGGGACCATATGGTGGACAACGTGGTGCGCTATTATTTGGGCTATGCCCAAATCCACCAAAAAGGTTTTTGGGACGAGCAGACTTTGGACAATTCTTTTGATCCCAAAGACGTACCTGCCAGCCTCTATAAAACGGTGGACATGTCGCCCCGGCTGGAAAGTTTTGCGCTGGCCTCTTCCGGGGAAATTACGCGCGGCATACTCGTCGTCGGCATTGACCCGCAAAAAGAAACGGCCATGACGGGGCTTAAAAACCACATCACAAAAGGCGAATATATTTCGGAAAACGACCATTCCGTCGTGATCGCCGAGGGACTTGCCAAATTATTAAAATTAACGGTCGGCGATACCCTCATCCTCGTCAGCCAAGGCTATCAAGGGCAGAATGCAGCGGGCGCATATCCCATTAAAAGTATTGCAAAATTTGGCGCACCTGATTTAAACAAACAATTGGTTTTTATGCCCTTATCATTGGCCAGGGATTTTTATGGCACCGGCGAACGGCTCACTTCTTTGGCCGTCAATTTGCCCGGAAGGGCAGAACTCCCCGCTGCTTTGGCCACTATTAAAAGCCAATTGCCGGAAGGCGAATTTGAAGTGATGGATTATAAAAAACTGATGCCCGAACTCGTCGAAGCACAAGAACTCGACACGGCTGGCGCCATGCTTATATTATGGGTTTTATATTTATTGATCGCCTTTGGACTCTTCGGAACTATATTGATGATGACCCGCGAACGGACCTATGAATTTGGTGTATTGACAGCTATCGGCACCAAGAAAAAAACATTGGCAGGCATGCTTTGGGCAGAAGGTATGATGATCGGGATTGCCGGGGCTATACTGGGTATTTTATTGAGCATCCCTGTTGTTTATTATTTAAATATCAACCCTATTCAATTAAGCGGCGACATGGCCACGGCATATGAAAAATACGGTATGGAACCCGTAATGAAAGCCACTTTCGAGGGCTGGATATTTTTGCGGCAAGCAGTTATTGTTTTTATTATCAGTTCTATATTGACAACATATCCGCTGTGGTATATTTGGAAATTAGAACCCGTATCTGCGATGCGTGAGTAATTAAGGGGGCGGAGAAAAATAACTTTCCGATTTATACCGATTCTTTTGCCCGTATTTTTCCTTTAAAATCAGTCATAGTATCAACAATACTCCTTCTTTTAAAGAAAAACTACGACCAAAATAATTCGCCCTAAATCAGAAACTTATTCTTCTCCGCCCCCTAATCATTAATCATTAAACATTATAAAAGTGCTTTTTAAAATCGCTTGGCGGAATATATGGCGCAGCAAAACCCGGAGCATCACCGTGATACTTTCCATTGCCATCGGTGTATGGGCGCTGTCCTTTGTTTTGAGTTTTTCGAATGGCATCACTTATACTTTTATCCAAAATGCCATACGCGACCAATACTCCCATTTGCAGTTGCACCATCCCAAATTTCCAGAAGACAAAAACAGCAAATATTTTATAAAAAACAAAAAAGAAATATTAGCCGCTATCAAACAAATGCCTGCGACAGAGGCCCTTACGGGCAGGGTGATTGCCAACGGCATGGTCAGTTCTTCGCGCGGGGCAAGGGGCGTGCAGATAATGGGCGTCAATCCCGAAACGGAAAAACAAGTGACCCATTTTGACAAAAACATAGTTGAGGGCAGTTATTTTAAAGAGGGCAAAAGAAACCAAATTTTAATTAGCAAACGTATTGCAGAAAAATTAAAAGTAAAATTGCGCAGCCGCATTGTTTTGACTTTTCAAAATATGGAAGGAGAAATAACGGCAGCCGCTTTCCGGGTGGCCGGCCTGTTCAGCACCGGCAATATGATGACCGACGAGGCGCTCGTATATGTGGTGGACAATGACCTGAAAAAGAATTTGTTGCCAAAACAATCTGACAGCACGGGCATTGTTTATTCCGATAATATAGCGCACGAAATTGCTGTATTTTTAAAAAATTCAAAAGATATAAAAAGGGTAAAAGAAAAATTAAAAAACGAATTTCCCGGATTATTGGTACAAGATTATTGGGAACTCTCGCCCGATATAGAACTATACGAAACACAAATAAAAACTTCCAATTCAATCATTATTGCCATATTTATGTTGGCTCTTATTTTTGGGATAATAAACACCATGCTCATGGCCGTCCTCGAAAGGTACAAAGAACTCGGCATGCTCATGGCCATCGGAATGAACAAGGCAAAAATATTTTTCATGATCGTTTTGGAAACATTGATGCTGAGTGCCGTGGCCGCACCAATCGGGTTGGGAGCAGGTTTTTTAACGGTCTATTTGTTACAGGATACCGGCATTGACCTTTCCTCTTTTGCCAAAGGCCTGGAACGTTTCGGAATGGAAACCACCATCATCCCCGTTTTGGATTTTGGCTTATATATTAGAATAGCAACCGCCGTATTTATTACCGCTTTATTGGCCTCTATATATCCTGCCCGAAAAGCCGTAAAATTAAAACCAGTAGAAGCATTGCATAAAATATGAATTAAATGGCTGAATGGTTTAATGGTTTAAATGGTTTTTCCAAGCCAGTCAAACCATTAAACCATTAAACCATTCAGCCATTCAAACCATTCATCATGCCCATCATAATTGCAAAAAATATTGAAAAAATATACAACCCCAAGACAGTGCCCGTGCATGCCCTGCGGGGTGTTGACCTGACTATTGACAAAGGGGAATTTACCGCCATCGTCGGGCCGTCGGGTTCTGGCAAAACAACTTTATTGAACATTATCGGAGGCCTCGACCACCCCACGGGCGGGAGCATCGAAGTGGACGATACCGACATATCGAAACTGAGCGACAACCAGTTGATAGACTTCCGGCAAAAGAAAATCGGCTTCGTTTTCCAGAGCTATAATTTGATCCCCGTGCTGACGGTGGAGGAAAATACCGAGTTTGTGATGCTGCTGCAAAAGCGGCCAAAAGAGGAGCGGCACCGGCGGGTCAGCGAGCTGTTGGCGTCCTTTGGATTGGGGGACAAAAAGGACAAACGCCCCTCGCAACTCTCTGGTGGCCAACAACAAAGGGTCGCCGTGGCGAGGGCGCTCGCACCCAAACCGACCTTCGTACTGGCCGACGAACCCACCGCCAACCTCGACAGCGTATCAGCTTCCAACTTGCTCGATATTATGGAAAAAATGAACCGCGAGGAGCACGTCACTTTTGTTTTTTCTACCCACGACCAACGGGTGATTGACCGGGCGCGGCGGGTGGTGACTTTGGTGGACGGGAAGATTGATTCGGATATTTTGCAAAAATAAATGCTCAAAAATAGAAGCCCGTCTCCGTGCCCTTCCGAGAGAGGGGGAATTAATTCCCCCTCTCTCGGAAGGGCACGGAGACGGTAACCACCACTTGATCTTTTTATGAAAAATATCTTTGTCGTTATCCTCATTATATTGTTGCCTGCAATATTATTCGGCCAATCCGACAAGCCCTCCAAATGGCAGGTCCAAGGTTACCTGAAATACCTCAACGCCTCCACTTTCATCCCGGCCGAGAGTTCCCCTTTGCCCATTGTCGGGTCCAAAAAATTCCTGCTGAACGACAACTTGCTCCACAACCGCTTGAAATTCAAGTACTTCGCCAATGAGCAACTGACCTTCCACGCCGAACTCCGCAACCGCGTTTTTTGGGGCGACCAAGTGCGCTTCACTTTGCTCTCGGATGGGGATTTTATCGAAAATATAAACCTCGGTAGCGACGGTTTTTTCGATTGGTCGGCAGGCCACCAAAACAGCAGCGGCTATGCCCTGCACACCACCCTCGACCGTTTTTATGCCGAGTGGTCGAGCGAAAATTGGGAGCTGCGCCTCGGCCGGCAGCGCATCAATTGGGGCATCGGTACCATCTGGAACCCCAACGATATTTTCAATGCCTACAACTTCACCGATTTCGATTATGAGGAGCGCCCCGGCAGCGACGCACTGCGCGTGAAACGCTACCTCGGCTTTGCATCGAGCATCGAAATTGCGGTGAATGCTTTCCGAAAAAAAGAGGAGGCCGTGGGCGCCGTGAAAGCCAATTTCCACTCCGGCACTTACGATTGGCAGGTATTGGCCGGAGTGGTGGAAGAACACCTGAGCCTCGGCGGCGGGTGGGCCGGCAATGTGGGCAATGCCAGTTTTAAAGGAGAGGCCGCTGCTTTTTTTCCGCTCACCGACAGCCTGAAAACCAGCTATGCCCTGAGCCTCGGCGTGGATTATACCTTTGACAACCAGCTTTATATAAATAGCGGCATTTTATATAATTCAAACGGAACGACAAGCGGCGGCGGCGACCTTTTCACTTTCCAGCTTTCTGCCCGCAATTTATATCCTTATAAATACTCCATTTTGACCCAGCTTGGCTACCCGATCACTCCGCTTTTGAACAGTGCGTTCATCGTCGTTTACAGCCCCGGCAATGCCAATGCCCTTTTCCTCAACCCCGTACTTTCTTATTCGCTTTCGCAAAATTGGGACCTGGATTTGGTGGGGCAATTGTTCTTTTCAAAAGGAGAGAAATATCGGAGTGCGGTGGACGCGGGATTTGTGCGGATCAAGTGGAGTTTTTGATTGTAGTGGTTCGATTCGTAATTAGCGGACTATTTATTTTGTAAGTACTCAATAGGGTGTGTTTCACGCAAAGGCGCAAAGGCGCAAAGTAAGTTTCGGGTGTTTCTCAACTTACTTTGCGCCTTTGCGCCTTTGCGTGAAACACACCCTATTGAGTACTT
>DROJ01000577.1 GCA_011321935.1 Bacteroidota bacterium | reverse complement strand
CCGATAGTAGGAAAAGCACGACCTTTGCTTATTCCAATAAAAACGACAACAAACATATCGCTTGGTTAATCGGAGGGGGGTTTCTTCTTTCTTTGGTTTCCATTTTAGCACTCCCACAGTCTGTAAATGGCAGGTGATTTCAATTCCTAAATATACTGAACCATAATAGGTTTTGTGCATAGTGGGCAGTACTCCCCTTCTGGGGCTGGGGGCTGGCGAGGGCAAATGCACAAAACCTATTATGGTTCAGTATAATACATTTGCTAAACCAATCCAAATGCCGGACAAAATATTTAGCCCTCCTCCTGAATCTATGGACATGCTGGCAAAAGGCCATAACATAGAGACCGGCACAGGGCATGCCTTGACTAAAAAAGAAAAGAAAGAAATATTGGCGGCAATCGCAGAATATGAAACAAACCCAAGTTCAGGAATTAAATGGTGCGAATTAAAATCTGAGCTCATAAAAAAATATAAATTATAGTATAGATTTTCCAGATTTTCAATCCCGATGAATATCGGGAGGAAAACCTTGGCAAGCCCCATTATTTTTTGAGGGATACAATCATTTCAAAACACTTAAAAATGGCCAGGACAAAACTCACCAACGAACTCAAAAAAGCAATCTCCCAAATGCCCCCAACAGAAAAAGACAAATTGCTTTTTCGGCTCATCGCCAAAGACCATGCACTCGTGCAAAAACTCATTTTTGAATTATTGGAAACAGGCGACACAAAAGAATTGCGGAGGGATGAACTGAAAGAAAACATCTTGCAGGCATTAAAAAACTACAAAAATTATTATTATTCGCCGGGCTATTTATTATTGGATTTGCGCAGCATAAGCGGGGAAATAAACAGGCATGTAAAAACCACCAAAGACAAATACGGAGAAATAGAACTCAATTTTTTGATGCTGAACAAAAGCCTCGAATATTTTGGGGAACATATAAAAAACGCGCCGCCGAGAAGGTCTAAAACTTTCAATAATTACGTGGTAAAAAGGGCATTGAAATTATTGGCCCTGCTCAAAAAAATGCACGAAGATATAGTTCTGGATTTTCAAGGACCGATGAAAGAATTAGGCAAACATATCGGCGACAGCCACAACATGATGAAAGCCGCTATATTTCATGGCTTGGATGTAAACTGGCTTTTGCAGGGCAAAGTACCGAGGTAACCGAGGATATACATCCTCGGCTGATGTACCCGCCGACATCCGAGGATATACATCCTCGGTTCACCGGACCATTATTTTTTTAATATCCAAAACGCCCCCTTTATCATTTATTATTTTAATCAAACAAATACCTTTTTTAAATTGCATGTTCCCAATATCCAGCCACCCCGCTATATTCATTTTATTTTTTAAAACCCTCCTTCCGTCTATGTCCAGCAATTCAATATTCACACTCCCCCACTCTATCGGATAATCAATAAAAATTTTCCCATCTGTCGGGTTTGGGAATACCGAAACCTTGCTTTCAAATTCCGTATTTTCCACTCCATCAATAATATTAAAACCAGCCCAGCCTATTGTTCCCAAACTTAAATTATGATAAGTACCGCTGCCCGAATGTTCCAGTACAATAGAGCGCACCATATAAGTATGCGTCCCGTCGGGCGGGAGCATATCCGAATAATGGGTTTCAAAAACAGGGTCATTGTTCAGGCGGACAAACTCATCGGAAAGCGTATCGCGCCGGTAAATATAATAGCCCTCCGTATTTCCGTTTTCAGGCGCATCCCAATCCAGTTCGATAGAAACATTTGTCGTTTCCAGCTCAAACGAATTTGGCATTTTGGCATAATGGAGCCGCAGCGTCGGGTCGCCCATCAGCGAAGTATGTACAAGTGCCGGACCCGGGTAATAATCATTTTCCGTCGCATTTTGCGTAGCCAAAAGACCATAGCCGATCGGCTCGCCCATCGCCATTTTATGAAAAGTATAAGGAGGGTTGCCCGCCCAGCAATTGGTCAAGGTCCAAGACGGAGAGGCAAGCGGGGCACGGAGAAAGTTGTCTTCGTTGTCCCAATCGCCAAATTGGCTGCCGAGCATCATCGTGAATATGTTTTTCAGCGTTTCGTTGGCAAAATCCTCGGTGGTGCCGATGCCATCTGCACTGTGGTGCGTACCTCCGCCGGCGCCATACGACCAAAGGTAGCTTTCGTTTTTCATCGTCGAAAAATAGTCGAGCGCCGATACGCTGTCGGCAGTAAACATGGGCGCAAAATTCCGCCAACCGCTCGCTGCCGGCGCCCCCAAGACCACGTTCAGGTTGTCGTCAACCAATGCCCGTCTCTTGGCTGTCCGTTGGCCGGTTTTAAACAAATGCGCCTTCTGCAAATAGCGCCGGGTCAGTTCCACATCGTCCAGGCCAAAGGCAGGCATATTGGTCAGGTCCACCCTGCCAACGGCCAGTTCCACTTCAGAAGGGATACCCGATTGGTCAAATTTCCCATCGCCCGGCACGTTGTGGGTTTCAGGAAATTGGGCAGAAATATTGGCCACCAGATTGTCCGTCCAGATGCCGTCGGTATCACCGTAATATACATCGGCAGGCCATGCGCCCCAATGGTTTTCGGAGTGGCCATCGGGGTAAATATTGCCGGAATACGGAACGGGGATATGCCCCAGCAGGTAAACCATTTTCAGGTCGGGGTACAGCATATCCGCACTGCGCACCTTGTCCCGGACAGCTTCCACGGCATCGCTGCGCTTGGCTTCCCGCCGGATGACACGCCAGCCATCGGCCGTCATGTCCCTTTCCAGTTGACGGATTTCGCTGGCAAGCGGAGCAGTATAAACATCGTCCACCAACAGCAAAACAGAACCCCGGTACTCGGTAGCAGGAAGGTCTTTTCCCGCAAGGATATAGCCATATTTTGGCCGCTCATCGAGCAAGGTGCCGGGCGGCCCAGAACTCGCCAGTTCAACACCGGCAAGGGTGTTGATCCGCCACCAAGTATTGTTCACCTGCATGTCGGGATGGATGGTCAAGGTCAGCGTTTCGGTAGCGCTTCCATTGTCGCAGACCACCAAAGTGTCTCTTTTTATAAACCCAAAATCGCTGCCCTGCGCCATTTTTACACCGCAAACTTCTACTTCGTAAAACCCAAAACCGAAGTTGCAGCAGATGCCATCGCCGTACTGGTTTTCAATCGTAAATACCAAGGTTTCATTGACGGGAACTTCTATTGTTGTCACTATGTCTTCAAATTCTTTTTTGTAAAATGCGTACTCGTAGGGCCTGCCCGCCTCCACATTTCCATCCGAAAATTCGGTCGCCCCAAAGGGCAAAACGCCGATGGCATCGCCCCAAACCTGTTCCTCCGGCGACTTGCGGTAAATGGTGTATCCACCTGCCGACCAGTCCCAGTCCCAACTAAAATTAAACTGCAGCGGGTTCTCCTGTATCTCCATGCTGACCTGTACGGAGCGGTTGAGCGGGTCTTGTCCAAAACCAATCGAGGGAATAAAAAAGAATAGGCACAGCAGCCACCCCAATGGCTGATAATGGTTGTCCATGTTATTGTAGTTATGTGTAAGTTATTGGTTATCAGTATTTCACTTTAAAATTCCGCATCGCTGAACACTTCTTCAATGTCCATCTCAAAGCCTTTCAAAAGGGTTGATTTCAAGGTGCCGGCCTCTTCAAGATAGGAGGTCAATTTAAAACGGTCGTTGATCAGGTTATAGATTTCAAATGACTTTCTGATTGGGTCAACCAGCCAGTATTCCCTCACGCCGAATTTTTCGTAGTTGTCTTTTTTCTCGCCTTTGTCATCTCCCGCAGTGGATTTTGATAAAATTTCTATGGCCAAATCGGGAGCACCCAATACCACCTTTTCCTTATCATCAATAATAAAAAACCTTTCTTTTTTGATAAAAAAAATATCGGGGTGGTACATGTTTTCTTTTTCCAAAACGACATCGAGCGGTGCGTAAAGGATTTTACCCAAATGGTTGTATTTCACAAACTTGCCAAGCCGGAAAACTATCTCGCCCAAAACTGCTTGATGGTACAAATTAGGGGTTTCTTTTTGCACCAGTTTTCCGTTTATGATCTCGTACCAAAAATTATCGCCTTCCTCAAACTCCATTTCCCGGAACGCTTGGTAGGTCAATGATTTTTGTAAAATATCCATTTGAAAAAAATTTCACCAAAGCTAATCTTTTAAAAGGAAAAAAAGAAAATACAGGCATCCGTTTTTGCTCTACACCAAAAAAACATGGCTCACCGCCGCTGCCCTTTTGGGGTCCACCTCCACGATGCCCATCTCCCGGCGGCTCTTTTTGGCCACCTGCTCCCGGATGCCGAGCGTAACGACAACCTCCTCGTTTCCAAGCGTATATAAAGTGTATTTCCTGTTTTTGAACAAGCGCAGCCGCTCATCTTTTGCTTCGACAAAATTGACCTTTTTCGAAAAATCCAATTTGTTCAGGTCATCCACCAGGCCGACCCCGGTGGCCTTCAGCAAAGCTTCCTTTTTTGTCCAGATACGGTAAAAATCTTGGTGGGAATAAACGCCGTCGCACTCCTCCGTCGTAAAATAATGGGCCGCTATTTCCCAATATTCAAACTGCCGGTCAATATGCTCCAAATCCACTCCCACCTGCTGACTGCCCGGGTGGATGGCGATGGCCACATACTGCCCCGAATTGGAAATATTGAACTGGAAAGTTTCCCGGTGCCCCTTTAGGTAAGGCTTGCCAAAACGTTCCTCGGCTATCTCTATCTCCCCGGGGAACAGGTCGAGGCACTCGCCGATCAAGACCCGCAACATGCCCCTCCCGGACACATAAACCTGCCGGTGCAGATCCTTCCGGAACCGCACCGCTTTCCTCTTTTCTTTCAATGATAAAGTGGAGGCCAGATAGGCCAAAACCTCCTTTGGCAGGCAGGTCACGTCGAGCAGGTAAACCCTCACATCGTTCAGCTCAGGGTGGGCACTCAGATCCAAAATCTGAATCGCCTCTTTCAAATGTTTCTCCATTGTTTACAGTGTTTGTTCTTAACTGAAATTTGTTTTAGCTCGATAGTGATGAATGATTTTCTCTAAACAATGAGGGGAGAATTGATGGTTGATTGGCCATGAGGTGATGCCTTTGGGCGGGGATGGCGGGTGGAAAGGCGTTGCCTCAATATATTGAATTGAGG
>DROJ01000576.1 GCA_011321935.1 Bacteroidota bacterium | reverse complement strand
GCGAAACACCGCTTTTATTTGAAATCGGCAAATACCGTTTCAATGCCAATACCCGCGAACTCGCCCTCGACGGACAAGTACAAAAAATGACCAGCACCGAGACCCGCCTGCTCGAAATGTTCCTCGAAAGCGGTACGGGCATCATCGAACGGCAGCTTGCCCTCAAACGGGTCTGGGGCGACGAGGACTACCTCCGCGGGCGCAGCCTCAACGTCTATGTCAGCAAGCTGCGGCAGTTCCTGAAAGGAGACCCGGCCATCGAGATTTTGAACATCCATGGAACGGGATACCAGTTGGTGGTGAGGTGAAATTGGAAATTGAGAAATTGGAAATTGAGAAATTGGGAAATTGGAAATTGAGAAATTGGGAAATTGGAAATTAAGAAATTGGGAAATTACCAAAACCCGTCTCCGGCAGTTTGATAATTTCCCAATTTCTTAATTTCCAATTTCTTAATTTCCTAATTTCCCAATTTCCAATTTCTCAATTTCCAATTTCCAATTTCAGATATTCGCAAGCAGCGCCGTTAGTTTTGTTTTCAATTGCAGGAAAGCCTGCGCACTGTTGGCGGTTGTTTTTTCCTGCTCCGTTTTGTTTTCGATTTGCAATGCGAGGTTGGCCAATTCCTGCAAGCCCATTGTTAGCAACTGCCCTTTGACGGCATGGGCGGTCACGTTCGCTTGCGCAAAATCACCAGCGTCCAACTGCCCTTCTAGTGCAGCCAATTGCTTGGGCATTTCGGTTTTGAAAAGTTCCAGAAAGCGGCGGGTCATGGCTTCGTCGCCGCCCATGAGTTGCCGCAGGAAGGTGAGGTCAAGATTGTTTTCCATGTTGGGTCAATTGATGTATTTTATCCAAAAGTTCTTCGCTGTTGATGGGTTTGGTGATAGCGTCGTCCATGCCGGCCGAGCGGCATTTTTCGAGCTGCTCCGGGATGGCATTGGCGGTGAGGGCGAGGATGGGCACGGCCTCGAAACGTCCGCCCATTTTACGGATGGCCTGCGTAGCTTGGTAGCCGTCCATGACGGGCATTTTAATGTCCATCAGCACGAGGTCGTATTCTTTTTGGCCGATTTTTTCGAGGGCTACCTGCCCATTGCCGGCTACCTCCACCTCCACGTTTTCGATGTATTTTTTCAGCAGTTCCACGGCCAGCATCTGGTTGAAATAGGTATCCTCGACGAGCAGTATTTTGAGGTCTTTTAAAGCGGGGCGGCCGCCTTGCGCCACCTCTTTGGCAGCAGGTTTTTCTTCGCTAAATTTGAAAGGCAGGACGACCTTGAAACGAGTGCCCTTGCCCACCTCGCTCTCCACGCTGATACTGCCTCCCTGCTGCTCCACCAGTTGCCGGGTGATGGACAGCCCCAGCCCCGTGCCCCGCTGGAAAGGGGCGTTTTCGTCTTCTACTTGTTCGAATTTTTCAAAGATCAGATCGAGCTTTTCCGCAGGGATACCGATGCCCGTGTCGCTGACTTCAAAGCAAAGCCATGCCACCCCGTCCTCCATTTTTTCGAGCGAAATATCCAGCCCTACTTTCCCTGCCTCCGTAAATTTTATGGCATTGCCCAGCAAGTTGACCAGCACTTGTTGCAGGCGGATGGGGTCGCCGATAAGGTGGCATTTTACATCGGGGCCCGCAGTAATGGACAGCTCGATTTTGCTTTCCAGAGCTTTGTGCAAAAACAGGTTGCGGAGCTGCTGCATCTGCACATCGAGTTCAAAGGGGCGCTCCACAAAAGAGTATTTCCCGCTCTCTATTTTCGCCTGGTCGAGGATGTCGTTGACGATGAGCAAGAGGTTGTCGCCCGACTGGCTGATGGCCTCCGTGTATTGCCGTTGTTTTTTGTCGAGTCCGGTATCGAGCAAGAGGCCGCTCAGGCCGATGATGGCGTTCATGGGGGTGCGTATTTCGTGGCTCATATTGGCGAGGAACTGGCTTTTGTAACGGGTGTTCTGCTCGGCCAGTTCTTTCTGCTGCTTCAGGTAGCGGCGCTGCAACATATTTTGGATAAATATATAAGCAAGCGAAAGCAGCACCAGCGCAACCAAGGCTTTGAACCAAGCCTGCTGGTAATAAAGCGGCGTGACGGTGAGGCCTATTTTCAACAAATCATCCTCGTTCCAGACCCCGTCGTAATTGGAGGCTTTTACCAAAAAAGAATAAACGCCGGGAGAAAGGTTGGTGTAAGTGACCCTGCGTTCGGTGCCGCCGTCCACCCAACTGGTATCGAAGCCTTCCATTTTATGGGCATAGCCGTTGCGCTCCGGCACGGTGAATTCGAGGGCGGCAAACTCAAAGGTCAGCACATTGTCGGTGTAACTGACCACCAAATGGTCGAGGAACTCCGGCTGTTCCACAAAGGGGTAGGGCTGGTTATTGACCCAGATATTTTTCAAAACCACTTTTGGCTTACTATCGCTGCGCAAAATACTGTCGGGGTGAAAAGCCACCAGACCGTTGGTGCCGCCAATGAGCAAAGTGCCGTCGGCTTTCTGTTTGCTGCTCATCGAATTGAACGAAGTATGCACCCCGTCGGCCTTGTCAAAACAAAGGAATTTATCTTCCTTCGGCAAATAACAATGCAGGCAATTGTTGGTCGTGAACCAGATATTGCCATGCCCGTCGGCCTGCAAAGTCATGGCGATGTTGCCGCCTTTGCCCCAGTCGAGGCGGTTGAATACCCGGTACTGCCCTGTTGCAATTTCATACCTTACCAGCCCCATGTCACCGGCGATCCAAAGTGTTCCTTCCGGTGATTCCGTTACTTCCCGGATGCCCGTGAAAGGCAGTTTTCGGCCAGTGGCAGGGTCGGTTCCAATGCCCGTCAATAGCAGGGCCGCTTTATCAACTTTCCCTAACCGGTTATCAGCAAGGCCAGCCCAGATGGCCCCGTCTTTTGATTGGTGGAACCGCCGGGCAAAGTTCCTGAAACCTTTTTTTTGATCCTTGATTTCGACCCGGCGCAATTCCTTGCTGGAACGGTCATAACGGAACATCCCGTCGAAGGTCGCCACCCAAACATACTCCGGGCGCGCTAGGTCTTCCTGAATATCAAAAACGGAAACGCTGTCGAGGCGGTTGCGGAGGGCCATTTTTTCTATGGCATGCCCCTGGTCTTTGTACCGGTAAACGCCGTAGCCGGGACTGGAATAACCAAGCCATACCTCCCCGTCCGACAGTTCTGCGAATACCTGCAAATAGGATTTATAAGGCACTCCTTTCACGGCCTCAACGGGGGCGCCCAAATGCGGGGAGTAATAAACATTGGTCAGGCTATGGTACAACAGAGAGCCATCGCTGCGGGCAAGTACCCGCCGGACATGGTTTTCGGGGTGGTTGTATTTTTCGTCTGGAAACAGTTGGTACAGCCCAAATTTTTGCGATGCAAGGTTGATCTTATCAACGCCGAGATAGTTGCCGCTCCAGATGTTCCCATTTTTATCTTCAAAAACGGAAAGGATCCGGTTGTCGGTCAGCCCCTCGTCCTTACCTGCTTGGTATTGGAAAATTTGATAGCCGGCCTGCCCCGGCAGCCAGCGCAGCAGCCCTTCGGTAGTGCCCAGCCAAAGGTGTCCGTCGCCCGCCATGCACAGCGCCTTGACGTCGGCATTGGCGAGTTCGGGCGGGAAAAAACCGGCAGGCAACAGCGTTTGCCGTTCAGGCAAAAACACCTTCAAGCCCGCATTGGTGCCTGCCCAAAAGCCGCCCGCTTGCCGTTTATGCAAACAATTGATTGATTTTACACCCTCATATGGGAGTGGCAACAAAAGTTCAAAAAGGTCTTTTTCGGGAACATATCTGCACAGCCCGTCCCGGATGCCCGCCCAGCAGTTTTTTTCTTTGTCTTCAAAAAAATATTTTGCGTAATACCGCAAATCGGAAAAAGTGTCGATTTGAACAGTTGTCAATTTAAAGCAATCCAGTGCCGGGTCATAGCGGCCGATCCCCCTGGTAGTGCTCAGCCATGTTCGCCCGGAACTGTCCTCAAAAGTTGAAAGGATGGAGTTGTCGGGCAACATACGGGGGTGTTGCGGGCTGTTGAGGTACTGATGGAAAAGGCCGGTTTTCCGGTCCATCCGGTTCAGGCCATGACGGGTGCCTACCCAGAGATCGCCGTTTTGGTCTTCCATTATGCTCGAAATGCGGTCGGAAGAAATGGAGGTGCTGTCGGTGCGGGTATTGCCGACCGGCTCCAATTTGAAGCCATCGTATTTGAAAAGCCCTTCATAAGAAGCTATCCAGATAAAGCCCTTTGAATCTTGGAAAATAGCTGAAACGTAACCTTCGGGCAAGCCGTCGGGAGTACCGAGGTGGTCGAAACGCACCTGAGGGGCCTGCGCCGCAGCTTGGCCTAACTGCAGTAGGCAGGAAAGAAGTAGTAATAATTGTTTGAGCATATTATCGGAAAACAGTGCGAAAAGTAAGCTACTGAAACCTTTGTACCAAATGTGGAGCAGCAAGCGGCTTGTTTTTTTACCTTTTTTTACACTTTTAAAAAACCAAAGCCCAGCAAAGCTTCAGCTCTCCGGCGTTTCATATCCCAAGTTGGGCCTTTGGAAAATAGGTATCCGCTCAAAACCACCTGGCCTTCGCCCGTTCCGACAACCGAGGATATATATCCTCGGTTGTCGGAACGGGCGAAGGCCAGGTGGTTTTGAGCGGATACGAAAATAACCTTTTATATCCGAACCAAAATCCACGATGTATCTTGCTCGGATTAAGAAATTGGGCAGTGCATCAAATGTAATGCTGCCGAGAAAATAAAAAAGGAATTATGGACAGGTGAAAAATAACAAACTGGGCAAATGTTGCCGCAAATTGCACCAATTTTAAACGAATCGAATTCGGTTGAACTGGCGTAATTTGCGGCTATCAGCACGAACGGAACATGAGCGGAAAGGTTTTTTATTAAAAAACCACCCGTTCTAAAAACCGTTTCCCTCCTGCCTCGACCATTACTAAATAAATACCATTCGTCAAATCATTTAACTTTACTTCCATTTCTGTATTCAAAACTTTTTGGGAAAAGATTACTCGGCCCATCAAATCGAAAATAGAAAGCTCGCCCGATACAAAATCAGGGTCGGAAAAAGAGAGGGTAAAAGTCATGTTTTGAACAGGGTTTGGAAAAATCCGCAATTTGTGATTGGATGTTTTATTTTCGATACTCAAAATGGGGCTGTATTCAAACAGGCCATCAAAATCCATTTGCTTCAAGCGATAATAATTTAGCCCTTCATAAGGTGTTTTATCCAAAAATTGATAATTGGAAATAGCGGCAGTTGTCCCATTTCCTGACTGAGAGCCAATCGTTTCCCAATTTTTCCCCTCTTGGCTTTTTTGAATGTAAAAACCCTGGTTGTTTTTTTCGGACGCAGTTTGCCATTTCAGCAAATTTCCATTTGGGACAGCTTCGCCCCTGAAAAAAACAAGTTCAACGGGTAAGGCGGCGGCACTCTCATAGCTTCCCATATCCACGGTCGTATTTTGAATGCGGGCATTATTTGCCAAGTCGGTTGTCATTCCCGAAGGCACGCTATTATTATCGCCCACATCGAGGGCAGGGGAGCCTGGGTTTAAATTAAAATCGCCATTGGCGGCATTTACGAACAGTGGGTCAACATCTATATTATTTCCATTATCGGTGCCGAAACTACTGTTCCAACTACCGCTTCCACCGCTGCCTTCCACCAAACTGTTTTTGAAAGTTGGAGTGCTGCCATTGTAATAATTAATACATGCGCCACCGGCATTTCCCCAAAAGATTGTATTCGCAGTAACTACCAATGAGCCATTATTATTAATGGCCGAACCATTCGGGGCATTATTGCCAGAAAAAGTGCAATTGGTAATTGTGGCAGGCGAATTAAAACCGTGCATTCCTCCGCCATAAGTCGCCTTGTTTTTTATAAAAAGACAATTGATATAACCCGGGGAAGCATTGTGATTATAAATAGCCCCTCCATTTCCCGAATTGTTTTCCATGAAAATACAATTGGAAACAGTCACATTGGAAGCACTTAGTTGACTGCCAGCCCCTTGGTCCCTATACAATGTCTGCCCCGAATAGGTCATTGTTCCCGAGCCATCGGCATTCCCGCCTCGAATGGTAAATCCATCAATGACTGCCGCCGAAGTCAGGTTTGCAGTGACGAATACATGGAAGGCATTTTCAGTATTTCCAGAAAAAGACAAGGTGCTTCCCATACCTGTCACCACATCGTCATTATTAAAATCGGCGCTCAGGATGGTCACGTTGGTCGCCGCATTGCGTTGGTTGAGAGCCGTTTCGGTGCCCGCAAAACCACCATAAATTTTCATATCATTTGCCCAATGAAAGGCTTTGTCCCGATTGT
>DROJ01000575.1 GCA_011321935.1 Bacteroidota bacterium | reverse complement strand
TGTCGATCATTTTCAAACGGTAATAATAAGTGATGCCCGGCCTTACATCTTCATCTTGGTATTGGTATGCCTGCGCAAGCCCGTCGCCTTTTGCATTCATAAAAACCAGTTTTGAAAAACGGGCGCCATCGGTCGAACGCTGGAGTTCGTAACCCGAAAAAGCGGTCTCTGTTTCAGATTGCCAAGACAAGGCAATGTGTTTTTCAAAAGCCCTTGCCTCAAAAAATACCAGCTCGACCGGAAGCGCTTGTGCTTGCGAACCTGTCGCTATTACATCGAACTGATTGCTTGCCGACGGGTCGGTATATTTTAGGGGAGGCCTGTTATTGCTGGTCGAGGCAAGAAAGCCGTCTCCCCCAAAATTGGGTGTACCAACCGCGTTGTCAAATACAATATCTAAAATATGAACCTGCCCGCTCGCAGTGGTCAATGCCGTGCCCACCGTGTTCTGATCAATGACACTGATCTCGCCATAGCCCGTGTGGGTGATCGGCACCGTCGGATTGCTGTCTGCTTGGTGGTTGGTGGTGGTCAGGAATACATTCCAGCCGAGGTTGGTCAGCGGCGCGGTATTCCACGAGCTGAGGGTCGTCTCGGCATTGTTGTAATAAAAATCAACGGTCAGCCCACCGACCGATTCAGCGCCCGCATTTATTTTTTCCATAAAAACGCTCACCGTGGAAGTAGCCCCGTCAGTGGCCACAGAATAGGAAAAACGGATGTCCTGCCCATTGGCATTTCCGAAGAAAAACAGGAGCAAAAAAAGGATAGAAATGATTTTATTTTTCATCTTAAAAATTTCAGATTTTGTTTGTCAAGAGGCGATGCCCCGAAGTGAATTCGGGGCATCGCCTCTTATGCCCTAAAACACTATTCTAAATGAGCCGATTTATTCGGCGTGATGGATATTTTGCTTTGCAGCAAATCAAACACATTGACCAGCCCGTCCATGTTCAGGTCACCTTTGGTATAGACATCGGCCCGGTTTGGAGTGATTTCGATTTTGGTCTGCAACAGGTCGAATACATTGAGCAGGTTGTCGCCGTTGGTCGTTCCCCGCCAAAGCCCAAAGACACCTCCGCCGAGGTCTTTCATAGCATCGTTGATGGAGTTGGAGGGGTCGGCCCATGCCTGCGAAAGGGAGGTCGTAAAATCATGGACAGCCGGCGTGGACGAGAGGCTGAGTGCCGTCGGGGTACGCACCCCCAAATGGTTGCGGTGCCGCACCGCCACGTAATAATCATCCGCCGCGGCGAGCGCAAAATTCACGGGCGAAACCCCGTCCACGTCCACCACGTCGCCATCGCGCTGCAGCAGTGCCGAACGGGTGAACAGCACCGTCGCCGGGGCGTTTTTGTCCCTTAGCTCCACCTGCACCCAATCAACGACGGCATCGTTATTTGCCGCAGGCGCAGCAAAAACAACAGCACTGCAGCGCTCGCCGCCGCCGCCGCCTTTTTGCGCAAAACCCAGATTGGTATATGGTTCGCCTGTCGGCAAAAGGCCACCGCTGCGCAAACCATCGGACAGTAGCCCGCCAGCAAACGGGCCTTCCAGAAAGACCTTTAAACTCAGCTTCACCCCCCTCGTATCGCCGATGGCAAACTGGCTGAAACCCGTAATGCCACTTCCCGTGGAAAAAGTAATTTTCCCCCTCCCGTTTCCATTGGCAACGACCAGATCGGCGGCGTCGAAACTACTGCCCCAGGTATTGCCGAAGGCGGTGGAATTTCTTTTGAAAATCGAAAAAAGGGCAGGCGTATTTTCATGCACGGCATAGATGCTCGGCACATCGTCCACCACGAAACTGTCGAGCGCAGTGAAATTGCTGTTCGTCCCGAAATTATCGACAATCCAGTACACCCCGTCGGAAGCGATGCTTCCCGCAGCGGGCAATGTTTCGGGCGGCACGTTGAGGCGGCTCACGCAGAGTTCGCCGTTTGGATAAGTAGCAGCGGCAGGGTTGAAGCCCAATTTCACGCCCGTATTTCCGAAGGCAAAAACGCCACCCGCCGTCACGTCCATCCGGCCGCTCACACCACCCCCCACCGGGGCGGTAGAAGTGGTGCGAACCGTTCCATTTCCATGGAAAACGCCGTGGTTTTTGTTTCCTGTTTTATCATAGCTTTTGCCGCCCGTTTCATTGAACTGGAGGTAAACTTTCAGGTTCGGGTCGGTGGCGAGGATGTCCTGTTTGGTCAGGTGCATCAGTTCCCGGATTTCATTTTGCGAAAGCGCCCGGTCCCAAATGCACACCTCGTCGATTTGCCCGTCAAAGGTTCGGCTGCTACTCGTCGCATCCCTACCGATGCGGGTGGGCACGTCGAACTCCTCGATGGCGTGGTTGCGGGTGCGGGTGTACGGCACACCGTTGAGGTAGATGGTCACCGTGGTCGGTTCGACCACGAGGGCCACATGCGCCCACTCGTCCTGTGGCAAAAATGCCCCGCTCGACCAGCCCCATTCGCCCCCGTTCCAATGATAGCGGAGTTCATTGTTCGTGGCTGCGCTCAGTCCCGCCGTGGTACTTCCCCCCCGGCAAAAAACAATGCCTGCCCACGAATTTTGAATGCCATCGGACTTCACCCATGCCGTGGTGGTGAAGGTATTGGTGTTCAAATTTAAGGCGGGCACTTCCACATATTCACCGCTTGTCCCAGTCATTTCAAGCGCCCGTCCGGGGATGGTGTCCGCTTCGCAAATGCGCCCGGGGTCAATCTCATCGAATACCGGGGCGCCATTGCTCAGGGTGATTTGGGTACTGCCCATCACCGTGCTTTTGCGGTCAAAACGCAGGGTGCCGGAGGTCAGGTCAACCCCTTTCGCTTTGGTCTCCCAAGTCAGGCTGTCGCCGTTTTCGCTCCGCAAATGGAGAATTCCAGCCTCGGCATTTGACAGCATATTCACGAAGCCCATATCGGTCGGGGTCAGCTCGATGGAGTCGAGGGGAGGGAAGCCACCGCCCAAAACTTGTCCCGAACTCGCTTCGGGATATTGATTTATAATCCAATAATTTTCGGGAAAATCATTCATGTTCGGCTGTGCGTCCGGAGCCACGTTGAGGCGGCTGATGACCATTTGGCCATTGGGCTCTTCACAGTCCGACATATATATTTTCGCCCCCACATTGGCAAAATCATACGCTGTTTGGCCTGCGCTCAAATCAATGGTTTGCGAAGCGCCGCCCCCTGCGGGCACCGTGCTGGCAGAAAGGACGCCCCCACCGTGGAGCGAGCCGTGGCGAAGCCCCGCCTTGTCCATGACCATCTTGCCGTCCACCAGTTCATTGAACTGCCAATAGCCGATGAGGTCGGGGTCGGCCCCGATTTCATCCTCTTTGGTGAGGTGCCGGAGCCGCCGGATGTCGGCCTCGGTGAGGGCTTTTTTCCACATCGTCACCTCGTCAATATTGCCGCGGAAAGAGTTGCCATAGTGGCCATAGCCAATATAGATGTTGTTGATGTCAGCGGTGTCTTGGGTGGTGTGGGAGACGTATTTTTGGTCGTTCAGGTAAAGCGTCACCGAATCGGGGGTAACCACCATGGCCACATAGCTCCATTCGTCGAGCGGGATGGTGATGCCGCTGTTGCCTGCCCAGTAAACATTGCCGGGCCATTTGTACCAGAGTTTTTTGGCGAAATAATCGACAATCAAGCCCTCCGTATAGTTACAATGGGCGCAATAGTCGCCGTTGG